>JBAUTB010000039.1:0-42711 GCA_049582005.1 Gloeobacterales cyanobacterium | reverse complement strand
AGGCTGTTTTACAGCTCTAACCCATTTATTTAGGCTAATTGAGTAGTAATCCACAATCATGTCAGTAAACTCGATTCGAGCATTGGCCATAGATTTACGAGTATTAGGCCCAGGGCATGCGTTATATACCTGGTTATAGCCAGCTCCAGCTAATTGCTGACCTCTCCCCGCTACAGCGTTTGCTACATTGGTGGTACCGTCTCCAGAGCCTCCCCACTTCCAACCATAACTATTAGGTACTCCACAGGGGTATCCCAAGCTTGGACCATTGGGATTAGACGCTAGCTTGCCATTTTCTCCCGATATATCAAAAGCAATGGCCGCTTCGTATTGAGCTTGAGTAAAGGAGAGTGCTCCTGGAGTAGTGTTTGAACTAGCAATAGAAGAAGAAGAAGTAGTAGTAGTAGGGGAAGTAGTAGGGGTTGAGGATCGCCGAGCACGTGGCGCACGTTGAGCATTCACCCCTGAGCTGAGAAAACTAGATAAAGCTAACAGCAATCCGGTGGAGACCGCTGCGTATTTTAGAAGTCTTGAATTCATGAACTTGATATTCCTCAGAAATTGCATAGAAAACCATCCCGTAAAGCAGACGAATGGCAGCAGATAAAGTTCCTGACTTGGATAAAATTTAAAATTACTAATTGTTTTTAAATATATCTATACATCAGGAATCACTAGATCTATTGACCTGAAAATGCCAACACATATTTTACTAAACGCATTTGTTAAACGTCTCTATTCCTAAAAAAGTGGCTTGAATTATTGAAGATCTTCCTGTTTTAAGGGCCACAAATATTTCCTATAAATGGAGAAATCTCCTCGCTTAGTGCACCTAGAGCATTCCACAGACACAGGGTGCGATACAATCACTCCTACTGTTGCGTTTCATAGCTTGCGATGATCCACGAAATTACCATGCCTGCCCTTAGCTCAACGATGACCGAAGGCAAAGTTGTTGCCTGGAAAAAGAATGTGGGAGAGAAAGTCGAGAAAGGGGACATCATCGCTGTTGTTGAATCCGACAAAGCTGATATGGATGTCGAATCCTTCAACGAGGGCTATCTCGCCAATATCTTTGTCCACGATGGTGAAACCACGGCTGTTGGATCTGCCATTGCCCTCCTCGCTCAAACTAAAGAAGAAATGGCGCAGGCTGCGGCCAAAAGTGCTCCTTCGTCCCCCAAGAAGGCTGCAGAGGCTGCGCCTGCCGCTCAAGCAGAGAAGCCGGCAGAGCCGACAAAAGCAAGTGAGCCTAAATCCGAGCCCGTGTCCGCTCCTGTCGCTAAAGAAGCAGGAGCTCGTATTGCTGTAAGTCCTCGTGCTCGCAAATTGGCTCAAGATATGGGGATTGACCTGTCTCAGATAAATGGCAGTGGGGCTAATGGTCGGATTGTGGAAGCTGACGTACTGAAAGCATCTCAAGCAGCCCCGGCTGCTCTTCCTGTCGCTCCGGCCATCTCCACCCCAACCTTGCAAGAAATAACTGCTCAAGGATTTACAACCCTCCAGAAAGCAGTGATTCAAAACATGGAACAGTCTTTGACAATTCCTTCGTTTCGGGTAGGGTATACCGTCACCACAGACCGCTTTGATGGCCTGTATCAGCAATTGAAGTCTAAAGGCGTCACAGTGACTACACTGTTGGCAAAAGCGATAGCGACCGCCTTGGTAGACCATCCTTTGGTCAATAGCAGCTATACCCCAAATGGGCTCAAGACCAATGCGCAGATCAATATTGCGATTGCCGTCGCCATGGATGAGGGAGGACTGATTACGCCTGTGTTGCGCGATGCAGCCAATAAAGATGTTTACCAACTATCCCGTGAGTGGAAAGACTTGGTGGCCCGTGCCCGCAGCAAAAAACTACAGCCTGAAGAATACAACTCAGGAACATTTACCATTTCCAATTTGGGTATGTTTGGGGTGGATCGTTTCGATGCTATGGTTCCCCCTGGCACAGGAGCCATCCTGGCGATAGGCGCTTCGAAACCAACGGTTGTAGTCAATGATGAGGGTTTCATAGGCGTAAAACGCCAGATGCAGATAGTACTTTCCGGAGATCATCGTGTTTTCTATGGCTCCCATGCTGCGATCTTCCTGCAACAGTTGGCCGCTTTAATAGAGCAAGAACCAGAGAAATTAACCTTGCTTTAAGTCATTCTAGAGACCAAGCCACCTTGGAGCACTATATTCCCTTGATACGATAGAAGGAAACTCTCCCCTCCTTACCCTTTCATGCAAAGTACGCCTCCCTTGCGTAACCCCCCTAGTCAACCCGTGAATAGACCAGCTTTGCCTGCTGGTATTCCCTTCGACCAAAAAAAGCTTGATGCATGTATTGGGTGTGGGTTGTGTTTGCCTGCTTGCCCAACCTATCAAGTTACGGGGTCTGAAGCCGATTCCCCGAGAGGGCGAATCTACCTCATGGATGCTTGGAATCAACAAGTCCAGAATCAACAAGAAATAATGGCTACTCCTGGTACGCAAGAACATCTCAATAAATGTATTCAGTGTCATGCCTGTACAACCGTGTGCCCTTCTGGGGTGGAGTACAGTAGCCTGATTGCCCAGAGTAAAGTTGTTCTGGCAGACCAGAGACCCGCTTGGGCACGGGCACTACAGCGTTGGCTGGTGGGACAGGTGTTGCCTTCTCCGGTTGGACTGACTATCCTGCGCTATGTTTTGAGAACCTATCAACTCTCGGGTCTCCAATTTTTGGTGCGTCAGACCCAAATTCTAGGTAATAATCGTTTAACTCAGATCGAAGGCTTGTTGGCTGTAATACCCTCTGTACGTCCGGTAAAACCTACGATTGTGCCGGAAGAGAAAGACCTTTATGCCAGCGGGACAGCCGCTCTGTTTTTGGGGTGCTTGGTCAATAACCTCTCTAACTCGGTCAATTTGGCTTCGCGTCGTCTGTTGCTTACTTCTGGTTACCAAGTGGCGATTCCTCCCCAGACGTGCTGTGGGGCTATGGCTGCACGCGCCGGGGAATTGGACATAGCCCGTAACCTGGCTATCCGCAATCTCAAGGGGTTTGCCAAACAACCCACAGAGTACATTGTGACCAATAGTGCCTCCTGTGGGGCTTTTCTAAAGGAGTATCCTCAACTGTTGGCGGATGACCCGGAATCCAGAGAGCTGGCGAAGTCCTATGCCAGCCGAGTTGCAGACATGGGCCAATTTCTATCGCGGACCCAGCGAGAGCCGATGACCCATGCCATCAATATGCGGGTAGCCTACCAACATTCCTGCCATCTCAACTACAAGCTGCAATCCAGTAACGATACGTTGAATCTGCTCCGGAGAATTCCTGGGCTAGCGTTGGTTCCCTTTACGGAATCGGAAATGTGTTGTGGCGCGGGAGACCTCTTTAATATCTTTGAACCCGAAATGAGCTTATGGGTAAGCGAACGTAAAATGGATTATCTTGCCGATACAGGGGCCGATGCGGTGGTTGTGGGAAGTCCTGGATGTATGGCACAACTGTCCCGTGGTGTTCGCGAACGTGGGCTCAAAATGAAAGTGATGCATCCTGTGGAACTTCTAGATTGGGCTTATTCTGGTCCTTTCCCTGAAGAGATTTGAAACTAGAACGTTAGAATAAGATTTATAGAGATGTATCAAAAGCATCAGGGATATTCATGGCTGACCAACTGATTAGGGGAACTGCAGCAAGCGGGAAAATTCGTCTGGTGGGGGTAGTTTCCACTAAAGCGGTAGAGGAAGCAAGGGTTAGGCATCAGGCCTCTTTTGTCGCAACAGCAGCTTTAGGTCGGACGATGACAGCCAGCTTATTGCTTGCGGCCAACCTGAAATTGGATACAGCCCGGATCAATATTCGAATTGATGGGGATGGTCCTTTGGGAGGTATTTTGGCCGATGCTGGCGCGGATGGAACGGTTCGGGGATATCTGGCAGACCCCACCGTTGAACTCCCGCCCAATGCTCAAGGCAAATTGGATGTGGGCTCGGCCGTAGGTAAGGGATATCTCCATGTTTTGAAGGATTTGGGCTATGGCTATCCCTATGCCGGAACTGTAGAGTTGGTCACGGGCGAAATTGGAGATGATATTACGGAGTATCTGTCTGTTTCCGAACAAACCTCTTCTGTCGTGCTGGTAGGCGTACACGTTGCTCCTGGGGGTGTAGAAGCGGCGGGAGGTATTCTCATTCAATTTATGCCTGGGGAAGAAGACATAGAACTTGAAAGAGCCCTCAACTCCAATCTGGCAGGAGTTATAGGTATCACGAACTACCTGCGAGCGGGAAAAAAATTGCCCGAGATTCTTGAAGAAATTTTGACTGGACTTGAACTCCAGATTGCCCCAGAAGTACAGATGGTCCGCTTCCACTGTGGCTGTTCTGTTGATAGAGTGCGGGGTGCTCTGAAAATGCTCGGTTCTGACGAACTAAAGGACATGATTGAAAAAGACGGTGGTGCAGAAGCGACCTGCCATTTCTGCAATGAAATCTACCAGTTGAGCCGTCAAGATTTAGATGACCTGGTGCAAGAACTTTCTGCTCATCTGAATGAAGGGCAGAATGGGTAAAAAATCTTCATAATATCTTCATAATTAACCTCTAACATGTAGGAGCAGGCCGTGAAGTACTTATCGCAGGCATCGTCAGGAGGATTTTATGAAAACTTTAGTTGCTTGGCCACCCCCCACCAAAAGTTCCAGTGCAGAAGAAGAATATATCAACCACCTTTTAGAGGAATACGATGTGCCCCTTCGGCTCTATGAACACCTCTGTTGGTATATCCATGCATGGGGACCTTCAGCGGTCAGAAGATTGGTCAGTTCTGCCCGGTCTCTTAGAGTGCGCCATATAGCTGCACAGGCGTTGCAGCATAGCCTGGATGTTTATGAACAGGCCTAGAAGAATTTTTAAGATCTAGCGTGGGGGATACCCATGTTTTTTCCGACAGCAGTTATCTTTATAAGACCGAAAAGACCGAACGCCTACTGAGCAGGAACTGGAGCGTTCCAAAAATTGCCTCTTTTTGTCCTCATATTTTGTACTTGCCACTGACCTTGGGCATTTCGTTCGACAATGAGTTTCGTGTCTGCCACACCGGTGAAGGAAAAAGTAAGTGCATCTTTGTCTTTTGTTTCACCCTCTAAGATAAACCCTTGGTTCCAAAGGGCATAGCGTTTTGGTTGAAAGGCGGGAAGCTCATGGGCCTGAGTACGGAAGCGGTTACTCAAAAATGGCTCGGTCCATGTCGGTGTCTGTGCCCTTTTCTTGAGATAGAGCAAGCCCGCATAGCTGGCATTGTCCGCCGTATTCAAGGGTGTATTCTCTACCAGTTGATAGCGTCCTTGCTTCCACTGAAGCTGGCTCTGGTATGCCAATAGTCCACAACTGTCACAAGGGGCCATCACGCGCTCCGGATCCAGCACATAACGTTCGAGCCGAATATAGTTGTTGGGTTCAATAGTCGGGCTTTCTCCAAGCACGTTATTTAAAAGGCTTTGAGGAAATACTTGGGCTGTCTTATTTTCAAGATGGTCTTGTTGGACTTGGAAGACTTCTATCCACGGACTCACGCCACCGAGTGAAGCTTTTTTACCTACGGCAAGCAGGACAAGATGCTTAGGTGTATCTGGTGTATTCAGAAAGGCTAGTTGCTCTACCATCGCATCCGGGTCTTTGGCAAAATCATTGAGGATATGTACTTGAGGCTGCTTGTCTTCCGAAAGCCAGAAATTGAGATGGCGCTGATTCCATTCATCGGGAGTTTCTGAAACCTGAAGATGAATTAGGCGCCCTACTCCTTTAAAAGAATGGATCCTGGCCTGAATTTTGCTTTGGTGGGCCGCACCTTCCATATCTAAAGCCCCAAAGCGCTCGGTCATTTCCTTCTGTGGTAGGTCAGCAATCGCTACAATATAGCCCTGCATCGCTTTGACAAAGGCTTTGCGGTTTTGGGCCAACGACTGGTCGATACGCGCTACTTGGTCAGGGTTAGCTTGCCGAATCGCTTGCTCACGCGCCTCTACCGTTTTGAAATATTGGGTAACAACCTCACGGGTGTTCTGATAAGCCCCGTTGACCACAAGGGCTTGTTCCCGCATTTGGTACATACCCGAACCACTTATAGCCAGAGTCGCTGCTGTCACCAACGCCAGGGTTGGGAGCACCCAAAAAGGTTGGGGAGACTTACTGGGAGTGAAGGGAGAATGGAGTGCCATAGCTGCATTGCCTATCTGGACCTACCCTTAGGCTAGAACGCAAATGTGAAGAACTTGGGGAGAATGAACATCCGCCTAGGGTCGTTTTCACCTCATTTGCCAAACACACTCATCAGATTGAAGGGGAAGGCGTGTGTCCCCGATTAGCATTAATGCCGGGGATTAGGTCATCCACGGATATGCCTGACCAGCCATTAGCCCTTCACGATTTCTTTATAATTTATGTCTAGGGTATAAGTGTGAGCCTTAACACTTCAGTCATTGCAGGTATAAACAGGAGGAAATCATGAAAACTTTATTAGGCGCTTCACCTCCATTAAGAAAAAGTTTGAGACCCGATGAAGAATATATCAACCACCTTTTAGAGGAATGCGATGAACCCTCACGACTCTATGAGCATCTTTGTTGGTACATACACACATGGGGTCCTGCAGTCGTAAAACCCCTAGCCTACGCTGCCCACTCTCCCAAAATTCGTTGCACGGCTCTTCGGGCCTTACGAAACGTTCAACGCAGTTCTCGGTCTATAGAGGTACATTGAGCAGGTAACCTTCAGGTGTGCATCATCTGATATCAGTTCCTGTGTAAAGAACACGGCCCTTCTGATTGCGAGGAGTATGAATGGACGCACTGCAAACCGTTTCTATGGCTGCGGGTCTTTCTTGGGCGAGTGGCTTCCGAATCTATCTTGTGCTCTTGGTTGTTGGACTATTGGGGCAATATGGATACATTACCCTACCGGCTAGCCTCCAACTCCTAGCAAACCCCTGGGTAATTGCTGCATCCGGCTTCATGTGCTTCATGGAGTTTTTTGCCGATAAAATTCCTGGCCTCGATACCCTCTGGGATACCGTGCATACGTTTATTCGCATACCAGGGGGGGCCGCTTTGGCCGCTGGAGTTGTGAGCTCGAGCAGTGATAATGCGGCCTTCACCTTGGCTGCTGCCATTCTCGGGGGTACGCTTGCCTCCGGTAGTCACTTTACCAAAGCAGGAACACGGGCCATCATCAATACCTCTCCTGAACCTATTACCAACTGGACCGCTTCCTTTAGTGAGGATGCGATAGTCTTGGCTGGATTATGGGCAACCTTTACCCATCCAGTGGTTTTTCTGTTCGCTTTGGCTGTATTTAGCCTCGTTATGATTTGGCTTATCCCCAAACTATGGCGGGGAATACGCAAGGTTGTGGATGGCACAAAGCGGGTAGCTGCTGGATTTTCTTCTTTTGGGGCAGTGCGCTAGCTTTAAACCTGACGGGACTGATGAATTCTGCTTTTGGTATGAAAAAGTGTAGACAAGGATCCGATTAGGCGTTTTAATATTTTCATCCGTATAAGACTACTGACAACAAATGCGTATCTATTCGGATATAAACTGCCCCTCCATTTCATCTCCTTACCTAGCAAGAGTTGTGTCCAGGGCTACATTTTACTTCATTTCATTCGGTGAGCAAGGAGACATATGCATCGAGAAAGTATGGAAAAGAAGGCCACTATCATGTCAACTAGAGACTTGAAAGCTGACTTGATGAAGCTGAATCGCAGAGAAGAGCGGACAGACTTAGAAGAGCAATATCGCAAGCTCGTTGAAAAGGAGTACTTGCAGCGACTTAGAGGTGAAAAGAAAGATCCCCATATGGTGATAGGTCGAGAACCCATTTTTGATACGGTAGAGGACTTTGACCCCTGGATGAATACCTCCATAAGGGGAAAATAAAGAGAAGATAAAAGGAAGATAAAGAGAAACTTAAATATTGAAATTAATTAATAGAAAATTAATACTTCTGACCCTATAAAGTGCCCTGGAAGTGGGTACTTTAGTTATGTAGTGCTGCATGTTATGAAAGGAATGGGCAACGTGACAGAGATACAGAAAGTCACTCTTGGACTGTTTATCACTGCTATTTTTTCGGTTTGGTTTGCATTTGCCTTTACCCATGATTTGTTACCCCAAATCGGGAATCAGGCTGCTTCTATCTCGCACATCATTCGATAATAGAAGTGCGTGTGGAGACGCAATATATTGTGTCTCCACTGTCTATTTCATGCAATCGAACATGGTGATATTGGATACAGCTTAGCTAGCTCTTTCAATAAGTTCGATTCGGTAGCCATTAGGGTCTTCTAAGAAAGCAATGACGGTACTGCCATGCTTCATTGTACCAGGCGCACGAACGACTTTGCCTCCTTTGCTAGAGGCTTGCACGCAGGCTGTATAAATATCTTTAACCCCAATGGCAATATGACCATAGGCATCGCCTAGGGTATAGTCATCTCGGTCCCAGTTATAGGTCAGTTCGATAACCGCTGTCTTATCTTCCGTGTCATAGCCGACAAAGGCGAGGGTGAATCTGCCATCGGGATAATCCTTCTGGCGCAAAAGCTTCATACCTAGGACTTCGGTATAAAACTTCAAAGACTCCTCCAAATTCTTCACCCGGAGCATCGTGTGCAGCAGACGCATAAGCTCATCCTGAAATTGTCCTCTTGATTTATGGTAGCGGCATCAGAGAAATCAAGGCTTGTATATCCCTTCCATTCCAGATTTTACCTTAGTCCTAGAGTAATTCTGGGTAGAAAATGAAGACTTCTTCCTAAGTTGCTTGTGCATACGCTAGCTCTCCATGTTGCCACCAGTCCTAGCCTGCTTTTTGAGCAGTTGTTTACTGATGAACCGATCGCCGTGCTCCTTGAAAGCCCTGGACATACCCGTCATCCCAGAACAGCGCGATATTCCTATCTGGCTTCTATTCCCCGCAAAATCTTGACGCCCCCTTTGGGTTCAGTCTGTCAAGCTTTAGAACACTGGCTGGCGGACGCAGAGGAAATGCCCTTGTTGGGATGGTTGGGCTATGACGTGGCATGGGAAATTGAGCACTTGCCTTGGCAAAAAGAAGATACCTTGCCCTTTCCCGTGGCTTTTTGGTTTGAGCCAGAAGTGCTGATCGTCTATGACCATTGGGAAAAAGTATTAACCTTGAAAACGCGACAAGACCCGGATGTCTGGATTCGTCGGATTCAAGCGGTGCAAAGAAAGTGCGCTCGTTTGTCTGAAAGCGTGATGGACATTAAAGACCTGACGTTTCTGTCCAGCCCAGAAGAATATCAAGAGGCCGTGCACCGTGCGAAAGAATATATCCACGCGGGAGATATTTTTCAGAGTAATTTGTCTCTGCGTTTTCAAGCGGCGAGAACGGGAAGTGGAGATAGTTTAGCGCTTTATCAGCAGCTGCAAAGTCTGAACCCCTCTCCCTTTGCTAGCTATTGGCGTACTCCTTGGGGTGAAGTTGTGAGCTGTTCACCGGAACGTTTGGTTAAAAGAGAAGGTCCTCGGGTAGAAACCCGTCCGATTGCAGGAACACGCCCTCGGGGGATGACGCCGGAAAAAGACCAATCTTTGGAAGAGGAACTCTTAGCAAATGTTAAGGAACAAGCAGAACATATTATGTTGGTGGACTTAGAACGCAATGATTTGGGGCGTGTGTGTCGATATGGTTCGATCGAGGTCGATGAGTTGCTGACGATCGAACGCTATTCCCATGTGATGCATATTGTTTCGAATGTAGTGGGCGAAATCAGAGCAGAGGCCAGTTCAGTCGATTTAATCCGAGCTGTTTTTCCTGGGGGAACGATTACAGGTTGTCCCAAAATACGGTGTATGGAAATCATTGAGAAATTAGAACCTGCACGCCGTTCGTTATTTTATGGTTCCTGTGGCTGGCTCGCTCCCAATGGAGACTTGGATCTGAACATTTTGATTCGCACCCTATTGGTGACCGAAGATAGTGTCTATGGTCAGGTGGGAGCGGGCATTGTCGCTGATTCTGACCCTGTGCAGGAATATTTAGAATCCGTACAAAAAGCCAAAGCACTCTTAGCTGCTTTAGGCTGGAGATGAAAGCCCATGACTGAGATATGGCAAAATCGTGAAAATTCTCCAAGGGCAAGCGGTCGCCCTATTTGCTTTTGACATCGGCTATGAAGTTTCACTGGAACAAGTGCGTACTTTGCTCTCTTCCATTCCGATTCAGCCTATATCCCGCAAAAAAAAGACCCCTAACTATCTGCAATATACAAAACCACCCCAAGTGCTTAATCTAGGGGAAACGGATATTTTTCCAGGTCACCACGGTCAAATTCAGGCTACGATTTTTGACTTTGGGGCGATCAGTATTGCCTATCGCTGGTCTTTATCCGAGGTCTCTTTGGTTGACTTGCCCGAAATGAGTCAAGCTCTCTATGGCTGTGATCTGGAGGAACATGCTAAAGTGCAGGTCCAGATTTTGATGCAGAAAATTCAGCTCGCTATTATCCGACCTGAATTGTCAACACTCATTGAAGATTATTATGTGTTCGTTCTAGAAGAAATAGATGCTCCTTTAGATGCTAAGGAATTGCTCGCACAGCATCGTTCAACCTTGGCTCAAATGCTTCATTTTGATACTCAAATACTAAGCTCGGAACAGCAGGAGGAATCCCTTAATCAAGCGGCCTCATATTATGTGAATGATTTGGTCTTGGTTGACTGGAATGCAGCGTTAATCTATGACCCAGACTATACAGACACCTTGAATATATTAGAGCTATTGAATGTTGAATTACTAGAAGCCCGCTATATCGATGCTCAGCTAGATCAGCGTCTGAAGAACTATGAAGGTATAGTGCAAAAATCTCCTGAATGGCCTCTGCCTCTGCGTATACCCTATCGCAAAGCGATTGAAGACTTGGCTGAGTTGCGTATTGAATCTGCCCTATTGTCAGAGCGTGTAGATAATTCTCTGAAGCTGATTGGTGACCTGTATCTTGCTCGAATTCATAATGCAGCCAGTAAACAATTCCATCTGCAAGATTGGCAAACCGCTATTTCCCGAAAGCTAGATATTATTGATGATTTATATCAATTACTCAGTGACAGAGCCAGTCATGCCCAGAGTCAGACGTTAGAATTAATTATCATTATTTTGATCTTGATTGAAATATTTATGACTCTGTTTTATCGTGGCTAGGCTACCCTAGCTCTTACAAGGGATAAGAAGTTTGCGCGTTATGAGGAATATGTAATGGATACCTTGTCACTGATTAAACAGCGCATATCTGCCAATAAATTTGATGCGACTAAGACACTTTCTGATGATGAAATTAAAGAACTGGTTTTCTATGCCACCCAGGCCCCTTCTTCCTTCAATATCCAACATTGGCGTTTTATTGCCGTCACCGAATCCGCGGCTAAAGAACGATTGAAGGCCGTAGCCTTCAACCAGCAGAAAGTGGTAGACGCGGCTGTGACCTTCATTGTGCTGGGGGATTTGGAAGGTCATCTGAAACTACCGGACATCCTCGATCGCTCTGTGCAAGAGGGGATTATTAGGCAAGACTTAGCCGATACTTGGGTTGGCATGGCCGACCAGATGTATACCAATGCGCAGAAGGCACGGGATGAGGCCATTCGTTCTGCGTCTTTGGCGGCCATGACCCTGATGCTTGCCGCTGAGGCAAAAGGGTTGGTAAGTGGCCCGATGATTGGCTTTGACGCCGTGGGTGTAAAGCATGAATTCAATATCTCAGAACGCTATGTGCCTGTGATGTTACTGACGGTCGGCTACGCAGCCTCAGGGAACTGGCCTCGTAAACCGCGCCTCGGGGTGGATGAGGTGCTTGCTTTCCACGAGGGACGAGAGTTTTAACGATTTACTCCATGCCTCCTTTTTGTAAGATGGATCCGGGTTTCTAAACCAGAGCCCAAGAGGAGAGGACATGGCCCAAAATTGGAAACGGTGGATGCTCCTGGGAGGAGTGGCCTTAGGGGCATCAACTTTGGGTCTGGGGTATACGCGGGTATTCGCACAAAGCAAAAATTTGGAAGGTGGGGTCAAAACCGAGCAGGCTACCCCAGAGCCAATTCTAGAAAAGTATCAATTGGCGGCGGACCAATACGCCAAGAACTGTAGTAGCTGTCATGTGCCGATTCCTCCCCAGGTTTTCCCCACAGACACCTGGCGGCAACTCCTTACCCAACCCGAAGAACACTATGGCGTATCCCTAAGACAGATGCGTGGTCCAGAGCTAAAGCTGATTTACCTCTATCTGAAAGACTATTCCAGAGGCTTGAAGGAGAAAGAATCTACTCCGTTTTACTTCTCTGAATCTCGCTTCTTCAAGGCCCTCCACCCCAAAGTGGATCTCCCAGACCCCGTCGATACGGCCAGTTGTCTGGAATGCCACCCTTCCGCTCGCCAAAATAATTACCGGGCTTTGAGTGAGAGCTATCTCCAAACAGAGGATAAATAACCGCTCTCCCCTAGTCTTCCAGGTCTTTTATTTCCTTCGGAACTGCATGAGTCAGGACTTTCGGCCCTTGTTCCGTGACTAAGACATCATCCTCGATCCGAATGCCGATACCTCGGAAGGCTTCCGGAACGGTTTCACAGTCAGGCGATATGTAGAGCCCTGGTTCTACGGTTAACAAATTGCCTGGGGCCAGTTTGTGCCATTCCTGTTCAGAAATCTTGTACGCACCCACATCATGGACATCTAGACCTAGCCAATGGCCAGTACGGTGCATGTAGAACTCTCGGTACTTGCCTTCTTCAATCAGCTGGTCTACAGAGCCAGAGAGCAATCCTAAATCCACCAAGCCTTCTGTGAGGACTCGGACTGCTCGCAGGTGAGAGCTTTCGTAGGGATGGCCGACCTGAACTTCTTGGATCGCTGCTTTTTGGGCATCCAGGACCACTTCATAGACTGCTTTTTGTTCTGGGCTAAAGCGTCCGCTTACAGGGAACGTGCGGGTAATGTCTGCGTTGTAGTATTCATAGGAGCATCCTGCATCGATCAACAAGAGTTCTCCCGCTTCCAGCTTCTTCTTGTTTTCGATGTAGTGGAGGATGCAGGCATTGCCCCCAGCCGCCACAATCGAAGGATAGGCAGGTCCTTGTGCCCCATTCTTGCGGAAGATATATTCCATCAGGGCTTGGATTTCATACTCATAGACCCCTGGCTTCGCCAAGGCCCGCGCTTGGTGATGAGCTTCTGCACTAATGGCAATGGCCCGCTCAATCAGCATCAATTCTTCTGGGTCCTTGTATAAACGCAGGTCATGGATAATCATGCCGGGATCGTCCATCCCGATCGGGCCTTTGCCCGTTCGTACACGATTGCGCTGAAAATGGTCTAACCACTTGAGCATCCGCTGGTTAAATGCTTCATCCCGCCCCAACTTGGTATAAATCCTGTTGGATTCTTTGAGATAGTCAGCTAAATGCTGATCCACTTCTTCGACGGAATAGGCTACATCAGCCCCAAAACGTTCGGTCGCTCCTTCTAATCCGGCTCGCAGCCCATGCCAGATTTCCTGTTCGCGGATGCGAGGCCTTACAAATAGGACAAATTGATGTTCTGGATGATGAGGCGCAAAGACTGCTACAGCACCCGGTTCATCAAAACCCGTCAGATAGTAGAAATCACTATCTTGGCGAAAGGGATATTCAACATCGCTGTGATGGACTTGCGGGGGAGCACTAGCCAGGACGGCGACGCCATCCCCTAGAGCCTTCAAAAAACGCTGACGGCGACGCTGATATATATCCATAAAAGTGAACTTAATACAGGTTTTTCTATCGTAGGACCGGAAGGCATAAGCTACAACTTTCCGAGATCGAGCACTGCTTTTGAAAATATTGAGCCACAATGAATACAGGTTCCATAGATTGCTATGTGGGTTGTCATTCTAGAAAAGCAAGTCATTCGCTCGGATATTGTCTGTAGCTCCTGTCTTTTGGCGAATTCTCAGGGACATCCCCGTTACGATAATGGACGTTTGCGTTGTGGCAGGCTATCGCAAACGTTACCAGAAGCGATTTCTCAGTACCAATGTACGATGGGATTCCAACTTGCCCAAACTCTAGAAGCAACAGGAGAGCCTTCATGACGTGGCGCGGTAGTGCTACCTTACAGGACCGAATCTTTGGCAGCTTGATCTATGTTCTGCCCTTCGGGGATGCGGTTCTTTATGGTGGAAATCTACTAGGTCAGTTTGGCCTTGGTAGCATATTCAATTTTCTGGCTCCTTTGGCCGCGCTGAATAGTGGCTTCGGTGGTCTAATTCTCTTTTTTGCGCTCTTTATTTTTGTGATTAACAACCCGAATATTGCGCACTTTATTCGGTTTAACGTATTTCAGGCGCTACTGCTGTTGATCGCTACAACCCTCTATTCCCTGGTGTTTGGAGTATTGTTTAACATATTTGGTCAGGTTCCTGACCTAGCTCCTTTCGTGAGTTTGCTCAAGCAAACCTTGAATAACACCGTATTTCTGGCGGTGACCGCTGCCTGTTTCTATAGCATCTTCAAGAGTGTGAGCGGAAAGTATGCAGATATTCCTAAGTTATCTGATCTGGTTTATTCCCAAGTCCGCTAGTACCGGAACCTATTAATCTGGAAGAAAGCTTTCTAGAGGGGTCATGGCAGTTTTTGAAGGTAGATTAGACAGCACCAAGGGTTTGCGCTTTGCGATTGTAACGGCCCGCTTCAATGACCTGATTACAGAGAAACTCTTAAACGCCTGTAAGGACTCTCTCAAGCGCCATGGCCTGGATGTAGGTGATGAGTCCGAGCAAGTAGACTATGCTTGGGTTCCAGGATGTTTTGATATGCCGGTGGTCGCTTATCGGATGGCGTTGACGCGGCGTTATGATGCGATTATCTGTCTAGGGGCGGTAATTAAAGGGCAGACGCCCCATTTCGATTATGTTTCCAAGAAAGTTTCGGACGGGATTGCCCAGGTCATGATGCAGACGGGGGTGCCGGTAGTTTTTGGCGTATTGACTACGGATACGATGCAGCAGGCTTTAGAGCGAGCGGGCATTAAAGAAAATAAAGGCTGGTCCTTCGGCATGGATGCGATTGAAATGGCGAGTCTTGTGAAAACCCTGCCTCCCCTCAACTTGGGGGATACCTCATCGCTGATGACCTCAGAAGGCAAACTCCTGCCTGACCGCTCGAACTTTTGAGTGGGGTTGTCCTTGTGCCGTCTGCAAAAGTGTCCCTTTCGGGCACTATTTAGAGGCCTGGAGTCTCTACGCTAAGAGGAAGAGTCAACCTTCTACCTATGCCATGAATCCCTACGATGCTGCTGTTTCCCTTCTAAAAGGTCCTGCCAATACCAAGGCTGTGCCTGCCCCTTCCCAGTTTTCTCCCTGGCTGATGTCCTTGGTCTATCCCCTTGGTCGCTATGGTTTACTGCCGTCGTACTTTAAGTCGATTGAAGTGACGGGGCAAGAACATCTTCCTAAAAGCGGTCCTCTGATCCTGGCCCCTACCCATCGCTCTCGCTGGGATGCGCTCATGGTGCCCTACGCTGCAGGACGGTATGTCACGGGGCGGGATCTCCGGTTTATGGTCTCTGCGAATGAAGTGGTCGGGCTGCAAGGTTGGTTGATTCGCAATACCGGGGGCTTTCCGGTGGATACGGATCGTCCCGCCATTTCTAGCCTCCGGCATGGCATGGAGATTCTGCAACAGGGAGAGATTCTGGTCCTCTTCCCAGAAGGGAACCTTTTCTATGGGCGAGAAATCCAACGGTTGAAGCCTGGTCTGGCTCGTCTTGCCCTGCAAACAGAGGCCAGTCAACCGGGTCTTGGCTTGAAGGTCGTGCCGATGGCGCTGCACTATAACCCGATGCGGCCCCGTTGGCGATGCAGGGTCTCTGTTCACATTGGTGCGCCGCTCCGAGTATCTGCCTATGAGGTGGATTCCGTTAAGCGCAGTGCTCACGTATTGACGGCTGATTTAGACAGGGCACTCAGGAAGTTGACGATGGCAGCCAGCACCGAGGCTAGGCGCTCACCCATTCAGGGTAATTGACAGGCCACAGACCACATGAGAACATAAAGGACGCTCATAAAGAGTTGCGGGGCTATAGCGCAGTTGGTAGCGCACCTCAATGGCATTGAGGGGGTCAGCGGTTCGAGTCCGCTTAGCTCCACCAGATTTTTAAGTCCATGTAGTAAGTTTATGTAAAAAGAAGGATGGATATCTTTGCTGTAACGGCAACGTTATGATTCCTTTCAAGTACTGCTCTTCACAAGTTTCTCAAATTCTTTTCGTAGTCTTGAAATAAGAAAAGATTCCACTGTGAGCAGCAGAAGGTTTGCCTATGGGGCTAACAACCATCGTCCTGATCCTCGTTGCGCTTGTCCTCTGCTTCGGTGTACTTATCTACGGCGCATTACGGTGGCAGCACAAGACCAACAACCTTCGAGCAAAGCTTGAGGCCGGGCGCTTAGTCATTTCGCCTACGACCTATGACCCACGAGAAATTGAGGACCTGCCACCGCCCGTGCGTCGGTATTTTCGTGCGGTGCTGAAAGAGGGACAGCCAATGATCGTTACTGCCCGTTTCGCCCATGCCGGTGAGTTCAACATGGGCGAAACCAAAGCGAACTGGCGTCCATTCACTTCCACCCAAATGGACACGACCCGGCGCCCCGGATTCGATTGGGATGGACGCATCAATATGGGACCTGGCATAAATGTGCTTGTACACGATGCCTACATTGCAGGGGAAGGGATCCTGCATGCAGAATTGCTGGGCCTCGTCACCCTCGCCGATGTTCGTGGCACATCCGAAGTAGCCCAAGGTGAACTGCTGCGTTACCTAGCTGAGGCCGCTTGGTATCCAACGGCCCTACTGCCTAGCCAAGGAGTGCGCTGGGAATCGGTGGATGAAACCACTGCAGTGGCAACACTAACCGATGGAGTGACGACTGTCTCGTTAGAATTTCACTTTAACGCAGAGGGGTTGATCACCTCGGTACGAGCTGCGTCGCGCCCCCGCACTATTAACGGTACGATTGTATCCATGCCTTGGCAAGGCCGGTTTTGGTCCTATGAAGTCCGAAACGGTATACGCATTCCGCTGGAAGGCGAAGTGGCGTGGCAGCTGCCAGAGGCCCCTTACCCATACTGGCGTGGGCATGTAACAGACATTGCCTATGAATTCGCTGAATAGATACAGCGCTCTTAGGCACGGGAGTTTTTTCCCTTCACTTTTTGTTAAGCAGCGTTCACTCACCAACTGTGGTTACACATCTGGCTCCCAAAGCCTCTTGCGAAAGTAGTCTCGCCAGCTTTCGGGGAGCGCTGGGAGCGTGCTCACACGGCGCAAAAGGTCTTGGTTTGTGGCATCCGCTGCGTACAGACTAACAACATCAGCCACCGTGATACTGTGATCGTCTCGAGCAATTACCTTGATAGAATCACCAGACATTACTTCTCCTTCTTGAAGAACGGCAAGATAGAAGCCTGTTCTGCGACTGTTTTGGAAATGCTTGACCATATCGGCCCGACCAAATCGAATACCTAGTTTGAAACAAGGCATTCGAGGTTGAGTGACCACGAATTCAGCAGATCCAACCCGAAGCTGATCGCCAATGTGAAGGGCATCTTCAAGCAAGCCCTCTGTGGTGAAGTTTTCGCCAAAGATGCCCCAAGGAAGCTCCATTTCAGGAAATTGTTCTTGCCAGAATGCATAGTGCTCTGATGGGTAAGCATAGACAGCCTTATCGATTCCACCATGCACAGATAGATCGGACTGCTGATCCCCGTCCAAGTTAAGCCTCGTCACTCGAATACGACCTGACACAGGCGTTTTGAAAATGGAGGTAAGGACAGTTTTCCCCCTCCAGTCGACCTCCCGTGGAAGTCCCACATTGATTGACAAGAGCTTCATAAGCATAGAACTGATTGTCATTGCATTTTACCCTGTGCCTAACGGAAGGTACTTCAGAGATCTCTTTACTGTCCGCTCGACGTACTAAGGCTCAGGGAATATTAAAAAACATCTGCAATTGATGTTCTTTTTATTTTCAATTCTCTAGCACCTTCGGTTTTCTACGAACCCGAACCTTTTGCTGAGTCGCAATCACAACCACGCCCGCCTCTAAATCCTGAGCATAACTAACCAAGACATCCTGAAACAGAGTCATCCTTTCTAATCGTGGTAAGTTTTCCAACCGCAAAACCCCACAATGAACTCTTCCCCCCAACCAAATCATTTGCTCAAAATTAGAATCAGTTGTGATGATAATGCGCTCCTCTCTGACTGCCCAAGTCAGAATCTCACTATCAGTCATTCTAGAATTCACATGACTCAAACAAGCGACATCATGACCTGCTTCTAGAAGAAATGTAGACAATAAACCGCTAGCATTAACATCCAATAAAAATCTCATCGCTAAGATGTGGCCACCCGTTCAAAAACTTCCTCATTCTCCACAAGATGGTGGGCGTAGAGCAAAGCCGCCTGGATGTCAGCCATCTCCAGTTCCGGGTAATCCTCTAGAATCTCTGTCATCGTTGCCCCCTTGGCAAGCAGCTCTAAAATCATCGCCACTGAAATTCTCATCCCTCGAATAATAGGCTTGCCACCCAAAATCTCATGATTAAGGGTAATCCTTGATAATAAATCTTCAGAAATAGTTGACATAAAAACCTCCTTGCTAATTAATAATCAACTGCTCAAGCCCCTTCAATCCCCCATTAAGCGGGTTAATCTCCACTAGATCCCGTATTTAATCCGGCTTATAAAAAACTTTGTTGACTAGCGTTTCCTACTCCGCAGTAAGCCGATACATCTCCTTCTCTGTCGTCACAACTAACGGCTGTTCTTTGTAGTCTAGCGCATCCACAAACGGCCCAATATCCTGCTCACACGCCGTCGCCACAGGTGCAGTCATGAATTCAAGTCCTAGCTGATTCCTCAATCTTAGAAGCAATAATCTCTGCAATCAGTCCAATCACATCATCCGGCGTGTACGGTTTTCCTACCTTCCTCGCTGAAATATCCCTACAGTAGTGGTTGATATGCTCCTCTAGCTAGCGTCCTAATACTAATTTGTCGCGCCCTGTAATTTAACCTGTATGACCTGATCAAAGCGTTCTTCTAGGACGGTCTTTTTCTCTTCTGCACTCCACAATTCCATCAAGCAGTCTTCATCGGGAAGCATCGGAATAATCCACAGATTCAAGGCTTTAGAATTTTCAGCACGTTCTAGTTTTACCTCTTTCACTATGATGTTGCGTCTACGGTCCAGGGCAGAAGCTAAGCGCAGGAGAGGACTTAAGTCGCGGACGACCTGACGATGCTGTTTCGAAAGTTTCATAAAGTCTGGATGGCTACGTTTTGGAGAAGAACGTCGATGATAGCGTGCTAAATTCGCCATGATTTCAATTTCTTCTTCGGTGTAGCCCAACATTTCTCCATACCGAATCAGGTAATAACTATGTTTGTGGTGGGAAGAATGGGCAATCGAATGACCAATATTGTGTAGGATAGCTGCAGCCCAAAGCAGTTGCCGTTCATAGTTTCCCCAAGCATGGAGTCCTAGTTCTTTCGTTTGGTCGAATAGTTGCAACGTCAGCTTTGCTAGATGTTCTGTATGATCCCGTTCCACCCCGAACTTATTGACTAGACGGTAAACGCTACGCTCACGCACCGATTGCTGATAGCGCAGACGGTCTTCGATATAACCGTTTTGAATCATCCAATCGACAATCAACCCTTCTCTGAGGGCCCGTTCGCAGATGATTAAACTATCCGCCTTCAAAAGACTCATCGCTTCTTGGACAATGATGGCCCCTGAAACTAAGACATCCGCCCGCCGCTCAGGCACCAGCTTGCGCCGTTCCTGATTATTCATGCTACGCAGTTCTTTGAGCAATTGACGGACATTGGCCTGCGTCAATTCATAGCCATTCATCCTGTCAGGAACATTGCCGTTACGCCTGCGGCTATCTAGCTGTGCCAGGGAGATCACCGTCCCTGAAGTCCCAACCATGCGCTTGAAGGGTCCTTCTGCCAAAAGTCGCTCCATCACAGGTTCTAGCGTACTATACACGTGCTTTTTGAGAGCCTCATAGTCCTCATTCGTGAGGGGGTCAGAATGAACAAATTGGTCGGTCAAACGCACTGAACCCACCTTCACGCTACGGAGGAATTTGGCCTCTCCGCCATCTCCCAAAATGAATTCTGTAGAACCCCCGCCAATATCCATCACAATGTGGGGTTCACCCTCAAAAGGGATAGCTGAGAGGACCCCGAGGTAGATCCTCCGGGCCTCTTCCTGCCCAGAAATCAGGTCTACCTGTATCCCTAAAGTCCGTTTGATTTGGTGTAGGAAATCGATGCCATTGGGAGCTTCCCGGACCGCACTGGTAGCCACCGCCAGCATTGTTTTTGAGCCAAAGCTTTCCGATAGTTGTTGGAAACGTTTCAGCGCGTCCAGAGTCCGCTGCATGGCTTCTGGCGTCAGCCAACCCGTGGCCTTACAGTATTCACCGAGCCGCACCATTTGTTTCTCACTGGCCAAAGCTCGGAAGCTGGGAATACTCGGATTTACTTCCACAATCACCATATGAACCGAGTTGGTCCCAATATCTATGGCAGAGACAATGGTTTTGGTAAGACTAGGCTGATCGGGAGAACGTTCTTGCACAGGGGAAAGCACTGTACGCCCCTAACTAAAAAGGCTTAACTACTAATAAGTACCAGAAAAGACTACAAAAAAAGCAGCCCGTACAAGATTATCCAATCAGGAGAAGGGCTGCTGTGAGTGAATGCACGTGAAGACAAAAGCACATCCCATGCGCTCACGTTGTCCTACTGCTGAAATAGTATCACTAGTTGAGAATATTTTGCAATAAGCTTTTAACTGCTTCCATGCCCATTGCCAGAGGCAGTCGTCAGAATCTTTGCCAGGATCTTTTCCGGGACCTCCTGTAAGTGGTCAGGCTGCCATTCAAAAAAGCCGACCCCGAAGGTCAAAGAGCGCAACTCAACAATGAAGTCGTGCATCTCTGCCTGAGGTAAATGGGCCACTACCTGGTCCCAACCGGCCCAATCAGGCTTGGCATCATAGCCCAGAATTTGGCCTCTGCGCCCATTCAAGAGTCTGAGGACATTGGAGGTGAAATGCGTGGGGATGGAAACCGTAATCTGGATGATCGGCTCTAGGAGCACGGGCTCACATTTAGGCATGCCCTCTTGCATGGCAATCCGAGCTGCTTGTTTAAAGGCTTGCTCTGAACTGTCCACGGAGTGGTAGGACCCATTGGTCAAGGTGACGGCTAAATCAACAACAGGAAAGCCAAGCGGTCCATGTCCTAACGATTCCCGGACCCCCGTTTCCACTCCAGGAATGTACTGACGGGGGACCACTCCACCCACAATCGTTTCCTCGAAGGAGAAGCCTGTTCCACGAGGCAAGGGTTTGATATCCAGGTGAACATCCCCAAACTGCCCGTGCCCCCCGGTCTGGTGCTTATAGCGACCACGGACAGAAGAGGGTTTGCGGATAGTCTCTTTGTACGGGACCTGTGGCAAATGGGTATCCATGGCCAGGTTGTACTTGCGCCGCAAGCGTTCTAAGGCTACTTGCAAATGGATTTCCCCCTGCCCCCAGAGGATGATTTCATGGGTATCGCCATGCTGTTCCCAGGCAAGGGCAGGGTCCTCTTCCAGCAATTTGGCAAGCGCACCACTGACTTTGACTTCATCACTGCGCTTTTCTGGAATCAGGGCTAAAGCATAGACAGGGGTGAACACATCCGCTTTCGGTAGCACCTTAAATGTTTTGGAATCAGATAAGGTATCCCCTGTCTTAATTCCTTCTAAGCGACCCAGAGCCACAATCTCACCGGCACTGGCCGTTCCCAAACTACTTTGCTGCTGTCCCATCAGGCGGTAAATGCCCCCGACCCGCACATCATTGAGAGAGATTCCCTCTTTGATCGTTCCCTGCCAGATCCGTACCAAAGACTGCTTGCCGCCATTGGGGGTGACATAGGTTTTGAGGACTTGTACCAAAATTTTCTCACTATCCGGGGCTAGACCTCGCCGATTCGCCGTCTCTTCTGCCTCTGGCGCTTCTCGTAAGAGGGCGTCGAGCAAAGGACGAACTCCGTATTCCTGTTCGGCCACTCCAAAAAATACAGGCACAATTAAATCAGCGCTCAGTTCCATCTTGAGGTCTTGGATAATTTGGTCCTGCGGGGGTTCTATTTCTTCAATCAGTTCTTCTAAGAGATGGTCATCGAAGTCAGCAAGGGCTTCTAACATTTCCGTCCGTGCGCCATGTTCTTGTTCTTTTAATTCATCAGGCAAAGGGATCGGATCAGCCGCTTGACCTGAATGGTATTGATAGGCTTGCTCTGTGATCAAATCAATAAAGCCAACGAGGTGTTCACCCTTTCCGATTGGAAATTGCTGTAACACCAATGGACGGCTAGAAACAGTTTTCAAGGCATGAAGTACATCCATAAATTCTGCATTAGCTCGGTCCATTTTATTTATGAAAATCAGATGGGGGATCTTCCAATCATCCAGGAATTTAAAAAGCGGAGCTAAAGTTAGAACTCGCTCCGCTTCTGGTTCACAGACCACCACTGCTGCATCTGCACCCACAAGAGAATGGTAGGTTTCCTGCGCAAACTCCACGGAGCCAGGACAATCCAGAAAGGTAAAACGGACCCCTTCATAAGTTGTATAAGCTGCCGTCACTTCAACGCCCATTTGATGGTCACGCGCTTCGGGAACTCCATCCCCTACTGTATTTTTATCCTTTACCGAACCTTTCCGAGTAATCGCTCCTGTCACGTATAAAAAACTTTCTAATAGCGTTGTTTTTCCACTCAAATAAGGGCCAACAATGGCAATATTACGGACCCTGGAAACTTCTTGTGCATTCATAACTAGATTAACCCCCGCAAATAAAGAAAACACAGCATTTTTTGAGGTGCTGTCGGGGCACCCTAAAAGTCGCTCTTATTCCCTATTCCCCCGTGCAGCAAGTGGCGACGCAGACCCTGCGGCTTCATATCTGTGAGCCTATCCTGTTTTATCAGCAATCTCTATAAAAATTGATATTTATTTGGACATCGAATTAAGAAAAGTAACGCCTGGACGAACGCTCCTGCCTCAAGGCCATCCGCTCAATGTTTTACACGCTATAAATGAAGGGCCATATGCTTTATTTGTTAACTAAAATTTATCTATAAGAAGAAGGCGGGCATCGTGAACTGGGTTAAGGCTCTTCCCGAGAATGAACTAGCACAAGGTAATCGGCGGGTCATAAAGATTGGCGAACAAGCCATCCTTTTCATCAATCACGCCAATCAAATCCATGCGGTCGCCAACGCCTGTCCGCATATAAAGTTGCCCTTAAAAGGGGGCGAGATCACGGAAGACGGCGCTATTGTTTGTCCTTGGCACCACAGTGCTTTTGACCTACGAAGCGGAGATGTCAAAGCGTGGTCCCCCTGGCCTCCAGGGATAGGCCCCATGCTCGGTAAAATATCCCGACAACAAGCGCTCACTGTTTTTCCGACCCGTGTGCAAGAGGGTAATATTTGGGTGGCTTTGCCGGAATCTTAGGAATCGATAGCTACTCTTGATGGCATGAACTACATCCTCTCGTCCAGGCGGGGCATCTCGTACAGACGCGATATATCATGTCTCTCCGCGCTGGACTTAAATATCTAAGGGCACTATGGAATCTTGGGAATTGGATATATACCGCAGCCTGATTATCGGAGATGATCAGAAGCCTCTTGGGGAGCTACTGGTTTGTACCTCCGAGGGGCAGAGCCTTTTGAACAAATTTTGTTCTGCTGCTCAAGTTAATGCCGCGTGGCTGCAAACACAGCTCCAAAACCTGATCGAAGAAAGAGGAGAAACCCCTTTAGAGATCCGCGTTTTTCGTTCCGCTAGTTTCAACTTATCCCAGCCAGCCTGTCAGGCTTTGTTCATTCCCTTACGGAAGAGCCTGCGGGCTATAGCCATCCAGCGCTGGTTGGCCTATCGACAACAAAACATCTATCCCTCTCTAGAGGGGTACAGTCCCTCCCAGAGAGTACATCCTGTCCAACGTCCTGTTCCGGTGGCTTTTCCTGAAGAGTTACTTCCAGAACGTTGGGGATTTAGTGCTTTGCCTGCTGCTGAATTATCCCTATTGCGTCAGGTATCGATTTCCTATGGAGACATTCCCTTTTGGAAAGAAGATTGGAGGGACTGGCCTTCGGCTGCAGTCATCCCTGGCCTTTTTCTCATACGAAAGGAGGCCAAACCTCTGGTTCGCTGGCTGGAGGAAAAAGGCCCTGTAGCCCTAAGTTATGTCGAAGCAGAATCGAGCGCAATTTTGCTAGAGACTGATACAGAAGAACGTTGGATTCTAGCTACCTTTGAGGATGCTGAAATGAAAGCTTCTGCCCGCCAATTTATCGAGCGTATGGACCAGCTTCAGGGACTACATTTTATCGCCGTCCAAGCTTCAGAAGAGGATGAAGCTATTACAGGGTTTTGGCTTTTACAAGCACAGTAAACTTCTAACGCGAAGAGCCCTCACCAACAACTGGGGGTCCACCTATCGAGACTTCACACTAAATCAGTAGACTACGCTAGTGCATTCTGTAGGTCTATCCCTTGCTTAAACTCTGTTGAATGACTACGCACTTAGGTGACGAACCTACTCTGCTTACAAAGTAAGCTAGCAAATCGCTCAGCTTTGGCTGGGTCATCATTGCGGAAAGGTAATCCCCTAATCAATCCATGGCACTCAAATCCAGTCAGGGGAGCATGAATAACATCTAGACCTAGAGAGCGAATACGCCCTGTATGAAGACTAACTATTCCATAGTGTTTACTTAAGTTACTAGCACATTCTTCGGGTGAACATTTACTAGCAATACAAATAGAGAGTCCATCTTCAGATTCTCTCAGATAAAAAGCTTCTGGCCCAACTTCATTTGTATCCTCGTCTATACACTTCCTGTTACGCAAAACACGATAGACTACCTCGCTACAAATTATCAGCTCTAAATCCGCTGAATCGTTAGTTCCCAGGTTGCTCATGCATCAGAAAGCCAGTATAGCCACTCGGCTAGTGTTCTTCCTGACACGTTGTATTCTGCTCTATAACTATCACCTTCCTCATGATAGATATACATTTTTTTAGTAGTATTGGCAGGACAGTACAATCTAACTTCACGATCTTTGTTAGGGTTCCTCCATCTGAGCCGAATTCCTCCCTCATCATCTGTTGCTACAGTCGCCTTCTGAAAATATTTCCCTCTTAGCTCAGAAGCCTCAGTGACTAGTTTCCATGCTGTGTTGAATGAGTGATCAGTAGGCTTGGAAATATTGCACTCTTCCTCTTCTTGGTGATAAAGTGCTGTGAGACGATTCTGTACAGTCTGAATTGGCTGTTTGTCAGTAGCAGTTCTATACAAATTATCAGCTTTAGAGGGAGCATCAGCAGATTTACTTCGGTAATTTCCCCATGCGATAAAATCCTTCTTTGGGTAATTTGGGATAGGCTGAACTAATTTGACAGTGCTAGGATCTAGACCACTTAGTCGCTCACTTAGTCGCTCATTGTTTTGACCCATTACATTAAAATTAGACAACAGAAATCGTTCCTCGAAGACCTGCTTAAATTCCTTATCCCTAAATTTTACGAGCATTGAACTTCTGCCTTCACCTGTGGCAGAAGTATTGCCCTCATATCGGGCATATGGAGTTGAAGCTGAATCCATACTTTCATCTTTTCTAACCGAGGCAGATTTTTTGGGCAGTACTGTTTTGTACATGACTAATCTCCACTTGGAAAATAGAGTTCTAAGACAGATTTAGCTTCATCCGCTGTTTGCTCAAAGTAGTTTTGTATCTCGTCAGTTGTAAAATTTCGTTGCTCTATCTCTTCAAGGGGAGTATTAAGATCCTGTTCAAGAATAATAGCAGGGACGGGTTTTCCATCAGCAATCATTTCACCAGTCTTACACCTCAACCAACTATTAATAAACAAATTCTCAATGGATGTTCCTTTGAATCCATATCGCTTATGGTTATGAATCTCAAAATTTTCTGAACGGCCGAAGATTGATGTCTGTAGTTCTTGCTTGCAGAACTTTTCGATCAGTGATTTGGCAGGATATTCTGTCTTGAGGGCTCGCGTCACAATTAATGCAAGACGACCTACATTCATGTCAGTTTCACGTACATAGTGCTTTAACACCTCAATACAGCTATCTATCATGTTTTCCGGTTCCCCTTGATTTTCCTGGGTGCGAATCCAAAAGGAATTAATTCGTTGAGGTGCAATTTCTAGCTTGAAAGTTCCATCTTGGCTCTGTAGTACAATTCGGGGAATCTCGGGTGGAATCCCTTCCGGTAAGGCTAGTGCTTGGGGAGCGCCATCATATTGTTGCGCATACTTCCCGAGGATTATCGCCAAAGCTTTAGATGCTGAAAATGTTGAAACAGAAATATCTGGCGTAAAGATGGTCGCCTGAAGAATAACTGTTTGAAAATTTTTAGCCTTAAGCACAATTCAGAGTCCGACTGGTACCACTATATTTATACACATTTGTACCCTAAATCTAGGAAATATCTCCTTGCAATGCGCTCTTTAAGTCCCTCCTTGCCTGGGTTAGTGCTTCAGCCAGCTTTTCTGGATCTTTTCCTCCCGCTTGGGCAAAGTTGGGCTTTCCGCCGCCACCCCCGCCGCAGAGCTTGGCAATCGCCCCAATGAATTTTCCTGCTTGCAGGCCTGTAGCCACCACTTCCGGGCTGAAATTCGCCACTAGCGAAACTTTCCCTTGGGGTGTAGAACCTAAAAACACGGCTCCAGCTCCCATTTTTTGGAGGAGTCGTTCTGCTGCGACTTTCAGGCTTTCTGGATCCGTATCTCCTAAAGAAGCGACCAAAACCTTATGACCGTTGAGCACTTCCACTTGAGAGAGCAGACGGTCTGCCTGCAAGATCGCCATTTGGCCCTTAAGCTGTTCCATAGTCTTTTGGGCTTGTCTAAGTTCCGCTTGCAGCGCCGCTATCCGCTGCGGTAATTCTTCTACAGGTACTTTCAGCTCTTGGGCCAGAGTTTTGGTTACTTGGTCCCGGACAGCCAGATATTCAAAGGCACCCATGCCGGATACCGCTTCAATCCGGCGAATACCCGCAGCCACTCCTGATTCACTGACAATCTTGAATAGGCCCAATTCCACGGTATTACTAACATGGGTACCACCACACAGTTCCATGCTGACACCGGGCATATCAATGACCCGCACCACATTGCCGTATTTATCCCCAAAGTTTGCCACCGCTCCCTTCTCCTTAGCCTGAGCCAAAGGCATCACTTGGACATCTAAGCGATGGGCTTCGACAATCCATTGATTGATGGTGGTTTCGACTTCATGGAGTTCTGTTTCTGTTAGCGCTCGTGGGCAATTAAAGTCAAAGCGCAGACGGTCAGGAGCAACTAAAGACCCGGCTTGAGCGATGTTTTCATCCACCACTTTTTTGAGGGCGGCTTGAAGCAAATGGGTCGCGGTGTGGTGAGCCTGAGCCCGTCTTCGATGAGCACTATCCACCTGAGCCGTGACCAAATCCCCTTCCTTCAAGATTCCTCGTTCCACCAGAGCACGATGGAGGAATACCTCTCCCTGTTTGTGTACATCTAAGACACGCGCCAAAACATGGTTCCCAGAGAGATAACCTTGGTCTCCAACTTGACCGCCCGATTCCGCATAAAATGGGGTCTGGTCTAAAATCACCTGGATTTCTTGTCCTGCTTCTGCTTGTTTAAGGCTAGAGTGCTCCGGCAATCCCAATAAAGCCAGGATGTTTGCGGGCGCGATTAGCTGCTCGTAGCCAATAAATTCAGTTTTCTCAAGGCCCGTTAGTTCTCCTTGAGCCGCTTTCGTCAGGTCAATGGCAAACTCTTCACTACTGCTGCTTTGGTTGAATTCAGCAATCAGCCGTTCACATTCTGCCAAATCTACGGTAAACTCCTGTTCCTCCGCGATTTCCAGGGTAAGTTCAACCGGAAAACCATAGGTCGTATAGAGATCAAAGGCATCTTGCCCAGAGATTACTTTACTATCACTAGTCCGTGCTATCACATCTTGGAGCCGTCGTTCTCCCCGCTCCAAAGTCTGTCCAAACTGCCGCTCTTCCAGTTGGAGATTTTGCATAATCCAATTTTGTTTTTGCAAGAGGTGCGGGTAGACATCGGAAGCCCCCTCAATCACAATCTGCGCGAGAACAGGCGTAAAGGAACCCGTAATCCCTAACTGCCTTCCGTAGCGAATGGCCCGACGCAGCAACCTGCGCAGGACATAGCCTCGCTTGAGATTGGAAGGTGTCACCCCATCGGCAATCAAATGCACCACTGCGCGCATGTGGTCACCGATGACTTTCATCGCCCGCTTTTGGGTTTCAGTGGCCATTTTGTACTCTATGCCTGCGAGCAGGCCCGCTTTGTGAACAATCGGGAACAACAGGTCGGTTTCGTAGTTGTTGTCTACCTGCTGCAGCACTTGTGCCATCCGCTCCAAGCCCATACCCGTATCAATATTCTTCTTGGGTAGTTCGGTCAGACGTCCTTGAGCATCCTTATTTTGCTCCATGAAGACCAGGTTATAGATTTCCAGGAAGCGCTGATCATCTTCCAGATCGATGTGTGCATCCCCAAATTCGGGTTTGAAATCGAAATAAATCTCCGAGCAAGGCCCACAAGGCCCGGTAGGTCCTGACTCCCAAAAGTTATCTGCCGCTCCCATCCGGAGGATGCGCTGGGGAGAAACCCCCACCACATCCCGCCAGATAGCTTCGGCTTCATCATCCTCTTCAAAAACACTCACAACCAGCCGCTCTGGCGGCACTCCATATTCTTTAGTGACTAGTTCCCAAGCCCACTGAATCGCTTCCTTTTTGAAGTAATCGCCAAAACTGAAATTACCAAGCATTTCAAAAAAAGTATGGTGGCGATTGGTCCGTCCTACGTTCTCAATGTCATTGGTGCGGATGCACTTTTGCGAAGTGGTGACACGAGGGAATAGCGGCTCCTGTTGCCCTAAAAAAATCGGCTTAAAGGGA
Organism: Gloeobacterales cyanobacterium; assembly: GCA_049582005.1. GTDB lineage: Bacteria > Cyanobacteriota > Cyanobacteriia > Gloeobacterales > PMM-0068 > Sivonenia. The sequence goes on along the minus strand of JBAUTB010000039.1, from coordinate 13,580 downwards.
AGCATTCCCGCAATCGTAAGCAACACGGTCGGGTCTTCCGGTACGAGAGAAGCACTACTCAGTCTTTTGTGTCCTTGGGATTCGAAGAACCCAAGGAATGTTTCACGGATTTGAGCGCCCGATAGTGAAGTCAACATGGGTATGCATATTGGGTATGGTCTTCTATTTTATCTAACTGTCCTCCTTCTTTGCTGAGAAATCCCGTTTGGGTTGCATAGCAATCGATTGTTTTGGGAGTGCCCAATAATAATCTCTTGCTTCTCACCCACTGAGTGAGCTTCATCATCAAAAATAACTGCCAACATATTATCAAAGGTGGTTTTGGCTTCTTCAAAGCTGATATCGTGCTTCTTTAGGTTAGCCGTGGCTTTTGACTCATCCCATTCAAACTCCATGCACAAATCATAGCTGATTGCTCATCAATACGGTTCGGAGAGGCATGGAATATGATCATGCAGGCAGCGTGTATTGAGGTTGTCATACCACTGCAGCTATTGTCCTAGTTAATAAACTTCATCGTGCGTTCCAATGTCAAGCAAAACGATGACTTCAGTGTTTGTTTCCATATCTTGTTCAATGGAGAAAATAACACGACCGTCATAGCCACAAGAGCAGGATTGAAGACCGTTAAACTTACCGCTCAGTTTGTGAGTCCCTAAATTCAGGGCAAATACGTCTGCTTCCATTTGTTGCAGAGTCTCTTCAATGCGTTGCTGAAGGTCAACGTTTCGTTTCACAAACTTACGGAATGCTCGTTTAAATTTTGGAGTCAGAACCAACGGTCTCATTCTTCAGACTCTTGCAAAAACTGGCGTAGCACTGCAATGACATTCTCTGCTGACTGGTGCCGAAATTTACCTGCACGGAAATCAGCCAAGGTTTGTTGGGCATCCTCAGCCATTTCTGCACGGCGACTCTCGTGGTGGCGGTTTTGCAGAATTCTGATCAGCATTTCCTGCTGCTCATAGGGCAATTTTAGAGCGGTTTCTAGAGCCTGATCGAAAGTATTCATGGCGTTGGACTATTCTAAGGTTGAACAGTTTATGAGGCTGAGTAAATTGTATCGCTCATCTCCTCTGCTTGGAAGGTATTTCCTCCTCACAGATTGCCCATCAGTCGCGTTCCGATCGATGCTCTATAGCGACTAGTGTTCGCATTTCATCTACAAACTTGCAAACGCACCCCCCTCTTAGAGCATTTTTTGGTGTTCTTCTCGAAGTGCTTTACCAATACCTTCGTCTTCAAAACGAGCAATAATCCAGATGCTTGCAAGAAAGTCAAAAATAGTGTTCCGCTCGTACTGAATGAATTTGTTAGCTAAATAGAAATCTTCTCCTAAAAGTGAATCCCTAAAAGTGATTAAAATACTTTCTATAGCAACTATATCTTTAACAGAATAGATTGGGAATTTATAATCATATCCTGATTCATAAGAACGCAAAAGATAGTCTTTTACCGCCTCTATTTCCTCACTTGTTTGAGGATTATTTAAACTAAAGCCCAACTGCTTAGATAACGTGAGCGGCTTCTGAAGAGGATAGATGAAAGAAGTAAGCAAAAACTCCATTGCGCAGTAAGTATCACGAATTCAATGGACTATTCTCAAAATAACATTTTAATTCGAGCATTATGCTGAGAGCTTTCACACTGCTGTCGTAATCAATCAGCTTTAAGCGAAGTCAATATTTGCCTAAACAGCAGGATTTGTCTCAAGGATATGAAAACACAGAAGTCCGAGCGTTGTGGGAGATAAGCCTTAAGAATTCTGTGGTGGAAAATAACCAATACTGAACCTACCCCCTAAAATGGGTAGAATCTCCCACCCATATTGATTGGTCTTGAAAAAAACCGCTGTCTTGCTGGTAGGGTATGGCGAAGTACCAGCCCACAAGAGTCCTCGGGACTTTTATGACTATAACTACAAGGCTCTGACGCTCTTGGCGGGGAAGTTTCTTCCCAACACTCCTTGGAGTGATGCACTGCTGACGCGGATTCTTTCTTGGTGGGACCATCGGGAATGGGAGCAAGAACATCGGTTTCAATCTCCCTATAACTGGATTTTTGAGAAACAACGAATTGGGGTAGAGCGATACCTGCAAGCTGAATACGGAAGAGATATCCAAGTATTCAAGGCCTTCAATTTTTGCGATGGATTTTTGCCGGAGCAGGTTTTAACCCAGATCCAAGCCCAAGGATTTGAACGATTGGTCCTTTTTCCTCTGCTCGTGATTGACTCCGCTTTCACCACAGGCATCACTGTCCAACAGGTCAATCAAGTTTTAAATATCCAGGACTTCCGCTGCCTTCCCTCCTTCACAGAGCGTAGCGACTACCACGACTGGATCGGCACCTTCCTGACCCATCAAATTATTCAGACCAATGGCATCTATAACCCATCTCAGGTGGGATTGGTGCTGATGACCTACGGCTCTCCTCTAGAAACAAGAGGATACGATACTGGGATTCGGGAAAATCAAAGTCTCTATGAAGCCGTGCGCCAAAGATTGGTCCATCAATTTCCTTTGATTTCCATCGGTTGGCTAAACCACAATATCCCTGTGGGCTGGACCCGCCCAGATGTCAATCAAGCCGCAGAGAATTTGCTGCATTTGGGCGCAAAAACCTTAGTATTCTGCCCCATTGGTTCTGCTACTGATAACCATGAAACTCTCTTAGATCTGGGGCGTACCATACGCCACCTTAGAAAAAGGCGGATCCCATGCACACAACTACCTTGCCCAAATGATGACCCTGGCTTTCTAAAACTATTGGTGCGCTGGCTAAGTCCTTTGATAACAACAGGAAATGAAGCCAGATTCCTTAGCGAACAAACATCGTCCAAGCCATAAAGCCTACAGCTACAACCAAACTGGAAGTTCCAAACAACATCAACCCCATCCCGATCGCCTTATCCATCCAGCTTACGGGAGCACCATTGTTTTCCTCAACCACGGACTCATACCTGCGGTTGTCCCACTCAAATTCTTCATTGGCCCTATTATCTTTGTTGACCTTATTGCCTTTCTTGTCCACAAGCGTAGCCATATTTTTAAGAATTCATTCGTGTCTATCAATATACCCATAACTTCTAACTTCGATAAGTTAAAATTATTAAAGTAACGGAATATAACAACATATTGCGCAATATTTAGCGCTTTTGGATTTGGTTGATTATGGTCTGTACCTTGCTCTGGTTTTGTGGAGACCTACGCTTGCGAGATCATCCTGCCTTAGTACGAGCTGCCCAACGGGGTTCCATTATTCCTGTTTTCATTCTTGATCCGAACCTCCTTCATCTGAACATACGGTGGTTTGACTGTCCGGGATTGAGCAAAGAACTCATAGACTATCCCACTTATCAGGACCTACGGTTTCAAGGATTGCAGTCTTTATACAAGGGATTTGATGAGACGCAGCAAGAGCCAGAAAGTTTTCCTGAGCACTATCAAGCGTGGTGTGATGGTTTAACAGGATTCCCGCTGGTAGATGCTAGTGCCCGCTGCCTCAAGACCACAGGCTTTCTTAACTTTAGGACGAGAGCCTTGCACAGCAGCTTTTTAACAAATCTATTGAATATCGACTGGTGGTTTGGAGCTTTGCACGGTATACGTCATCTAATTGGGGGTGAGACCTGCATCGACCACTATCAACATCAAATGCAAGCCGGAATTACCCACTGTGTCGATAAACGCTGGACCCGTATTTATAGCGCCGAGCAGTACGGAGTAGACCGCTGTGATCCTGACGCAGAGTTTATCCGTAGATGGATACCTGAATTGAAGGACATTCCCTAGGAATATCTAGACTCTCCCTGGGAGACAAGTCTATTCAAAGCCAAGGATTACCCTGAGTAAATGGTTGACTATAAAGCACAAAGAGCAAAAAATATTAATTATCTGGATGGGATTTACCGTGACTTTGGAAATCAAAAAATATCTTTTCCTAGACTAATATACTACAGACAAATTTTATACCTTTTAGTTGTAAAATTTATTAAACTAATATTCAGTGGACCGAGCAAAATTCAGGTTTATATCCTATTGCTTTACTTTTAGAAGATTTGGACGAAGCTCAATCTGTACAATTGCGCACTTGGTTCGCGGCTCACGTAGAAATAAAATCCCATAGCGGATGGAAGAAGTAAGTTGCTTTCCCTAGCTAAATCACTCACTTCTAAATCATTAATTTTTTACCGCAATGATAAAGAAATCCCCATAGGTGTTAGCTATTGTAAACCACGGGAGCAGCGACAGAAGCTATTTCAAGAAACGTTAACGAAAAGTAAAGAGATGGTAAGCAAAATCATGTCATCAAGCCCGAAATGCTAGGGTGGAGGCAATTCTAGCTCTGTTGTTGTCTACACAGAAGGATGGTGCTTATGAACCTAGTGATCCAAGGGAAAAACATCGAGATCACCGACGCAATTCGAGACTATGTAAACACTAAAATTCATAAGGCGGTAGACCCTTTTAACCAATTGATTACTGAAGTCGATGTTCATCTATCTGTAGCAAAAAATCCACGTATTAGTGGGGGTCATATAGCTGAAGTCACCGTTTACGCTAACGGTACCGTAGTACGCTCAGAGGAAGCTTCTGAGAGCCTTTATGCTAGCCTCGATGTCGTTGCGGACAAGCTACAGCGGCAGTTGCGCAAGTACAAAGAACGGGTAAGAGCGAAAGCTAGAGAGAAGACTGCCATAGCAGCCAGTAGCACTACAGAAAATAACGGCAATTTAGAGAGCCCTAAAATAGCTCAACTGCCTAAAGAAGTAGTGCGAATGAAGTACTTTGCGATGGCTCCTTTATCTATTGAGGAAGCAGCAGAGCAATTGGGACTCGTGGGACATGATTTCTTTGTATTCCGTAACAAAGACACGAATCAGATTAATGTTGTTTACGAACGCAATCATGGTGGTTTTGGCGTAATCATCCCCAGAGATTGATATTGGGTCGAATTTTGCTGCTTGTTAAGAAAAAGGGCGCATCGTCATGCGCCCTTTTTCATGTCATAAAATGGCATCGCATCGTTTACGGTTGGTCATTCACGGTTCCCCCCATATCATGGGAAAAGCCCTAAAAGGATTTCTGTGAGCACTGTCAGCCTTATCCGCGCCCATTCCTATGAGTCTCGCGCCCTGCGTACCGCCATTTTGGAAGCCCTCTCTCCTTTAGGAGGGATTGAAGCTTTTATCAAATCGCAAGACCGGGTGTTGCTCAAGCCGAATCTGCTTACAGGCGCACGGCCTACGAAAGCCTGTACGACCAATCCAGGCATTGTCCGGGAAGTAGCGCTTCTGGTGAAAGAGGCGGGTGGTAAACCTTTCTTGGGAGATAGTCCTGCTTTTGGTTCAGCCCGTGGTGTGGCCAAAGCAAACGGTCTTTTGGAAATTGCGGAAGAACTAAACCTGCCGATTGTTGAATTTCGGGGTGCTCGTTTCCAGTCTGCCGGGGAAACTTTTGACCACTTGCGACTCTCCAAAGAAGCGATGGAAGCGGATGTGGTGCTCAACCTCCCCAAGATTAAATCCCATACGCAGCTAACAGCGACCCTAGCCGTCAAAAATCTATTTGGCTGTGTCCCCGGAAAGCTCAAGGCTTGGTGGCATCTCGATTCGGGCAAAGACCGCATCAAATTCGGTAAGATGCTGGTGGAAACGGCCGCAACGATCAATCCCCAACTCACCATTGTCGATGGCATCATTGGTCACGAGGGGAATGGCCCCAGTAATGGAGAACCCAGAGCATTGGGTCTATTGTGTGCTTCCAATAACGTTTTTGCGCTCGACCATGTGCTGTGCGCGGTACTCAATATCGACCCAGCCACGATGCCCACTATGGAAGCGGCGCGCCTCTTAAATATTGGCCCTCAATCCCTGGCGGACATTAAAATTTTGGGACTTTCCCTAGAAGAAGCCTACTGCCCTGACTGGAAACTCCCCGAGAGATTAATGCCCATTGATTTTGGATTGCCTCGCGTGGTCCGGTCTACGGTTCGGGATGCCTATACCCGCTGGGTCCTGGAACCCCAACAAAAAGGGTAAGTCCTATCCCTGATGGCTGGACAGTCCTGAATCCTTTTAAGAGCGCCGGCGGCTGATCTCCTGGCGGATAGATTCCAGCGTTTTAGGGATATCTTCTTTAAAGGCTTCGCGCAGCATACCTTTAGGGACACTATTATCGGTCTTGGCTGCGACTTGGTAGGTGAGTAAGGTTTTGGGTCCGCTGCCAGGAGGAATTTCATCCACAGGCTGAATGGTCCATCCTCCGGTGAATTGTTCAAAGAAGCCTTCGGTGCGTTCGAACTGGAGTTTTTCATCTGGTTGTTCTGTGACTGCTACGGTCACCGAAGAACGTACCGGGAAGAAAAGAACCTGTCGTTGGAAAGTCTGACGCAGTCGCTTATGACCTTGAGCATCTGGGGCAAGCAGGGTGCTATCCACAAGATTGGGCGTATATTTTTTGAGATTGTCGTAGTCTGTGAGCACAGCCCAAGCCTCTTTTTGGGAGGCATTGACCAAGATCCGAGCAGTATATTTGACCACTCCCTGTTTATCTTCATTCCCATCAAGGGAAATGTTCCCCTTGCGCAAAGCCACCCGTTCTTCTACGGGCAGTTGGTCTACAGGGCCATCAAAAAGCTTTTGAGCAGAAGCACCCTGTAAAAATAGCAAGCTGGACAAAGCGAACCAGCCAGAACATGCACCGAGAACAGGAAGAAGTTTTTTCATGGTTATGTCATCAGTCCTCATTTAAGGGGGTGTAAAGGTGATGGAAATTGATCAGATCCTTGGAGATTCATGCAAAGGTGGATTGGTTCCTATCAGCCCCTTTGGTCTTGAGATAAGGGTTTATCTCATGGCTGCCTTTGTCCGCCAGCCAAGGGGAGATGGATCACGTCACCCTCTAAACATCCTAGAACTAATCTTCGTCCAAGGGTAAACCAGACTTCACGCGCCCTCTGAAAAATGAAGGCTTTTCACGAGGGAAATATTGTCCAAATTGGAGTTCGTATACTTCATCTTCACTTTGGGTTTCTACCACCAGGTTAGAACGAGGATAGCTGACACAAAGTAAGGCGTATCCCTCCCTCTGGAGTTCAGAGGAAAGTCCCATGGCCTCAGGCTGTTGCAGTTGTCCTGAAATAATTTTCACCGCACATTCCGTACATGCTCCGTTGCGACAGGCAAAAGGCAAGAACACCCCTTGCGTTTCGCCGGTTTGGAGAATGTATTGGTCCTCTGGCACCTGGAAACGGTACTCTTTTCCCTGATGCTGAACCAGGACAGTATGCTTCTTCATACCCTTATTATTCTCGGATTTGACCAGAACCTGCGATCACATACTTCACAGAAGTTAGCTCTGGTAAGCCTACAGGTCCACGAGCATGCAGCTTTTGGGTAGAGATCCCTATTTCCGCCCCGAAACCAAATTCAAAACCATCCGTAAACCGAGTAGAAGCATTTACGTAGACAGCCGCCGCATCTACCCGTTGCGTAAATTTCTGAGAATCTTGATAGGAATTGGTCACAATCGCTTCTGAGTGACGGGTGCCATAGTGATTGATCCAATCAATCGCTTCATCGGTAGAGTCCACCACTTTGATCGCCACAATCAGATCTGAATATTCAGTCCCCCAATCACTTTCTGTCGCTGGAGTAATTTGAGGAGAAAAAGCAACAGACCGGGGACAGCCCCTCACTTGCACACCCGCTGCCGATAATTCGCTAACCAACTGGCCCATATGGGAAGGTAAGCATTCTCGATGAATCAGAATTTTTTCCAGAGCATTACAGACAGAAGGCCGTTGCACTTTGCCATTCAGCACAATCCGACGGGCCATATCCACATCGGCGGTACGGTCTATGTAGACATGGCAATTCCCCACCCCTGTCTCGAGAACAGGCACCGTGGAATTAGCCAAAACATAGTTAATAAGTCCTGCTCCCCCTCTAGGAATAATCAAGTCTATATAGTCATTCAGATGAATTAGAGGGTCCACCATCGCTCGGTCCCCAGGAAGCTGCTGGATCACGCCTTCAGGAATCCCATTTTCATAGGCGGTAGTGCTGAGGAGCTGGGCAATTGCTTGATTGGAATAGTCCGCTTCTTTTCCCCCTTTGAGCAGAACGCCATTGCCTGACTTTAGACACAGACCAATAGCATCACAGGTAACATTGGGGCGGGCTTCATAAATCATGCCAATCACGCCCAAAGGAACCCGCACTCTTTTGATTTCCATGCCATTCGGATGACGCCAACCCCGGTCAATTTCCCCTAAGGGGTCTTTCAGCGCTGCCACCTGTTCTAACCCTTGGGCCATGTCTTCGATACGTTGCGGATTGAGCTTCAATCGGTCCAAAAGGCTATTGGACATCCCATTAGCTTTGCCCGCTTCCAGATCTTTGGTATTGGCCTGAAGAATGGTGTCCTGTTCTTCTCGCAGGGCTTTTGCCATAGCCCGTAAAGCGGCATCTTTCGCCGCGGTCTTTACCTGAGCAAGCTTCTGTGCACCTTGAGCCACATTCCGGGCTAGGGATTTAAGGTCTGTTTCCATATGATTCGGGTACCCATGTAGAGCAATTATCCTCTGAAGTCTGCAGTCTGCGAGAAAGAACAACTGGTTATGGGGATTGTTGAATTTGTATTTTCAGGAGCATACTACCCACAGCCCCTAACGCTACACTGATTATTACGTCTTAATTCAATTAAACTTGTCTTATGAAGACTCTGTCATTCTCCACCATTCTTGCTGCGCTTTGTGTGACCATTTTGACCAGCGCACTCTCATCGGTATCAGCACAAACGAATAAGACGTTTGATGGTCCGCAACCGCTCGACACAAGAGATGAGTATGTGCCAGGTTCAGGGCAAGGCGGCCTAGACTTCGCGAGCATGATGCACAATGCGTCTCTTACAAATTCGCGGTCGATGGGACAGTTCCGTAAAGAACAAGACGAGAATATGACGGACCAGGTAGAAAAGTTTCGCAATCGCCAACCCTTACAAATAGAAGGAATTGGAGGGAAGGTAGAGCCGACCCCTACAGTAGAGGCCACCCCTCCAGAAGCAATAGATGCAGCCCCGCCCGCCAAAGAAGTAATTAAGACCCCGTGAAGCTCACTATCCTCGGAGGTGGGGCTTGGGGAACGACCTTAGCTCAGCTTGCACAGCAGGCTGGCCATACCGCTCACGTCTGGTTACGCTCTGAATCTTTGGCAGAAGCTTTGGTTGGAGTGGACTGTATTTTTTCTGCCCTCCCGATGAAGGCCGTGCGGGAAATGGCTCATCGAATGCAAGCGGAAAGCTTCTATAAGCCAGGAACTCTGCTGGTAAGCGCCACCAAAGGCTTAGATCTTGAATCGGAAAAAGCAGAGGCTAGCAGGGCTCCCTTAAAAACAGCCAGTCAAGTTTGGGAATACTGTTGCCCAAGCCTGACCGTTGCCGCCTTATCCGGTCCTAATTTAGCAACAGAAATAGCCCAGGGACTCCCCTGTGCCACGGTGGTAGCTCACCCCGACCCTGCAATTAGTGCGCGCGTGCAACAGATATTAGCCCAAGAACGCTTTCGAGTTTATACCAGCTCAGACCGGATGGGCGTCGAGCTCGGTGGAGCTTTGAAAAATGTGATTGCCATTGCCGCAGGAGTGAGTGATGGTCTCGGCCTCGGGACCAATGCCAAAGCGGCCTTAGTTACCCGGGGCTTGGCTGAAATCGTCCGCGTAGGCGTTTATCTGAATGGGCAATTAGAAACGTTCTATGGTCTGTCGGGATTAGGTGACTTATTGGCTACCTGCAACTCGTCTCTTTCTCGAAACTATCGCGTTGGGTTTTCGCTCGGAAAAGGACAGCCCTTGTCCGAAATTCTCGCTCAGCTTCAAGGAACGGCTGAAGGGCTCAATTCTGCCCAGGTTCTTTCCCAGTACAGTGCCTGCCTAGGATTAAACACTCCGATTACCGACCAAGTCACAGCACTAGCTCAGGGGCGGACCAAGCCTGCTGCTGCACTTAAAGCTTTAATGGAACGCTCTCTCAAACCAGAGCAGTTGGTTTAAGCTGTAGCTCGGGGCTACTTATCCAATCCGCAGGCCTATGCTTACCCATCTATCGATTACCAACTTCGCCTTGATTGAACAGTTGAACCTGGAATTTGGCCCAGGGCTCAATGTGCTTACGGGAGAAACGGGAGCGGGCAAATCAATCATCTTAGACGCGCTCGATGCAGTCCTAGGCGGTAAAGTAGGCCACAGCATGGTGCGTACGGGAGCAGACCGGGCTTTGATTGAAGCCACGTTTACCGTTCCTGAAGCTTTGCAATTCTGGCTGCGTCAAGAGGAGATAGAACCGCTAGAAGAGCAGGTTATCCTCAGTCGGGAATTGAGTATTAAAAAAACGAGCCGTTCCCGGATTAATGGCGTGCTTGTAAACCAGTCCACGATTCAAAGGCTCCGCAATCGCCTATTGGAAATTACGGCCCAGGGGCAATCCCTAGACTTAGAAAAGCCAGAGGTTCAGCAAGAGCTTCTCGATAGCTATGGGGGCCCTCTTCTCACCCAGCAGAAAAGTAAAGTTACAGAACCGTTCACCGCTTGGCAAAAGGCCCGTCTAGACCTGGAGTACCATCGCAAGAATCATCAAGAACAACTCCAGAAACTAGATCTTTATCGCTTTCAAAAACAAGAACTGGATGAAGCACATCTCACTCATCGAGAAGAGGAAGAGGAATTACTCAGTGAAGGAAATGTACTGAGTCATGCGGTGGAATTACAAACGATGGGACAAGACTTGTCTCAACTGCTCTATAAAGGCAGTCAACGCGCGCCAGCCATTATAGATCAATTGGTGAAAGCTCAAGAATTAATCAGTAAAATGGTTGATTTCGATGAAACGGTACAACCCTTACATGAATTGCTTGAAAATGCCAGTATGCAGTTAGAAGAATGTGTCCATCAACTTTCTCGCTACAATTCAGGATTGGAGGCAGACCCAGAACGCCTGGAAAAAATAGAAGCACGTCTCCAGTTATTCAAGAAGTTAGCCCGCAAGTATGGTCCTAATTTCACCGATGTTTATGATTACTATCAGCAGGTACAAAAATCACTAGAAATGTTGGAATCCGATGATATTTCGCTGGAAACCTTAGAAGAAAAAGTCAATATTCTCCATAGAACCTGTCTGCTTGAAGCCCAAAAACTTACGCAGCTAAGACAAGACACTATTCAAAAACTAGAATCTAAGCTGATCCAAGAGTTGGCGCCTTTGGGCATGGCTAAAGTGCGATTCCAGATAAAATTAGAGCCGAATAAACTGACAACCGCAGGCTGTGATAAAATTACCTTTCTCTTTAGTCCAAATCCTGGTGAACCTCTGCAACCGCTTACGGAGATAGCTTCTGGTGGGGAAATGGCCCGTTTTCTCTTGGCCCTTAAAGCCTGCCTGGGCAATGCAGACCAAACGGGAACTTTGGTATTTGATGAAATTGATATTGGCGTGTCGGGAAAAGTGGCTCAAGCCGTAGCAGAAAAGTTATGTCAACTGGGACATTCCCATCAAGTACTCTGTGTTACCCATCAGCCACTTGTCGCTGCGATGGCCGACCAGCATTTCCGAGTTTCTAAACAGGTCCAGTCTATAAATGAGCAAGAGCGAACTTCAGTCTATGTGCGGGCGTTAGCTTCTTCTAAAGAACGAATTGAAGAACTAGCCCAATTAGCGAGTGGGCGTTCTGCAAAAGAAGCCGTGGATTTCGCTTCTGTACTTTTAGCGGAAGCAATGAAAACACGAACAGCCCTGAAATCTGCTTCATGATATCAGCCTAATCACGGTTTGTAGAGGTGTAAGAATCTGTCATAAAGTCAAAGATTCCAGGGGTTAAATACCTGTAAACCGCACCCTTCAAAGTCGCTGATGTTTCGGGTAGACAGTGCGGCCCCTCGCGACCGAGCAATGGCAGCGATCTGAGCATCAAATTGACTAATTGGGCGACCGGATTGCCTGCGCTCTGCAGCAATTTCTGCAAACTGGTAAGCGGCAGCGGTGTCAAAGGGAAGAATGCGGCCAGCAAAGTCTTCCTCAAACATTGCTTGCGTTGCTGCTCTGAGCTTGTCCCGTCGGCTACCGGACGGCAACAGGGCCAGACCATAAAGAATCTCAGCTTGAGCAACGGTAGTGATAAACAGGCTGGATGGCAGTTGGCGGGCCACCCAAGAATTCACTGCTTCTGATGGTGTAGCCTTCATCAGTTCTGATAGGACATTAGTATCAAGGACAATCATTCTTCGAACATGAGCGGTTCGCGCATGGCATCTCGAGATATGGGCGGCAAATCCATGCCTCCCAGTGCAGCATAACGACGATGGATCGCTTCGGCTAGATTGTGCGGGGCTTGATGCTCCACAGCAAGAGCCGTTCGTAGGATATCGCGTGCTTCTTCTTCCATCGAACGCCCATGCTGGGCTGCACGTACGCGCAATCGACTTTTCAAGGCTTCATCAAGGTTTCGAATAGTGATGCTGACCATGGAACCTTCTACGCAATCAGTGCATCTATTTTAAGCAATGATTGCATTTTTTGCAGCTAGGGCTGAAGTTTTAGTAGCGAGTTGAGGATTATGCTTATCTTGCTTTGCATCGCCGAGATAGGGGTTAAATTTGCAGCCGTGCTGTACGAATAAGTGCTTCGTACAACAACTTCTCAACCCCTTATCAAACATAGAGCAGTTGATAATACTGTATATTTCAATTCAAAATCCCTTATTTAAAGAGTCATTTCTAGTAGCTTGCAACTCAGCCTCTCATAAACTCCTTTTTTTTCTCTTCCTCAATCTTTTTCCTATATTCTTGAATCTGACGTTCAATATATTGTTTATGTTGAAGGAAATCCACAGTATTCAGAAGTGGAAGAAGTGATTCATGATATTCAATATAGCCTTGATACATAGGCACGGGACTTCCTGTCCATGAATGTGAATTTGGTTCAAAAGGAAGTGACTTAAAATCCTCAAACTTTTTATTATGTTCAAGAAATATGGCTAATAATGACTGACGCCTTTCAAATGGAAAAATTAAAACCAGATGAAATATAGATTGCATAGCTAGAGAATCCTCATATTTCTGTTCAATCAGTCGTTTCAGGAATCGATCTTGACGTTCTCTAATAGGGTCGTCGCTTGTAGGTTTAAATTTGAGTTTAAAGAACTTAGACTTATCTAGGCTGCCCCTAAGTTCAAAAACCTTCTGCATCAGAACTTCATAGTCGTCCCGTTTCCAAAGAAAGGAATAGTCACAACTTCTATCATATTGGTCAAATTGTCTTTCTGTGCTATATATCCAGTCAACATATTCGAGGAAAAAACTAGGATCTAGAATTATCATATGAGCTAAGATTTGACCACCATAATCTGTAATTAGATTTGCTTCCATAGCGATAAAATATGCTCTTTTAAGTAAATCTAGATTTCTTTTGAAGATTTCCCGTAAGGCTTTACTAGCCTCTGAATAGTAGGCGAACAAAGAGGAAAAAGCATTAGAGTATTTTAAGTTTTCAGAAGTCTTTTTTAAAAGCATGTCTACTACATTAATG
>JBAUTB010000038.1:0-3661 GCA_049582005.1 Gloeobacterales cyanobacterium | reverse complement strand
ACCAATGACGACGGCAAACAAGCCTCAAAAGAAGCCTGAAGGGTTGGAACAGACAAGATTGCTTCGCAACGAGCTTCCCAAAGTTATTCATCATGCAGGCAAGAAATTTGGTGACCTGGCGCGCTATATCAACTTTGCCGCCATCTTCTCCCTGCGCCTGCAGTCGCAAAATATTGGCGGTTATATCCTGCATAAGGATAAAACCCTCAAAGCGGTCATTCCTATTGTTCTTTCTCCGATAGACCCTGAGCTTCTAGAGTCTCGATTAGACCAGGCCGTAGAGAACTTTGAGCAAGGGATAAAATCTCTGCCTGGCAATGGTTCTATCACCTTTCGGGTGGATTCCTATAGAGAGTGTTAAATGTCAACTAACAAGTCCGGTCAACGACAATTAGCTTGTCCACTAATTGAGGCGGCGACACTTAGCTTAAAGTTTGTCGATTTGAGCCTTGGCCTGAGTGCGCACTCTTACGGCGGTAGCTTTCTGCCTGAATTTCCAAAATGTGGGCGTGATGGACTAATCGGTCTATCGCCGCGACTGTCATCGTCGTATCGGCAAAGATCTCGTCCCAATCACTAAACGGATGGTTGGAGGTAATCATCAGGCTCAAGCGCTCATACCGATGTGCTATCAGCTCAAACAACACGCTGGTTTCCGCTTCTGTGCGCTTGACATAGCCTATATCGTCTACCACCAGCAAGCCATAGCGGTCGAGCCGCTGTAGTTGACGCTGGAGGGTCAATTGCTCCTTGGCTTGTTGCAAATATTGCACCAGCGCTGTAGCACTCCAGTAGCGCACTAGATGACCGCGCTCGAGGGCCGCTATCCCTAATCCTGTCGCCAGATGGGTTTTACCCACACCACTGGGACCAAATAGTAAAATGTTCTCCCCGCGCCTTATCCAGTCAAGATTACTAGCCAATTGCATGACCCGTTGGCGCTCGAGGGTCGGACAGGCAGCGAAATCAAACCCGCTCAGGGATTTGCCGCTCGGCAGGTGAGCCTCTTTGAGGTAGCGCGCTAAACGTCGGTTATCGCGTTGGGCATGCTCATAGGCACACACCACTTTAAGATATTGCCCGTAACTCCAGCCTTCCTGTTGGGCTTGCTGCTCTAATTGCTCCCAACGCGCCGCCACATGGGGCAAACGCAAGGACTTCAATAACACCTCTAAACTTGGCAGATTCATGCTAGATACTTTCCCCCTTCCCATAACAATTGGTCGTAGCCAGTGAGCGGATGCTGGTCGAAGTTATTGTCCAGTTGGGCGGAGGGCGGAGGTTCAAATTGACCCATCAGCTTACTCAAGCTCAATTGCCCTAGCGCTAACTGCTCAGCCAGATACTGGGCTAGGGCGTGTTCTTGGTCACGTTTAGCCGCCAGATACAAGGCACTGACCATTAGTTTGCAGGCCACATCCAGGTCAAACTGCTCTAACATTTGCGGCCATAACTGTCGCCAGTGGGGGTTGGGCAGCAACTCCTCACGATACTGACAGTGGGCGAAGGCTCTGGGCTTACGGTACAAGCTGTCAATCACATGACGGTAATCCACACAGCGTGCACGGCGTTTGTGGGGGTCAGTTGACCAGACCCGCCTCAACGTCACCGCCAAGTGTATGCCCAGAAAGCCGTCGAGATGCTCCTGGTACAGATGGATGCGCAAGCGCTGACCGATAAGCCGTGAGGGGACGGTATACAAGATACAGCGAATATCAATGGTGCTGGTGGAACTGACGGTAGTCCAAATCACTTGGTACTCGCTGTACCGTTCAACGGGTAAGGGCTGTAGATGAGCGCGTTCAAGTTCCATTGGTCCCTGGTGTAGGCGGTTGAGGCTGGCTATCACTTCATCAACTAGCTGCTGGTAGGCTGCGATGGAGACAAAATCATAGGAACCACGCAGCAGCAAGGCTTGGGCTAATCGTCTTTTAAAGTGACCATGGGGTGATTCCACAGAACCATTCTCATGGGACTGACCACGGTTATTGCGTGAGGGCACCATGCCGTAATGCTGACACAGAGCGCGATAGGTGGCAGTCAGGTCAGTTCGGGCATCGGGATGCAAATTCCGGTAGGCCGCCGATAGACTATCTGTGCGATGCTCTTGGGGTGCTCCCCCAATTAACCACAGAGCATTTTGTAATCCCTGGGCTAGAGCTAGAAAACTCTCTCCACCCTGCATGACCTGCACATAGCTCCAGCCACTATGCGCCAAGCGGAAGTGGTAGAGCAGATGGGGGAAGGGTTGACCAGCAATGGTGATGGTGGCTTGTTTGAGTTCAGTGAAATCGGAGAGACCCATCCGGCCTGGAGGATGAGTTTGGCGGAAGATGACCGGTTTGGGAGGGCCTTCGAGAGCCAACCATTGTTGAATGCGCCGTTGCAACGTCCGCAGTAGGGACTGGGGATATTGCTCGGGATACTTCTGTTGCAGATACTCCCACAGGGTGATGGGGCGCAAGGTTGGATTTTGCTGCAACAGTGGTAGCAATTCTGCGTGCCAGATGGTCGCTAGTGGGTCGGGGCGGGTACGGTAGGTCCGGGGCATAGGTGAGCGGGATTGGTGTATTTGGTGTTCTATGCGGTAAGCAGTACGCACGCAAAAGCCAGCGCACGCAGCAGCAGTGTCCTGCCGCGCACCTTGCAGGCGTAGATTCATAAAAAGCTGTACCTGTTGAGGCGTGACGGGAGCTTTGGACACGGGTGACACCACCGCTGAAAGGGTAATGTCACAATGACCGATCCAGTAGCCAAGCTAGTTGTCGCCTACTGGACAAGTTAATTGTCGTTCAACACCTCCACAGAAAAAACTCCCCAAATCTAAGCGCCGGGGAGTGAGGAGTTTGGTGTGAGGACTACCACCTTACTCCTGAAAAAAGCAGATGGCACGGTTTACCAGTAAAAGAATTGTGTTCCTTTGTTGTAAGGGCGAGGGACTCCAGGGACAGTTACAGTTTATTAATTGGGGAAATGGGAGTGGGTCGATAGAGTGTTTGTCATGATGTTGCAGGATTTCCTCTTTTGGAGATTGACTGCCAGACTACTCGGCAATCTGTACGGCGGAGGATAGCAGTTTGGGAAAGCCAAAAAGGCTAGAATCCATGCTAACTAGGGAAAAAACACCTTCGCCCCTTGGGCAAAAATGTTACCCTCCAACCTGGTGCCTTGAACCATGCCTCGGTTAGTGTATACAGTCAGGCATGACCGCATTGATTTCTTAGCCTGTCGTTACCATTACTGATGACCATCCTTCGCTTCCCCCCGCAGGCAATCGCCCAAGCCCAAAGCGTCCATCTAAGCGACAGCCTCTGGCAACGTCCGCAAGTCCAGGGCATTACGATAGATGGCCCCCACTCTCGGGATTTGGACGATGCCATCTGGATTGAGGCTACTCCTTCAGGGGCAATCCTCTGTGTTCATATTGCGGATGTGGCAGAACTGGTACCCCCTGGTTCATTTCTGGACAAAGTGGTGCTCGCCCGCACCCAGACGCGCTACTTTGGCCATGGCAATGACCCGATGCTGCCGCGAGAGTTGTCAGAGAACAAGCTGAGTCTGCTGGCATTCCAGGAGCGCCCAACGCTGAGTGTCAGAATAAGGCTAGATGCTGCTGCCCAGATTGAAGAGGTCGGCATCTTCGAGTCCTGGCTTTCCAGTC
>JBAUTB010000037.1:0-14208 GCA_049582005.1 Gloeobacterales cyanobacterium | reverse complement strand
CCAATCCAGAAGTTGAAAGGTTCCATCATTCCAATCTTCTGCTTGCTCAAAAATTGCTCTAAAGGCTTCCTTTTGTTGATGCATTTGCGCCAAGGATGGCAGCACTTCTCTAATTTCTTCCAGTTTTACTTTTTGCTTCTCGGTCAACTTTTCCTCTGGCTTTAACAACACATATTTACTTTGTTTAAGAACCGCTTCAGTCCGGCTCTTCTCAACTTCATCTGTATGCTCTTGGTTGGCTTTATGTAATGCTTTTCGAGCCGCATCTAAATCCTGATTGACGAGTTTCATGACATGAAACCGATCCGCTACAACTTGGGCATTGGGCAGTAGTTTATGTACCAAACCTTTATAATTTCCTGACATGTCAATGCTCACCTCAATAATCTGATGCAACGCGCTCTCTCCCCATCCCTCAAGCACTTTTCTGATATCTGCTTGTTTTCGAGAAGGAGCAAATCCCAGCGGCACTCTTTGATCCAAATCGACTAGGACGACAATATAATCTCCTTGACCTTTCCGCAGAGAAATCTCATCAATTCCTAGCCGCTTAAGTGAACTCAAATCAATTTGAAGTTTTTTTTACTGATACCATTTTCAAAAAAATATGCGACACATCTTTTTTGAAAAACCTTTCGGAGCAAGGAACCCACATTTTTATCTGTTGCATACAAAAAGGAAATTGGTATGATGTACTGTACCATTGACCAAACTTCTTCATCTGTTAAATCATTTTGAGTCGCTACATTATGGACATCACTGTGTAGAACTTGTTGGACAATTGACTGGGCGAATCGGTCAGTCTGCTTACGACGATTGCCAATAAAATTGAGCGTTTCACTGAAAGGCTTGCCACAAGTCTGACACTTGAATTGGCGGCGATTAACCTTCAAAAGCACAGTCCGCCCACTGATGCTTAAGTCTCGCGCTAAATACCAATGATTTTGATGCAGATGACAACTAATTTGTTGACAACGGGGACAAATTGCTTGCGTCGTTACGGGTTCAACTTCTAAAATCAATTCGCCGTCTAGGTCGCTATAGTTCTCAACCTCAATACCTGGAAGATTAAGTAACTGAGTCAGGAGTAGCTGCATAATCTCATATTTGTATTACTTGTTACATTAGCATAGCAAACCCGATAGACCCGACATTCCTGAAGGTCACATTGCTTAAATCCTCTAAGTCACTTCTATTGTTAAACAATATGCAGCTTTAAGCCGCCTGCCCGTGAAATAATTAGATTGCTATTGAAATAATCTGAACTTCAGTTACCCGATGCATAGGTTTGGTAGTTCTTTCCGTGGTTACTAACTCATCTACTCTAATAGAAAGAGCAGCAGCAACATGTAAGGCATCCATACCAGCCAATCCATAGGTACGGGCAATGTGTTCAGCTATCTTACAAATCTGCTCCAGGTCAGATGCCCAATGGGTGATAGCAGCAAAGAAGACTTCATAGAATTCGGCCTCTTCTTGTTGCTTGTTATAGATGGCTTTAGGTAGGGCTTCTAGCTTAACAAAAGGACTGGAGGCGAATTCCCTTGTCGGGTCATCAAGGATTTGAGTAGCTTTGAGGCTAACTTCTGTGGTTCCGCGAAAGGCATTTATCAGTACACCTGAATCAATATAAGTTTTCTTAAGGCTCACGATACCCGCCTCTGCGGTCAGCCAGCTCTTCTTCTAGCTCCCTTTCAGAGAGTAGTTGCAGCCCTTTTGAGATGGCCCGTTGCCGAATCTCCCAGAGTTTGTTGCCAAGAGGAGTTTGAGGTACGAACTCTGTAGATTCTTTGTGCGGATATAATGCTTGTACGAATTCCAAAACTCGATCCTGAGCTTCAGGCGTAAGTTCTCGCCAGTGTTCAAGTAAAACAGCTTCTTTAGTCATCCTGGTTCTCCAACTAAGGGGCATGCCTTCATTCTTTATTATCGATCGATGGATAAGAAAGTCTCTACTTTGAGGGTTGATTGCAATTGATAGGCCGAGCGCTCAAAGCTCTGCCAAGGCCAGCCGAGTTTTAATCACAGAATCTGGATTCAGACTGATGGAATCAATCCCTTGCTCTACGAGGAAGCGAGCAAATTCCGGATAATCGCTAGGCGCTTGACCGCAGATCCCAATTTTGCGTCCATGCTTTTTAGCGGTGGCAATCACCATCGACACCAGGCGTTTGACGGCTTCATTGCGTTCGTCAAACAGATGGGCCACTAGCGCAGAATCACGATCAAGTCCTAAGGTTAGCTGCGTGAGGTCATTGGAGCCGATGGAAAAGCCATCAAAAACTTCAGCGAATTCATCGGCCATCAGAACATTACTGGGCAATTCGCACATGACATAGACCTGTAGGCCATTTTCTCCCTGGACGAGGCCATGTTTTGCCATCTCTGCCAGGACCCTACGGCCTTCATCAGGAGTACGGCAGAAAGGAATCATCAGGATGACATTGGTAAGTCCCATCTCATCACGGACCCGTTTTATGGCCCGACATTCCAAGGCAAAGCCTTCCCGATAGTGCTCGTCGTAGTAGCGAGAAGCACCCCGCCAGCCAAGCATGGGGTTTTCTTCATGGGGTTCGAATGGTGCCCCGCCTAGGAGGTTGGCGTACTCATTGCTCTTGAAATCGGAAAGCCGGACAATGACGGGCTTTGGATAAAAAGCGGCTCCAATGATGCCCACGCCCTGGGCAAGCTTATCCACGAAAAAGTCAGGTTTGCGATCATAGCCCAAGGTGAGCTTTTCTATTTCCTTGCAGAGCTGCGTATCAGGTTCTCCCTCGATACTGCAGAGGTTGGGATACTGGACAAGGGCTAGCGGATGAATTTTGATCCGATTGGCAATGATGAACTCCAAACGGGCTAAGCCAACGCCATCATTAGGAATCGCCGAGAGGCTAAAGGCTTCTTCCGGGTTGCCCACATTCATCATCAAAGGCGTACGGATGGGCGGTAGTTCTCCCAGGTCCATCTCCTGGACTTCAAAGGGAAGCAAGCCCTCATAGACTCTGCCTTCTTCTCCCTCGGAACAGGAAACCGTTACCTCCTGTCCTGTTTTCAAAAGGCTGGTACCGTCTTCTGTGCCAACAATCGCCGGAATACCCAGTTCACGGGCAATGATCGCAGCATGGCAGACCCGTCCTCCTTGATTGGTGACAATGGCCGCCGCCTTTTTCATAATCGGTTCCCAGTCGGGGTCGGTCCTATCGGTGACTAACACTTCTCCCGCTTGGAATTGACCTAAATTCTGGGCATCCCGAATCACCCGCACGTTGCCCTGCCCAATCGCTTCCCCGACACTACGGCCCCGCACCAAAACAGTCGCAGTCGCTGCTTGACCTTTCAACAGGTGATAGCTTCGCAGGACATTCTTCGATTTTTGGGACTGGACAGTTTCAGGACGGGCTTGAACGATAAACAACTCACCGGTGATCCCATCCTTAGCCCATTCCATATCCATGGGCGTAGGCGTCTTGCGGACACGGCTATAGTGGTCTTCGATCACACAAGCCCAACGGGCTAGGCAGAGAATATCATCATCCTCTAAGGCAAAACGTTGACGTTCTGCAATTGGAACCATGACATTTTTTGTTACTTTGGAGCCACCCAGATCATAGAGCATTTTGAGTTCTTTACTGCCTAAGCTTTTATTCAAAATTGGTTTATAACCCTGACCTAAAGTAGGTTTAAAAACAACATATTCATCAGGGTTAACTGTTCCCTGGACTATATTCTCTCCCAGGCCATAGGCTGCACTAATCAGGACTGTATTTTGGAAACCTGTTTCCGTATCAATAGAGAACATAACGCCGGAACAAGCTAAATCAGAGCGCACCATCTTTTGGACCCCGATCGAAAGTCCGATCGACAAATGGTCAAAACCTTTAGTCTGTCGGTAGGAAATAGCCCGGTCTGTAAATAGAGAAGCAAAGCATTTTTTGCAGGCTTCTAAGATATTTTTCTCGCCGTGGACATTGAGGTAGGTCTCTTGTTGCCCTGCAAAGCTGGCATCGGGGAGGTCTTCTGCCGTGGCACTGGAACGCACGGCACAGTCGGTCTCTGGACCATATTCTTCACAGAGTTTTTGGTAGGCGCTTATGATTTCTTGTTCCAGCACGGGAGGAAGAGAAGCATGAAGAATTAAGGAACGAGCTTGAGCTCCTCGTTGATACAAGTTATGAATATCATTGGTATCCAAATCAGCAAAAATATCCTTCAGTTTTTGTTCTAGCCCTGCTTCTCTTATAAAGAAATAATAGGCTTGGGCTGTAATTGCAAATCCATCCGGAACTTTCACCCCCCCCTCAGAAAGTTCGCGAATCATTTCCCCTAAAGAAGCATTTTTGCCCCCAACTTTAGCAATATCTTGAATTCCAATTTCTTTAAACCAAAGTATTAGATGATTACTGTCTTCCATCTTTTTCATACTATCCTTCGGAACTCTTGGAGTACTCGTTGACATTAGATTTTTCCTTGCCACTTAGTATTAGTTTAAGCCTGTAACTTATCAAAGCCAACCGTACGGATCCATATACTCTAAATCTGTAATAAAAGTTTGAGATTGGCCTCTCTGTTTACGGATTCTTAACGTTGCTCGTTTATTTCTACATTGCGTCCTCAATTCTGCTCTCCCTAAAGTGGCTTCCGGCTAGGCCGCAGGCCATGCGGAATAGCTGCGCTATGGCAGATGGGGGCATTATCATGGAGGTCCCGCTGATGAACTATTTATGTCATTGAAAACAGAAATTGTGGGGGGAGTCTGCTGGACGGACTTCGATAATCCCCAAGATCCAGAATTCGATGAAATGGCGCGCTCCTTAAACTTCCATCCCTTAGCCCTGGAAGATTGCCACAATGATATACAGCTTGCCAAGATTGACGACTATGGAGCATACCTGTTTATCATCTTCAATCCCCTCCACTTGGACCCAACCTCTATGGACCTGCAGATTCAAGAGGTGGAAGTTTTTCTCGGCAAAGATTATTTGGTGAGTGTTCATGATCAGCCCTGTGCATCTATAGAACAGGCGATCAGAGACGCTGCACGATTTTCAATTAAGTCCAGCGGTCGCTTGTTCCATGCCCTCATTGACAACACGGTAGATCAATACTTGCCTGTCCTCGATGCGATTGGAGAGCAGATCGATGTCTTGGAAGACCAAGCCTATGAAGGTCCTTCTGCCAAATTCTTAGAGGATGTCTTTACCCTCAAACGTAGCCTGATCACCTTCCGACGGGCCGTCGGTTTCCAGCGAGAAATGCTCAATACGCTCTTGCGCTATGATAATGAGCTGATTCCCCGAGACATTCAACCCTATTTGCGGGACGTTTATGACCATGTGCTAAGGGCACAGGAAATGGTAGAAAGCTACCGAGACTTGCTTACGGGCATTCTGGACATTTACCTGACTTCTCTTTCCAATCGGACGAATGATGTAGCCAAGCTTTTGGCTTTAATTGGAACCTTATTTGTTGTCCCTACCCTGATTTCCGGCGTCTTTGGCATGAATGTGCCCTTGCCCTACGGACTGAACGATAACCCCCAAGCTTTTTGGTGGGTGATTGGGGGGACGGTCGTGATTACGGGTTCGATGTTGAGCTGGTTTAAATACCGGGGATGGTGGTAGCGGATGTTGCCCCTGGTCTATAGTCCCGACTATGTGACGGCGATGCCGCAGGGACACCGCTTCCCGATGAGTAAGTTTGCGCTTTTGCATCAGCGTTTGCTGCAAAACGGGATTGCTAGACCTGAGCAATTTCATTGCCCTCAAATTCCTCCCCGTGACTGGCTTTGCTTAGTCCATAGCCCTAGCTATGTTCAAGCTTTTTGTGAGGGGACCCTCGACCCGAAAGCCTTGCGTCGGATTGGTTTGCCCTGGAATCCCGGTTTGGCGCATCGGACCTGCACGGCGGTCGGAGGTACGGTCCTCACCGCTCGCTTAGCCCTCGCTTCTGGTCTTGCCTGCAATACTGCTGGCGGAACCCACCATGCTTTTCCCGATTTTGGCTCTGGCTTTTGTATTTTTAACGATATGGCGATTGCTACCCGTGTCCTTCAACAAGAGGGCTTGATTAAAAAAGTCTTGATCATCGATTTAGATGTGCATCAAGGCGACGGCACGGCCTTTATTTTTCGGGATGACCCTTCGGTCTTTACGTTTTCGATGCATTGCGAAGAAAATTTTCCTGGGTATAAGCAAAAGAGTGACCTGGATGTTCCCCTTCCTCAGGGCATGGGGGATGATGCCTATATCCAGGTTCTAAAAAGTCATCTTTTAAGCTTGATGAAAGATGTAAAACCCGACCTGATTTTCTACGATGCCGGGGTGGACCCTCACCAAGCAGACCATCTGGGTAAACTGAAGCTGACCGATGAAGGGCTTTATCGTCGGGATATGGAAGTCCTCAGTACGGCTTTGGCCCTGGGATACCCTTTGGCGGCAGTAATTGGCGGCGGCTATGACAACAACCTCCACGCCCTGGTCGCCCGTCATGCGATTTTGCATCAAGCGGCGACTGAGATTTATCAGCGTTTTAAACCCTGACACTCCTCAACTCCCCGTTAAGATAGATAAAGAGTACAATCTGGCATTTTGCTAAAATTCTCCGCTGCTGAAACCTTAGATATTTCTGTGAACGGCACCCTTCAAGAAGCCGAAGCTTATCTATTGCAAACACGGCGCATGGTCCAGCATATGGTCCATCCCAGTTCGATTTCGCATTTGGGAGGGGACCGTTGGCGTATTCAGATGAAACCAATTGGGGTATTGGGATTTGTCTTGAAGCCGCTTATTGAGCTAGAGATCCGCTCCATCGGTTCTGAGGCCTCTCAAGACTCACCCAGAGGGGTTCATGTCCGATCTTTGAGTCATCAAATTATTGATGATTCCTGGTTTACAGACAAAATCGATTTTTCGTTTGAGGGTGTCTTTCATGCGGTAGGGTCTGAGCAGTATCCTCAATATCAGGGACGAATTGACCTCCAGGTGGCTTTTCCCTTACCTCCTCTGTTGCAAATGACACCCTTCAGTGTGGTCGAAGCGGCATGCAATACTATCATTCATGGAGTCTTGAGCAGAATTAAACGTATCTTGCTGACGGACTTGGTCAGGGATTACGACCGTTGGCGACTCGAAATGGAAAGGGCAAAGCAATTACAGCCCTGACGTCCTTCCCTCCACACGTCGATCTCTATCGGCTTCATTCTGAAACCTTCCTCTACGGCCTAATCCGCTGCAATAAAGCTCCTAGGCGGTCGTAGTCATCTTTGAGCAGCAAGCTAATTTCGCGGCCTGCTTCTACAAGCCACTCACGGGAACGACCATGAGCCTCGTAGCAAGCGCGAATCGTAGCCCCTACCAATTCATCGGAGGGCGCACCGGAAAGTTGAAATAGGGTTCTTAGGAAACGCAAATCTTTGCTAAAGCGAGCAATTTCTTGTTTGTTGCAACGATGGATGGATTGATGAATGTAGGGTGGTTGTGGGGGTAAATATTGATGGGTTTGCCTTTTATCTCGGTAGCCGACAATAGCGGCTCTGAATTCAGTTTTGAGCATTTCAAAAACTTGGGGTTGTTCTTCCCGGAGTTGTTGGAGGGAAAGTCCGATCGCTCTTGCTCGGTGAACTGAATCAATGGGACTCGTAGTGGCAAAGTAAACAACAGCATAGACATCCACATCATTTTCATCATCTCGAGCTTTGACTAAAGAGCCAAAAGCAGGAGCTTTGGAAAATTCTAAAGTGGGTGGGTCTAGACATTGAGCAAGAAACTCTGTCGTGGTTGTCTCAATGATCTCGGCAATATGATCTATCTGCTGAGGTTGGCCCCCATAACTGGACATAGGAATACGCATTTTGTTTTCCCGATCAAAGTCCGATGAACATACTGAATAGACTCTTAGTGCGTAGCTATGGAGTACATTCTTGACTCTGAAAAGAATTGTACTGCTAAGACAGGGAAGAAAGAGGATCTTCCAATTCAGGAGTCGGGGCTTCAAAAGACCCCGTTGCAACATATTCCAAACGCATTTTTAGCCAACGGATAAAAACGGGATCCGTAGAGATCACCGCGGCAGTCGGTTTAGGAACTTTTTGAGCAATGGCTTGCAGACCAGGTAACTGTAAAAATTTAGGGTTGCGCACCAGTTGAAAATCAATCTCTTTCCCCTGGTTTAAATAATTGCGCGTTCGCTCGGAAAGTACTTCGTCTAAAGGTTCTTCTTCCAGCAAGAATTTTTCACTGGCAGCTACGAAGTAGTAGGTAGTCATCGGTCAATCCCTCTTTGGCACGTACGAACTAGACCTCCTACTTGCCCATTCCTAGTTGCTGGGCTTTCTGATAGACTTTGCCTTCTGTCAGTAAGGAAGGAGCGATCACCACTTCTACCTGCTGCATTTCTTTGAGGTTTTTGGCCCCTAAAGTGCCCATAGAAGTTTGCAAGCAGCCCAATAAATTGTGGGTGCCATCATCTAGCGAAGCAGGTCCCCGCATAATGGTTTCGATGGTGCCCGTGGTGCCGACTTTAATGCGGGTGCCACGAGGTAAAACGGGGCTAGGAGTCGCCATGCCCCAGTGGAAGCCTCTACCGGGAGCTTCAGCGGCCCGAGCAATCGGAGAGCCAATCATCACGCCATCGGCCCCACAGGCGATGCACTTGCAAATATCCCCCCCCGTTACAATGCCTCCATCAGCAATGATCGGAACATAGTTGTTGGTCTGGGCGTAGTAATCATCGCGGGCTGCGGCACAATCGGCAACGGCGGTAGCCTGGGGAACCCCAATACCTAAGACGCCACGGGACGTACAGGCGGCTCCCGGACCAATCCCCACCATGATTCCCTGGGCCCCTGCCTTGAGCAGTTCTAGGGTTACCTCGTAGGTGACGCAATTGCCGACAATCACAGGGATGGACATCGCGTCGATAAACCGCTGTAAATCAAGCGACTCAAAGCCTTCAGCGGAGAGGTGGGCAGTAGAAACCACCGTAGATTGCAGAAAAAATAAATCGGCTCCCGCTTCCGTGGCTGCTTCGCCATAGCGCTCGGCTACTTGAGGGGTGGCGCTGACGGCGACAATGCCCCCTTGGCTTTTAATTTCTTTGATGCGCTTGTGAATCAGTTCTATTTTCACCGGCTCAGCATAGACCTTTTGCATGAAGGGTACGAATTCGTCTTTGCCGACGGAGGCTATTTGGTCCAAGACCGCATCGGGATTTTCATAGCGGGTTTGCACGCCCTGTAGATTCAACACGCCAATCGCCCCCAAGCTAGAAAGGGCGACGGCCATTTTCACGTCTACAACCCCATCCATAGCGCTGGCCAGAATAGGAATCTCCCGTTTGATCCCGCCAATGGTCCAGTTGGTATCTGCCATTTGCGGATCTAGCGTCCCACGCCCCGGTACCAAAGCAATTTCATCAAAGCCGTATGCTCTACGCACTTTTCGGTTGCGGCCAAGTTCAATATCCACAGCGCTTCTCGGAATTCTAAGTTCTAACTAAGCTACCAGAAAATTGCTCTTAACTTATGAGAAAAACAGGGCGCGACCGCCTATAGTTTCACTGGGGAGTCTGCCTATTACGCTCTTGCTTAGAAGGAGATTTGGAAGATGAAACATCTATGGCCCATTGCTTTCAGCTGTTTGATACTGCCGCTAGGAACGCTGTGGACGGCAGACGCTGCGCTGGCGGGACAGTCCCAAACCCAAGCAACTGCTTCCCAGCGCCAAACCAACCGCCAAAATGCTTTAAGCAGCATTAAACCTGCCTTTTTTGACCTCGCTCTGCACCCCGTAGAAGATGCCCAAGAGCAACACTGGCGGACCGTGCTTTGGTCAACTGCTATCACCAATCCCCAGGACCCTTTTGTTGCTCAGGGCCTAGCTGGAATTTTGGATAAGGCCAGTCAGCCAGCCTTAAGTGCAGGCCAGCAAAAGATTGCTGCGATGGGCGTAAAGCTTGCCATTCAGCTTTATAGTGACTATCCTGAAGCCTATAGTGCCATCCCTGAGAAGCTTCTAGGTGTAGCCCGCTCCAGCGATGACATTAACCTGACGGCACTGGCCCTTACCGGCGTAGAAGCGATGCCGACCGTTCAGGACCAGCTCGCTGCCGTAGCGGCTGCCACGAAAAAGCGATTTCCTTTGTGGATGCTCCATGAACGGATGAAAACCACCCTGGAGGACCTGGACTGGCACCTCAACCCTGCTTCTAAGAGTTATCCTCCCCTACAGGATTTGCTCTCTTTTACCCCGGTCCCCGGTATGCCAACCATGTATGTTCTATGCCGTCCTGATCGTAAGGTTCCCTGCCGCACCCTAATCAAGGACAGTCAGGGACAGTTCTTGCAAGCTTCTGGCCAGCTTTGGTCGGTGTCTCTTCTGGCCCGTTCTTTGCACAATCTTCGCTGGAATATGCAGGCTGGGAATACGCCCCAGGGAGTTTTCCGAGTAGAAGGTACGCTCTCGCCCACGCCTGATACGTTCCGGGCTTTTGGGCAGTTCCCGCGCTTCAAACTCTTTATGCCGTTTGAGAGCGAAGTCAAAAACTTTTTGCCCAATCGGCCGGGGCCGTTCTTTGGCAGTCTCGATGACTATCGGCAGCTATTGCCGCCTAGCTGGCGTTCCTATCCACCCATGGCCCAGAGCTACTGGGCAGGCAAGATTGGCCGTGGTCTAGTCCGCATTCATGGCACGGGAGAAGACCCGGCGCTGTTCTACGGCGATAACCCTACCGTGGCCTCTACGGCCCAAAGCTATCCCTGGAATCCCAGTATTGGTTGTCTTTCTGCCTTGGAGCGCTACGATGCTGCCGGCAATTTGGTGGAAGCCGATATGCCTAAGATTCTTGAAGCGTTCACCAAGGCTCAACCGCAACCCACAGTCGTCCCGTCTAGCCCTCCGGTTCAACCTTGGACGGCTGATGCAACAGCTCCAGTCCCCGCAACCGGAGCGCCCTCTCCAGGGGCGTTAGGGGAAGCACCGATAGGGGCACCCTCGAAGGACGTAACCGCTCCAACTGTTCCACCTGCACCAGCTTCCCTGGAACTTCAGGGGTATCTTGTCGTAGCGGATCTACCCAGCTCAGCCCCGAACCCAATTACGCTCCAAGAGCTCAGTGCAGCCGTTCAATCCAGGACTAAATGAGGACATTTGTTCATGTATAAGCTATAATTAAGTAAATGTGCTCATGCGCTATTTGTAGAGTTCACTACCTTGACGGTCCCTCTTATCTAGTGTTTGATAGGTACCACGGAGGGGATCAAACTCCGAGCAGAGGGGGTCAACTTCTGTAGTCCATTTATCTCTACTCGTTGGTTTTATATAGGGGTATTCATGGTCGCTCAATTAGATATTGCACCTACTTTTAGCTCTCCCCCAGGCTCCGGAATTACTCCGGGCTTGGGAGGCTCGCTGGGTGCTCCAGCGCTAGAGGGTATGGTGCAGGTTTTTACCGCTCCGTATCGCGGTTTTTGCACCTCGGTAGTCGCTCAAGCCCTGCGTTTAGCAGGCCAAGGTACGCCTACGTTAATCGTTCAGTTCCTCAAGGGTGGCATTAACCAAGGGCCGACGAATCCAACTCAGATGGGCCAAAACTTTAAATGGGTCCGCTGTGCGATCGAGCGTTGCATCGATACGGACCAAGTGGAGCCTCAAGAACGGCAAGCTATCCAAGAGATCTGGGATTACACCAAACGCCAATTGCAGGAAGGCCGCTACGGTCTGGTCATCCTGGATGAACTGAGCCTAGCGGTTAATTATGGCTTCATCCCAGAAGAAGAAGTTCTGCAACTGCTTAAGGAACGCCCTTCCTATATAGATGTAGTCCTCACCGGCCCTCAAATGCCAGCAGGTATTTCTTCTATCGCTGACCAATGGACAGAACTGCGTACTACGCTGCGTTAGGAATGCGGTCAAGCTCGTATGAGGAGTAGTTGAGAAAAAAACCAGAACTTTTGGTTAAAGTAGAACTACTCCTTAGTCCAGCAGTAAAATACTCATCTTTTAGGCACAAGCCATGGCCCAATCCCAAACTATTACGATTCCTTGTTCGGTTTCTCCTGGTATGTTTCCGAATGAGTATGCAGTGGAAGTTGAACTTGACTCCCACGAAAAGCTTTCTCTTTTTGTTCAAGAATCAGATCTTGAGAAAATAGATTTGCAGAAGGGAACTGCGCTCCTCAGAGTCAAGCTTCCTGAAAATCAAGCTAATGGCAAAACGGTGCTTTTATACTTGCCAGAAGAGTCTTTAGAGACGGGAAATCGCTGGATTGAATTTTCTTCTGACAGAATTCCTCAACTGAAATGATCTTAAGTAATGTCGCAATTGTGGATGCTATCCAAGACAAAAAGATTAAAATTGAGCCCTTAGAGAGCCTCGATCCTGCCTTACCTCCGTTCAACACAACTTCAATTGATTTACGTCTGGCCCCTACTATCTCTGAGCCGATAAAGAAGAAAGAGGTTTTGGTCCGTCCTTCCGTTGGAGGGATTGCAAGGCTACTTGCAAATAATTCAGAGACAGAAGAGATTACTCAAAAGCGACCAATTATTCTGAAACCGAACTTTTTCATTCTGGCCCAGACGAAAGAAAAGGTAGATTTTCCAATCTCAGAGGATGAGACTAGTGCCTGCTATTGTGCACGAGTCGAGGGAAAGAGTTCATTAGCAAGATGTGGTTTACTGGTTCACTTCACAGCACCAACGATCCATGCAGGTTTCAAAGGACCGATTACGCTGGAAATTATCAATCTTGGTCCCTATGACATCTTGCTAGAAGCAGACATGTATATCTGTCAACTTATCATTGAAGAAGTGAAAGGAATTCCAAGACTCACTCCAAGTCAATTCCGAGGACAGACTACACCAATTGGGAACCAGTAGCAGCTCCAATTAAACAAAGCCTTATCTCGCATGGAACGGAACCTATCCACCTGCCTCCATGCCTAGGGATAAAGTTTTCTCCTGTGCGGCTAAATGTTGTTTTGCTAATCATCTACTAAATCCTCTATACAGTTCAATCTTCAAAGGCTTCGCCTCTTTTTAAAGACCACTGTATGCTTCCCTCCGCATTGCTTTTGATTAATTCATACAGCTTATATGCAGGAGAAAAGCGAGGGATTTCCTTAAGAGCTTTTTCCGCTTCTTCCTTCATGACTAAATCCTCTGCAAAAGGCTCACCGGTAGGACCACTTTTTGATCCAGTGGTCGCAGACCTGTAAAGTGCGTCCACCGCATCATTAAGTACCTGCTTTCCAGCTTGCTTTGCTCTATCAAGGAATCGCACAACGAACCCTTGATGCTCAAAAACAAAGTTCCGATGTGCCTCGTTGAGTATTTGGGTAATAATGCGCATATCTGAAGGAGTACTCTCATCTATCCAGTCTTCGATAAAGCTGATTAGCTCCCTATCGAATGGACTGAACATCGCGTCAAACAACTCGCTAGCGCGATGTCGGAAATAGTCATCTTCTGCTTTTGATTTCATCCATTGGTAAATCTGTCGTAGAAGTAAGCCAAACTCAGTTGATTCACGGAATCGCAGCGGTACCTGGAGAAACGGCCCATAGTTGCAGGGCAGATAGGGCCAATCTTTTTTTGTCTCTGCGGCATATTCAACACGAGCCATAAAAAAATCGGCAGTGAATTGAGCATTATACTTTGAGAGCCTAGACAAGAAAGTATCGACCCAGTAACCCTCAAGCCTGGGAAGTGGTATTAACTTTTCGAGGAAATATTTAATGTCTTCTTCAGTGAGTGCGCGAAATAGTTCTTCTTCTTCTCGGAAGAGCATAAAAACTTGATCAGTGACTCTGTTTGAAATGCTGAGATCAACGCATTTTAGAAGATCTATGACTAGGCGCGGGTTGTTCCCTGCCACCTGTTGTACGGTTCGCATCGCATCAACTGCATTACAAAGTATCCATTGATCGGTGGAAGAAAGGATCTTCTGAAGGATTGCGATGTCCTCTTCATCGTATACTTTCCCATTTGGAACAAATGCGCTATAGGCACTACCCAATGCTGCAAGCAGAGTGCGAGAGTCTGTCTCAAGAAATTGATGAGCTACGCTTAAACCATACGTACGGTCATCACTTAATAGCTGCGCAAGAGCTATGCCCGCAAACTGGTCTGTTGCTGAATCGGTTCTTGCAAGAGCCTTTTTGGCTGTCGCCGCTGCAAGTGAAATTGAAGATCTAATGAGCCACCTATAGAG
>JBAUTB010000036.1:0-1983 GCA_049582005.1 Gloeobacterales cyanobacterium | reverse complement strand
ATCCCACATTCCGCAGGTAGGGATTTAGAATGAGGTATTTTTGACCCCCTGCAAAGTTATGAGTTCGCCAACTAACGAGATTCAAGTTCAAGATATAGACCATTTGGGCATTGTCGCCGGGATAGTGGATGAGATTGGACTGGTGGAACAAGTAGATGCATTGCTGGGAACTCATCCCCAGGAAGTACTGAGCCTGGGGCAAGTGCTCAAAGCAATGATCCTTAATGGATTGGGTTTTGTTTCAGCCCCATTGTATCTGTTTAGCCAGTTCTTTGAGGGCAAGGCAACCGCTCATCTTTTGGGAGAAGGAATAGAGGCACAGCATCTGAATGATGACCGACTGGGAAGAGCTTTAGATCGCTTTTATGAGTATGGTGTAACGAAGTTGTTTACAACATTGGCCTTAGCGGCTGCCCGCAAGTTTGGCGTCGAAACCGAGCGCGTTCATCTCGACAGTAGTTCCATGTCGGTTGAAGGGCAATATGTCGAAGATGAAGAATCAACCGAGGGGGAAGGAGAGTTGGCCTTCCCCCGCCCCATAGAAATTACCCATGGATATTCCAGAGACCGTCGTCCTGACCTAAAACAATTTCTCCTCGACACGATTTGTAGCGGAGATGGAGACGTGCCCTTGTACTTGCGGGTGGCAGATGGCAATGAGACCGATTGTGTGGGCTTTGAGCAGGTGATCAAGGAGTACCGTCAACAGTGGCAGTTTGAAGGATTACTGGTGGCGGACGCAGCGCTCTATACCGCCGAGAATCTGGCGCACTTGAATGGAATCAAGTGGATTAGCCGGGTACCGCTCACCCTCAAAGACGCTCAGGCGGTGATTCGGCAGGTGAGTCCTTTTGCCGAGTGGGAAGGATTACAGGAGGGCTATCGCTTGATTGAGCTGTGTACCACGTATGCGCAAGTGCCCCAACGCTGGGTAGTCGTTGAAAGCGATAAACGCCGAGAGGCCGACCTCAAACAATTGCAAAAGCGAGTCCAGCAAGATACGCAAAGCCAACAACGCCAACTAGACAAGTTAGGTAAGGAATCTTTTGCCTGCCAAGCCGATGCGCTTCAGGCCATGGAAAAGTTTGAGCAGACCTTGCGCTATAGCCGTTTGAGTCAAGGAGTGGTCGTTGAGCAAACACATCATGGCAAGAGAGGTCGTCCCAAACCTGACACTCAACCCCAATCTCTGAGTTACCACCTGCACGCGACCCTGGTTCCCAACTCAGAGGCAATTGAGGAACATCAACGCATTGCCGGACGCTTTATTCTCGCGACTAATGAGGTTGAGTGTGATGCTCTGAGCACGGTGGAGGTGTTAAACGAATACAAAAAGCAGCAATCGAGTGAGCGGGGTTTTCGTTTTCTCAAAGACCCCCTGTTCTTTACTTCCAGTGTCTTCCTCAAGTCCCGTCAACGGATTATGGCCCTGGCTATGGTCATGGCGTTATGCCTGCTGGTTTACACGTTAGCTCAGCGTCGGTTGCGCCAAGCTTTGAGTGAGGCCAAAGCGGGCATTCCCAATCAACTCGGCAAATTAACAAATACGCCAACGATACGGTGGGTCTTTCAGTGCTTTCAGGCGGTTCATTTGGTCATCATTGCCGGATACAAACAAATCAGTAATCTCTCCCCACAAAGGCAGAAAATTCTCCGCTTTCTAGGAGCCTCCTGCGGTCGTTACTATTTACTGACCTGACAAGGGAAAAATCCTACTCTACGGGGTAGACCTGCGGAATGTGGGTTATATGTAAAAAATCTGGCAATCCTGTAAGCCCCAAGTGTTGCAGTGTAGATAGATCAAATAAAGTAGTAGTGATACCAATTTAAATAGTATTCAGGGCAGATAGGGCATCCAGGATGAAGGCATAACCTGTGAGGGAAGCAATCACTTCCGGTGTCAACTCAGCCAGGAGTTGATCGACTTTGGTTTGCAGTTGCTCCAGAGTTTTAAACGAAGCCCACTTTAGATCCGCCTTGAGA
>JBAUTB010000035.1:0-7856 GCA_049582005.1 Gloeobacterales cyanobacterium | reverse complement strand
CTGTACCTATGGTTGACTGCTCATTGCTAATGAACGGTCTTTTCATTATTGCCGCGGACTGGATGACTTGATTTTCCTACCCTCAGACTGTGCCTGGGGCTTTGCCATAAACTTTGACAGGCGTTCCCACCGCTCCAAATTCCCAGAGCCAGCCAGCATCCTCGCTTACACTTCTGGCATTTTTAACTTGGGTGCTCATATTGATGCAGCCGTGACTCATAGGACGACCAAAATTGTTGTGCCACCATGCTCCGTGGAATGCATATCCTCTGTGGAAATATTGAACGAAGGGGACATTGTCTACGCTGTAAAATCCTGGGCCTTGAGGGTCACCGCCACTGGTCATCGTTTTGATCTTGACACGGCGGTAGATATAGAATGTCCCCGTCACCGTGGGAGTTGCTCCCTTGCCACTGCTAATTTTAAATTCCCGAACCACCTTCCCATTTTCAATAGCCATTGCCCGTTGGCGGGAGAGGTCTACTTCAAATCGATGGTCTGGACCAAAGCCGAAGGTCGTATTCAGCGGTTCCTCAATCCATGAACCATCGACAGCTTTCCAATCTTTTAAATCTGCCGTTAGGGTATAGGTTGTCAAGGCAGGCCATACTCCGCCTTCTGGGACATAGCGAAGCGTCCTGCTATTGGTCCATTTCCACTTCCCTGGAGGAAGGGGGTCTAAGGTTATTTTGTCTAGAAGGGCTTCTGGATTGGCAGGAGCTTTACTAAAGTTCAGTGCCAAGGGTATGCCCACCCCCAAATTTTGCTGTTTATCTGCGATGGAAGATTTTAGGGTAACGGCGGCAGGGGTGCTTGTTTTAAAGGTGACAGGAGCGATAGGGAAGTCTTTTTCGGTAACTCCTGTGACTTCAACGGCATATCGTTCGCCTTGTTTATAATTTTCAGGCTTCAGAATGACAGTCTTGCTATCTGCAGAAAATTCTACTTGAGCAGGGATACCCTCAACTTCTACCTGTTTGATGGGTGCAGAAAAATCTAAACGAATAGCACCGTCTTTAGGCAAAATCTTTGGAGGTTTGCTGATCAGCTCTGGCTGTGTAAGGGTAGAGAACTGGACTGTTCTGATCAATTGTTCTTGAGGGAATGGGCGGCTGGCTTCCATGCTCAGATGATAGGTTTCACTGGGCTCTAGGTCACTGAGTAAGTAGTGGTCTGATGCTTCTAGAGGCTGTGAGATTTTTTTAATCACTTTGCCTGTAGATGTTGCAAGTTCTAAGTTTTGGATTTGAGCTCCCCAACCGACGAGATTCACGGTAATCGGTATACGAGGGTCTACCCCTTTTTGGCCATTTTGGACGCTTGCTTCTACCTGAATAGGCAAATTCAGCCAGGCTACTACGGCTCCAGCGATGATGACTCCCCCACCCGTTACAGGCCAAATCCAGGGAAAGGAAAGAAGGGAAGATTTGTTTGTCATACACCTATATTATCGATGTGCAAGAAGCTGTCCTCCTATTATCGTGCCCAAAAGTACACATCATTCAGGCGGAGATTCAGGAAATCCAAAATATATTTGACAAATTTTTTTGTAGTGGGTATTCTGTTTTTTGTGAGGAGTAAACAGGAAAAGAGGTGGAGACGAAACACGGAAAGTCGCCTGCCTCTTTTTTTGTGTCTAGATGAGTTTAGTTATCTACTGCCTACGCTTTTTCAAAACCTGATAGACGTCCAGAATGTCCATATCGTGATGGGCGAGGAGGACTAAGGTATGGTACCAAAGGTCTGCCACTTCTTCTGCGATCCGTTCTGGGATGCCATCCTTGGAGGCCATAATCACTTCCGCACTTTCTTCGCCCACTTTCTTGAGAATTTTATTGTCGCCAGCAGCCAGGAGCTGGCTGGTATAGGATTTCTCACTAGGTATTTCTTTTCGCTCCTGAATCACTCGATAGACCTGGGACAGCATATCGGCAGGAGGAAGACTCTTAAGACCATCTAGACGGTGAAAGCAGCTGCGTTCGTTTAAGTGGCAGGCTACAGCTCCCACCTGTTCTACGGTGACAAGCAAAACATCTTCATCACAGTCATAGCGGATTGATTCCACGCGCTGGATATGTCCAGAGGTGGCTCCTTTGTGCCAAAGCTCTTGGCGAGAACGACTCCAAAACCAAGTTTCTCCTGTTTCCAGGGTTTTCTTTAGGGATGCTTGATTCATCCAGGCCATCATCAGTACGGTCCCATCAAGGACATCTTGAACGATGGCTGGAATCAATCCTTGCTCGTTAAAACGGAGCGTTTCAATAAAGCTGCTCATGAACGGGTCCAGACAGAAGGATCATTATAGAACGCCCTAGGATTGGACTGGTCTTTATAGCAAAGCTAGAACCTTGCCATTATCTTTGACCTATACCTCTCGCTTGTAGGTGACACCACTGCTTCGATACGAGGCTCAATATCATGCTCGTAAATCTCATCGCTACGTTGAGCATAATTCTATTGAAAGCCAATTCTACGTGTCTTTTCTTCGCCTTCTAAAAAGTGTTGAAGCTCTAATTCAAAGGAATCTTTTATACTTAAAAATATATTGTCTATGAAATAGATATAGTCCGTTTCTTCATTGGGACGTATCACAAAATCTTTGCTTCCTGGGCCTAATTTGACAAGAAATGAACCATCATTTTTCTTGGTCATGATCCATATAAGGACAGGTTGGTGTGGAGCTATATCGGGCTGTTCATAAAGGGTTATTTGAATACCTATATGCCAAAAAGTATCTTCATCTAAATGCATTGCTTCTGAAATACTATAATCACACTGGTCGTTTACTTCTTCACTCAAGGGAATTACTTTGACCTGTTCTTCAGGAATCTCCAGATATTTAATTGTTTTTTTGACAAGGTGACTTATAAAGTCATGACAAGCATTACGATAATCGAAATAGTTTTTTCTTGAAGTTGCATACGCCTGGCAAAGCTCATCAAATTTAGTCATCTTCTTTCCATGACGCTATCTCTGGGATCATACCAATTCTCCATGTCAATATCTGAAGCTTCAAGCTATAGCGAGGGTTTTAGCCCAGCCTTTAGTGCAAGCTCAAAGAGAATTGGCACAGTTATAGCAGCTGTCGCCAAGACCCTTAGGACACATGGATCAAGTCCACCCAGGCTTGTTCATCATCAAAAACTTAAGTGGCGACAGCTATATGTCGCAGAGTAATTGGGTATTTATTTCAGCAAAGTTATTGCTGTGAAGGATCACCACTATAAGCATGAAAAACTTACACCCTGGAGAGCACTTGGGGCGAACTTGGTAGTCTAAAAAATGCTCCCTTTTCCCATCGCTAATTTTGTTGGGTTGCTACCACCAATTTTTTCAAACCAGCTTGTCGTGCAGCATCCATGACTCGGACAACATCTTTCTGCCTGGCGTTGGCATCTGCTTGGACCACCAAGACCGTTTGACCTGTTTCTTTGGCCTGTTTTTGGAGGGCAGGGAGTAAAGTATCAGCACTAATCTTAGAGCCGTTCAGGGCGTACTGGCCCTTGGCATCTATCCCGACGGTAATATTTTTTTGTTCGGTCTTGTCCCCTGATTTAGAGGTAGGAAGTTCTACCTTCAATCCAGAATCCTGAATTAAAGGAGCTGTGATCAAGAGAATGATGACCAGTACTAAGAAAACATCTGTTAAGGGCGTGATGTTGATTTCTGTAAATCCACCACGACTCTTAGAACCCCGTCCTCCCCCCATCTTTACTGCCATGGTCGTGAACTCCTAACTAATAGCCCTGATAGGGTTGCTCTGTGGATGGAGAATAGGCTGACTTACCGACAGGCATTTTGGCGGGCATTCCTGATTCTGTAAAGCTGAGGAAGAGCAGCTTCAAGAGCTGCATATCGTCTTCGAATTTGGCCAAAATACTTTGAAAAATGTTGTAAGCCACTACAGCAATGATAGCAATTACCAGACCGGCTGCGGTGGCAATCAGGGCAAAACCGATTTCAGCGGCGAGTTGGTTGCTTCTAGCTCCTGCTTGCGCAAAGGTCTGGAAAGACCGAAGAATTCCCACAACTGTACCTAATAGTCCAAGAAAGGGAGTTACCGCTCCAATCGTTCCTAAAATAGAGAGGTTTTTGTCCAACTTGCGCAACCCAAGACCGATGGTGATGTCAAAAGCGGTTTCAAAGCCTTTCCGATTCACCCCTAGTAGTCGAATACCTTCCTGGGCGACATCTCCCAACACTCCCCCCATCGTTTCTGCCATGGATTGGGCAGAATTCATGTTGCCTTTTTCAAGTTCACGTTGGACACGTTCAACAAATTTGCCAATATCTCTCCGGTTGCGGTTGAGGAACAAGGCTCGCTCAAACACTACCGCCACCGTCAGGATGGAAGCAAAAATCATTGGTAAGGAAATCCACCAATCATTGATTAGGAATCGGATTAGGTCGTCGAAAATCATTACAGGCTCATGTAGGGATCGGGTTTGGTTAATTCTAGCGAAGTTTTATACAGGGCAAACGCATCAAAAGTCCGGATTAGCCTGTGCTTTATCTTTAGAGAGAGCAGAGGAAGAGGAATTCGAAGCGTAAATTTTTCATCCAGACCTGCCCCATAACCTAAAAGTTCCAGGCCCCCCAAGTATAGTCTAAGATACCCTTCAAGCATATTAGGCCTTGCATACCAAAATATGCTGAGTTTTGTATGGTGGTCTTAACAGGTTTGTGGAAAACACCGAGAAAGTATCCTTTATAGGAGCTGGGCCAGGCGGACTGAACTACTGGACCGAAAGAGGTCTGGAACTTCTGCGTGGAGCAGAAGTGATCCTTTATGACGACCTTATGGAAGTCGAATGGCATAAATTAATAGCTCCTGAGGCGCTCTTAGTTCCTGTAGGTAAACGAGGGGGCAAGGAAGCAGTCACGCAGCAGGGAATTAACCAACTTCTGATTAAGTATGCCCAAAAAGGCTACAAAGTTGTGCGTCTGAAAGCTGGTTCGCCTTGGCTGTTTGGACGTTTAGCCGAAGAATTGGATGCTCTGCTCGCTGCAGGATTTTCTTTTGAAGTAGTCCCAGGGATCAGTTCTTCCCTGGAAGCTCTGGGTTTTGCCGGGATTCCGCTGACGACCAAAAAAGATGGTCGATGCTTCGGGGTGTTTTCCGGTCATGACCTAGACCTTATTCCCTGGTCAGGAATGGCCCAATTGGATACTTTGGTTATTGTGATGGGAACCCGTAATCTTTCAATCATCGCTCAACGTCTTGTCCAATATGGCAAACCCGCCACGACGCCTCTGGCAGCCATCCAATGGGGTGGAACCTATAGACAGCGAGTGCAGACCACAACGCTTGGGGCTATTCTCCAAGGAGAAAGAGTCCTTGATTCTCCAGCCACGTTCGTAATTGGTTCGGTAGTGGAAGCAAGAAAAAAGTATCAATGGTTCGATCAAGGACCGCTTTTTGGGCAGCAGGTTTTGGTCACGAGAGCCGTCACGGGCGAAAAGGATTCCCTAACCCAAGCCTTACGCTCTTATGGCGCCTTGGTCTTGGAAATGCCTGTTTTAGAAATCGTGGCTCCCAGCAGTTGGGAAGTATTGGATCAGGCGATTCAAGACCTAAAGAGTTTTCATTGGCTCATACTTACCTCTGCTCAGGGCGTTCACTATTTCTTTGAGCGCTTGCAGGCTGCCGGATTAGACAGTAGGGCCTTGGGTGGTGTTCATATTGCTGTAGTTGGTCAAAAAACAGCAGAAAGCTTGCAGAGAAAAGGGATTTTGCCTGACTTCATTCCCCAGGCTTTTGTTGCTGATGCATTGCTTCGAGAATTTCCTAACCCCGAACAGCTTACAGACCAAAAAATTCTATTTCCTCGGGTGGAGTCAGGAGGACGAGAAGTCTTGACTGACGGTTTAAGAGCGATGGGAGCAGAAGTGCTAGAAGCCTCAGCCTATCAATCCCGGTGCCCTGAAAAGGTATCTCTTGAAATCATCCAGGAATTCTCCGCTGGGCGCGTACAGGCCGTGACCTTTACAAGCTCTAAAACCGTTCGTCATTTCTGTAATTTATGCACTCAGGCTGGGCTCGAACTACCTCTTAGCCTGCAATCGATAACTATTGCTTCCATAGGCCCTCAAACCTCTAAAACATGTCAGGAGTTATTGGGGCGCGTGGATGTAGAAGCCAACCCTTACACGATGGAAGCCCTTGCCGACGCACTGGCTATATTTCAGAAGAAGGCCTAAGTGTAACTATGTAGGCCGTAGGCCGTTCGTATGAAGTCTCGATGTGACCTCAAGTTGACACGATAAAAAGCTTTTTGCTGCGGGAATGATTGGGACTGTAACACCGTAGGGGTGAGGCAGACTGCTTGCGCACTTCGTATTGGATTGGTTCTGCGTATATTGCGCTGTGTGCCGCAGTCTTGACGGCTCACGTGCTTTCGTCCGCAACCTCTGCATCAGTGCATAACTCCACGCAGACTTATGCGGGGAACACGCCAGGGGAGCGATGGTTTAACCAAATTAAATCCCACTGCAATTCTGTAGAGGTGGCTACGACCATTCGTTCTTTCCCCCCTCCCAAGGACTTCGATGGGGCCGCCTACAAGGCGGGGTGCTATGCGCTGGCCGGAAAAACTAAGATCGCCAAAGTAATTATCGATGGGTTAGCAATTCGTGAAAGAGATTACGCTGCCACCGTCGTCTTCAATATTGGCCATCCGGTGGCAGATGCCGGAGATGATGAGTCTGCTGGCCCGATTATGCGCTTGGTGATTGACTATCAGCCATACAACTATATGGCTTTGTACCATGCGGGGATGTCGGAATATGCGATTGGGGAGAATGACCGTTCTAAGCTGCACCTGAAGCAATTCTTGACGATTTATCAGACGAATGACGGCTGGCGGCAGAATGCTCTTTCCGTACTGAATGCCATAGAAAACGGGACGAAGCCAAAGAACCTCCTAAATTTAGAAGGTTAACCCATGACCTATCTTGCCCTGGGTACTCGGATCAAAGACCGCTATGAACTGCTTAAAGAACTTGGTCGGGGAGGGTATTCGGTGGTCTATGAAGCCCTCGATCTGAAGCTGGGAATGCAGGTAGCCGTCAAGATGATGGTTCCTCCTCCGGCGGTGGCTCATCTTGCTCGTGAACGAATACGTCGGGAAGTATTGGCGGTACGTGCGCTGACCCATCCCCATATCGTTCATGTCTTTGACTTGTTGGAAGAAGGCCCCTGGAATTTCATCATCATGGAATTGGTGCGCGGGGCAGATCTACAGGAGATCGTTAAAAAACAAGGACCTCTCTCTGCTGAATTTGCCACTCAGATCGGTCAGGACATTGCCCAGGCGCTCACTTTAGCCCACGGTCGAGGCATTCTACATCGCGATGTAAAGCCACTCAATATCCTGCTTAGGGAAGACCGACAAGCTAAGCTGGCAGACTTTGGTTCTGCCCGTGTCGAAGGTCAAACGACTATGACCCAAACGGGAGCTTTTGTGGGAACGCTGGACTATGCAGCTCCGGAAGTGATAGCCGGTAAACGGGCAGATGCCCGCGCTGATATTTTTGCTTTAGGCATGACCTTATATTTCATCTTGACCGGTAAATTTCCCGTCCGCCCTTCGCTTAATTTTCCCCCTACGCCTGCAGCCCGAGGTCATCATCCCCGCACGGAGAGGCCGGATATCCCGGAGTGGTTAGATAGTATCGTAGCCCAAGCAACTCGTTCAGACCCAGCCATGCGCTTTCCTACGGCTCAAAGTATGGCTGATGCTTTAAAGCAGCGTACGCTGGTTTCAACTAAGGATATTCTGACCAAAGCTCAAGTCTGTCTGGTTTGTGGTGTTCCAGATCCGCTTAGTCTCTCGGTCTGTCCTAGTTGTAGAAGT
>JBAUTB010000034.1:0-4831 GCA_049582005.1 Gloeobacterales cyanobacterium | reverse complement strand
AGCATAGTAGGAATAGAAATCATCACTATTTTTTGGAACATATTCAAAAGTTTGAGGAGCATTGGACTGTTCATAATTAACTTGTCCTGATTCCTCAATAACAGCAGCAACCTCAAGGCTTAAGGCAGTGCACAAAATACAAAATAGCTCCCGTTCTATTTGCTCACCCTTTAGATATCGGCTAAAAGTCTGTCGTGCAATGCTCCGCTGATGCTCAATGCCCAACTTAGTCACAAACGCATTCTGAGATATTCCCTGCAGCGCAAAAGCTCTCTGTGCAACAACTTGCCCAGATGGGCTTAACCGCAAAGACCGCTCCATTCGTGAAGGCTGAGACTTGCCCATAACATAAGTAGAACATAAGTAGAACATAAATAGAACATAAGTAGAACATTAGCGTAACCCAAACGAGTAGCCGTCTTTGCAAAAATTGGGCTAAGTCGAGAGGGACATCCCATGAGCAGAGCTTTCATTCAGTTTCTTACGCTAGATGACTATTTAGGTTATTTAAGAGCACATAATCTGAAGGAAACTCACCTAGAGCTTTCTTCAGAAGAGTCGATGGGCAGCAGAAATGACATTTCATTTGTTGCTGTTGCAAGTGCTAACGTATCAGACAAAGTTGTACAATGCACTATTTTTCTTGGAAAGGAATCAAGCTTCTCTTTAATAGAAAAAGATGAATCCAAAAGTGCTGGAATAAAATCGACAATCAAGGATCAATTTGAAGCAATCCAAACTAACTTGAAACTAAAGGGATGGGTAGTATTTCCAGGAACTTGGTCATTTAAAGATTAGCTAGGCGAATTTTCTCAGGGTTTACTTTAATTTCAATATTAGAAGTTTTACCCTTTCCAGATATTTCATGTGCTTTCAAAATATATCCCTCTTCTTTTAATTCATCTACTGTTCGCCAAAAAATTTCATTATTTCGAGCATTATTACTACCAAATAAATCAAGTTTATTAAATAGGTGAGGTTTAGATATAAGGAGAGTTTGTTCTTCTTGCACCTTATCCCATATAATACGACTAGCCAGAAATGTAATCATTCGCATTTTATGTTCAAACTTTGAGTTGCTATGCGGAATTTGCTTGATATCAATTCCTTCAGCAAAAAGTAATGGAGTTTCCCCTCCAGAAGAACTTTCAAACTCTAAAACAACATTATAACTATCTGCTAATCCATGAGTATAATCAGCAGCCTGGAGTAAATTGAAGTCTCTTGCAAGATTCTTGATTATGTAAGATTTTATACGAAGTATGCTCTTGACCATAACAAGAGCATCTCTTCTCTTTCCGTCACGCAAAGAACGAGCAAAAACTAATTCCGTTCTATGCAAAGCAACCAGGTCTTGATTAATTTGAGAACGAAGCCTTGAATCAAATGAACCTCTTTTAGAGCGTGTATAACCTAAAGCTTCGAGCAAATCATTTGACTCAAAAGTTACTTCAGGTCCATTTTTTTGTTGAGCAGCCAAACGATATAAATA
This sequence comes from Gloeobacterales cyanobacterium, assembly GCA_049582005.1. Lineage (GTDB taxonomy): Bacteria > Cyanobacteriota > Cyanobacteriia > Gloeobacterales > PMM-0068 > Sivonenia. The sequence continues at coordinate 3,339 of JBAUTB010000034.1, read as the reverse complement.
AAGGGTAATTGCGACCTGCCTGGGGTTTAAAAAAGTTAGCAATGCCATGAATAAACGCTGAATTCTTCGGTCTTGTATATTTCCTAGGCTTTTTTTTACGCCCTCTGACATGCAATTTTGGAAATTCAGCTTTGAATACTCTTCTTTCAGTTGCTCCCATTCTTGTTGAGTAAAGTTGTCTAGAGGGATACGCCTAGTTATTGGTAATTCACCGTCTAAAGTAGAATTTGGTTCACGTCGCATCTCTAGGTATTGTCCCGCGCCATCTGACCGAAGAATAGGTGAGTGAACGTCAGGGTCTTTCGGAGAAAAAACAGCTGTTGGAAGAAGCATAAGGAGCTTGCTGTCTACCGGAAACATAGATTCTTTCTTCTCTTCCGACATAGCCAAGGAACCTGAGACTCTCCGAATACTAGCAGAAGGCAGGAAAGATCTGCAGAGTCTAGCGCTGTTTTGAAATTTTTGATATTTCCTTACGTGAGTCGCGCGTATGATTTTCTTACGTGAGTCGCGCGTATAAATTCTGGGAACCCAATTTTAGAACCCTTACCTAGGTCGGTTTTGAAAATTTCTTACGTGAGTCGCGCGTATAAATTTCTTACGTGAGTCGCGCGTATAGCCCTCTCAGGCAAAGGGTTTAGCCCTTGTCGGGTTATTTTTTCAATGCTAAGGTTTCCCTCAGATAACAAGAAACCGCCCTAGTTCCACCTAGAACGGCCTCTCGAGTTTTATCTCCTGGTTTAAACCAGGCTTCTTAAGCCACTGCTGGTTTTCCTTCCCCGGATGCAGCAGGGCCATCGACCAAATCTGGAGTCGTAGTGACTCCCCCTCAAAACGCTTGTAACCCAAGCGCTGTTTCGCACATCAGGGTCGTAACCCATGAATGTAAATACTTTAGCCCGAAAAAACTTATTTGTGTATATGTGCTTACTGTCGAGGGCAGTCAGCAAGAATCATCAGCGGGTCATGCCCAGCGAGAAAGCACTTACTTATTCTGAGTCTTCTGTGTATTCGATCAGGTCTTCTGGTCTGCATTTAAGAGCTTTGCAAAAAGCATTTAGCGCCTCTCCGTCTATTCGAGGCATTTTATCAGTGCGTCTGAGGCGGGAGACACTCTCTGAGGTCTTCCCTATCAAAATTCCTAGATCACCATTCGTTATGCGTCTGCGAGCCATAAGCTCATTCAACCGCCACCGGATCAAGAGTTTTACCGCCCAAACGTACGGTTTAAGTCTACCTGTTTATTACCACCCAAAGGAAGATCGCCTTCAGGTGTTGTTTTTTCAAAGCCTAACGCCTATATTTGGTAGTGCAGTGGAGGATAACTATCTATTTGAACAGTTAACCTCCAACCACATCCACAGAAGAAGTGTTGTCGTTGGTCGCGGTGAACACCCTTCTGAATCTCCACTACAAGGGAGTTATTTCTCATGATCACACAGGTTTGCGAAAAAATTGTTGCGTATAAAAATGAGCCCACTATAAAAGCCTCAGATGCTTCCAGTGAAGGCGAGACAGACCAAAAACTAACGACCAAGAAAGCCTACCGGACCTGGGCTAACGACCCTGGCATACTCCGCACTGGCGGTAAACAGTACATCATCCCCGCAGCAACTCCCTTTCTGAAGATGATTAGTCAGAACTGTCCTTACGGGGAAGGGTTCGCAGAGGTTTGTTTCGGTATTGATGTAGCCGAAAGCTTTTATCCATACCAACTTGCACCCAACCTCAAATATTTGTCGGTCATCATTCCCCACAGCCACTTGCACATCACTTCGAAGAAGGGGCAGACGTGGAAGGGGGCAAAGCGATGACCCATCCCTTACCAAAACCCACTCGCCATCTTTCGGTTGTAAGACAGGAGGCAAAGGTGTTGGACGCTTACGGCAAACCATTGTCTATCGGAGATTTGATTTGTCTACTGGCCCGGCATTATTCCCGCAAACAACAGGACGAAGTTTGGCGCATCGAAGCATTAGCTCCAGACCGAGGGTTAGTCAAAGCACAGCCTATTCGAGGGTTAATCAATCCCCTCAGCTACACATTCCCTCTAACTGATGTCGCTTTGTATGCCAAGCAAGGCCAGGAAACACCTTATTTGGAGGTGCAGCCATGACCCATCAAGATTTAGAGAAAACGATTGAAGCTGTTCAAGACTTAACTGCTGAGCGTCGGGGTCTAGCCAAAGAGTTTGGCCGTAAGAAATCCAGAGTTTCCAAGCTAGACAAACGCAGCCGCCAGCTTATGCAAATCGTCTCGCACGGTTTTTGCGGAGGTGGCCGATGAACCCAAACCCCCATACAAATCTTGCACAAATCACCACTGCCGCTGGAGAGCAACTGACTATCGGTGACAAGGTGTTTCTCTCGGAGCGTGGCTACTCCAGAACATTGGTGAACACGGTTTGGACGATCATCAAGTTTGAGAATGGCTTGGCCCAAGTGCAGGCCAACAACCGCAGAACCCAATGGTTCCCTATTCAGCACTTGCGGCTATTCCAAAAGGTCAACGAGCCTCTTTTCTTTTTCAAAAAAGGGAGGGCAGGCTTATGAAAAAGCTCTCACCGGCTCTTCGTTATCACGGCTCTAAATGGAGAGATGCCGCACGTATTATCAGCTATTTCCCTCCTCATCTAACCTTTGTCGATAACTATGCTGGCTCCGCTGCCGTCCTTCTTCAAAAAGCTCCGAGTCGCTTTGAAGTCCTCAACGACCTCAATGGCGATGTCACTACCTTTTTCCAAATCTTGCGCGACCAACCCCAGCAGCTCATTCGTGCTATCGAGTTGACACCCTACAGTCGCAAGGAATTGGCGCTGGCCTTCCAAGTCACTTCAGATCCGCTAGAGACGGCCCGACGCTTCTATGTCCGTTCCTGGCAGGGATGGGGCGCTGGGGCCTTGAAAGAAAAAAAGGGTTGGCGCTACATGCATAGTCCCACCCGCAGCAGCTCTGTAGCTGAGGACTGGCAACGTACCGAGCATCTTTGGAACTTCGCTAAACGCCTACGACAGGTGCAAATCGAATGCACTCCTGCTCTAGAAATCCTTAAACGGATGGACACTCCTCACACCCTCTTTTTCTTGGACCCGCCCTATCTACCTGACACCCGCAAGGGCTCTTCCGCTCCCTCTTCTCAATATGTCTTTGATATGGACGAGAAAGCGCATCGAGAACTAGCCACACAGTTACAGGCCATCCAGGGAATGGCAATTCTCTGTGGTCGCCCTTCGGCTTTGTACGAGGAGTTATATGCCGGTTGGTCTTCGGTAACTTGGCAATCTCAAACCAATGGAGGAGGGGCGGCCACCGAATGCTTATGGCTTTCTCCAAAGGCAAG
>JBAUTB010000033.1:0-40574 GCA_049582005.1 Gloeobacterales cyanobacterium | reverse complement strand
ATCGTGGAGCGGACTTTTGCTTGGCTGAATCACAGCCGACGATTGAGCAAGGACTACGAGAAGTGGCCAGAGAATCATGAAGGAGTCGTCTATGTCGCGATGATTCGCTTAATGCTTCGTCGGCTGGCCAAGTGATTCAGATTTTCTTCACAGATACTCTCTTAGTCCATCGAACGGACGTTGTATTAGTGCGAGCCATGGGATTTATTTGGTGGCATGTCAATCATTTATTCAAGACGGAAGTCAATCTGGGAGTTCTTTCCTTAGCAGTTTTAACCCATTCAAATAGAGTAGCCAGATACTCACGACAACCCAGTGCATAAAGGCGATTACCCAGAGAGAACCCGTCAGCCAATAGGCGAGCGTACAGGTTAAACCGAGTAAGGCGCTTAAAGTGAGAAATATGGGACTCAATAAGGTCGGATTTCCTTCTTTGTAAAAGGTCAGGGCATTCAACGGATGGTAAAGAACAAAGAGGGCCAAACTCAATATTGCCCAGCCAATGGCCGCTATAGGAGCATTCAGTTCATCCGGGTAGGGCAACAAAATTACGCGAAAGACCAGTTCTTCTATGAGTGCGGGACAAATAAAGAGAAAAACCAGGGTTTTGCCAATTTGAAGGGGTTTGGCTTGGCTAGGCCGCCATTGTAAAAAGCCTGATTTTAGGCCAATCGGAACTGCGATTGCTCCATAGCCCAATAACAATAAAACGGTCATGCCCCAATTCCAACCATCGGGGAGCAGAACCATGGAAGCAAAGATGCGACGCAAGCTCAGAGAAAGAATCGGCACTTCTCCAAAAAGCTTGGTCGGAGCCAGGGGTAGGATCTCTGGCAGAGAACCGCCAACCTGATTGGTGCGTAAAAACCAAAGCGTTGCTCCCTGTTCTAAAAAAATAGTGCTGATGGTGTCATGGGCAGCGCGGGGTAACATCGACTGCCAACTTAAGAGGGCATCGGTGACCGTATCCTGCTGAACGAAAGGATAATGCTGGCTAAATTTTACTCCCGCTAGCGTGACCGCATTTTGGTGCCAATCGGGACGGATTACTCCCCTGGGGGTTAAAATTTGATAGAGGTGATCGCCAAGTTGCACTAATTTTTGAAAGCGTTGGTTTTGAGGGTCATTGGGATGATCGTTTAACCAGTCAGCAATTTTTGGATTCTGCTTAATCTGCTCTTTGAGAGTTTCAATGGTGATGTAGATAGCTTGGTTTGAATCCTGAACACAGGAAGCTGCTGGAGTCACACTGGAGTTTCCCGTTCCATCCCCCGTTCGGTAGCGGGCCATCATAACTTCCAGTTGCCGTTGTAATTCCGTCAGGGGAGAGAGGGTAATTCCGCCAAAATTGTAATTCTGAAGCGCATCTATTTTAAGCATCACATTGGAGGTGGGACGAGAATTGAGCCAACCCCGTTGCAAGTTCCCCATATAGTTTGCCCAATTTTGGCTGCCCGACAGGATCGCCTGGGGATTATGGGCATAGACCTGATAGTAGGAGATGTCCCATTGCAACTCCTGGGTAAAGGGATCCCGTATTACCTGGAAAAAGTAGTAGGCAAAGTGGCCCGTTACGGTTCCCCCTATGACTGCTTCGCCTTTTTGTCCGCCAATGCCCCCAAACTGATGAATCCCTAAACCGCGATCGCCTTCTTTCCAAGCGGCCAAGGCCACTGCCGGAGAGTCACGGTGCGGATCGACCAAAACCCGTTGGGCTGTTCCTTTACGCTCGGGAGTATTTTTCCAGTTACCCTCAGCAATGTAATCTGAACCAGACTCAAATCCCAAAACGCTGTCCGTCGGCTGAAGTTGAAACAGCGATCGCGGTCTGAGTGCCTGTACGGTAAATAAACCATCTTTACCTTTGGCGCCGTAGATATACCACCCTGCTTTGCCCTCGGTGGAATCGGCTAACTGACGAGGGGTCGAAAAGAAGCGATCGCCCGATACCAAAGGTTGTTGGGGAATCCGAATTACCTCTTCAACGCCATCAAATTGCCTGCTTTGGGGATTGTAGTGTTTGACGCGCACTAACTCACTGGGACAGGGTAAAGACCCTGGACATTGGGCAGGAATATCCGTTTTCGATTGTGCTGGGACTTCTCCGAGGATTTTTACCAAACCTTCATAACGCCCTGTCACCATTAAAGGCATTTGCTCAACCCGAAGGGTCGGTTGTTCTAGACGGTTGCCTGCAACTTGGGCTTTTTGAAAACTGACTAATACATCATCCTCAGGTCTAGCTCCTGCTAAAGCTTGTAGTGGGCCTACCTGGGAACGGCCATTAAGACGAACGGGAACGACATTTCCTTGCTGTTCACTTTTTTGGGCCGCAGGGGTAAATCGAATATCCGTGGTCACCAGTTGCAAATAACGATCAAGGCGCGATGACCGCTGCCATCCTAAACGAATCTTTTGCCCCACTAAATCCTGCCTTTCCGGGGGAGCCTGATAGACTTCTAACCAAGCCCAATCCTTGTCCGGCCAAGTCTTTTGCTGAAATTCTTCGGGTTTCGGTAAAATTAGACGACCAACCCAGGGAGCTATCGGTCGGTAAAGTTTGGGGTCAAGCGTTTGTTTAACTGAGTAATAACTCGGCTGATTTACAACTAAAGAACGGGTCATTGTATAGTCGGATACTTGCTGAACCGTGGGTTTAGGACTAAACAAAAGAACAATACCTGTAACCAACCCAGCCAAGAGGAGTAGGGCCAAAAATGGAAGTAGTCGTTTTTTCAGCATTCTGTCTGATCTCCATGCATTAGTCCGCATTGGGTGAATCCACCCTAGAACCTTACAGGAGCCATTCCAATGGCAACCCTCAAAAATTGCAATCTTGAGTAAAGATATGGTGATGAATGCCTGACTGCCTGAACCCAGTTAGGCATTAGCTGGTCTTTGCAAACCATATTTGCAATTCACACATCATAGGACTCACCCCCATTTAATTGACAGTCTTGATCACTTTTCGGAGGGGGCGGGACGATATTTCTGAAAAACAGAGAGGAGTGTGTCTTTGGGATGATCGATACAATAATTAATCACATTATCTGTTGCGGTGGCTAAGGTAGGTCTATTCACTGTCATTTGATTGTTTTTCCCACTGATTATCCCGTGATATAAGGCCAGGGTTACAGTCCGATCATCTCCATCCATCTGCAATAGGGCCCGGCAGTCTAGCGTTGTCAGATCAAGGCTAGGAGAGTCCAAGGTGGAAGGCTTAGCTTGGGCAAATCCTGGGAGTGCTGAACTGCTTGCAATGAATAGTGCTGAGATAACCATCCCTACTAACTTTTTGATCATGGTTCTTGATTCTCCTTAACGGCTTCGTGGTACGTAAAAATATGACAAACGTATGCAGTGACTTTGGTTAGGTGCGCCCTTTCATACAATCGTTATATGCCGCACTGTAAGCGCGATCGCGATCTCGTGACTGCTGTGCACCACCGCTGACTCCACCCGCAATAGCTCCGATTGATGCGCCTTGTCCTGCGTTTCCTAAGATACCGCCTATCACCGCACCGCCTAACGCGCCTTTGGCACCGCCTCGAATCGCGCCTCCACTCTGCCTACTGGCATAGTCGCGAGCATAGTTGTCGCAGTAAGTCGATGAAGGTTGGGCAACGGTCGCAGAGCCGAAGAAGGCTAAGTAACTCGCCAGGATTAGGCTGCTGGTGGCACCCAGAATCAATACCGATTTCATTGAGATTTGCATGCTTTTCTCCTGTTTAGGCTGATTATTGGGTCCTGTTCATGATTTCTGGTCAGTCTATACTGCTAAAGCAGTATAGATCTAAATGCGATGATGCTATGTGCAGCTTATAGATTGCACCGCGTCGATTTGGCGTAAAGTTCAAACATGCCTTCTGCCTTTCCGCGCTTTCCCCCCCGCCTTCAAGAATCGATTGTCTCCCGCTTGGGTTGGTCATCGCTCCGTCCAGTCCAGGAACTAGCGAGCCATGCACTTTTGGATGGAAAGAATGCGATTATTCTTGCGCCCACGGCAGGCGGTAAAACTGAAGCGGCTATGTTTCCGCTGCTCGCCACTTTGATGGAGCGAGAGCCTCGGGGCGTCGGGCTTATCTACATTGCACCGATTAAAGCGCTTTTGAATAATCAGGCTGAGCGCTTTGCCACCTATACCGAAATGGTGGGGCTGAGTAGCTTCCTCTGGCATGGAGATATCAAGGATACTCAGAAGCGGTCTTTTCTGAAAGAGCCCACCACTATTTTGATGACCACCCCGGAATCCTTAGAAGTAATGCTTTTATCTTCTAAGGTGCCCCATGCCCAAATTTTTGGAGACCTGCGGGCCATGGTCGTCGATGAGATTCATGCCTTAGCGGGGACAGACCGAGGCGCTCATTTGATGTGCGTATTTGAACGGCTGATTCGCTATACGGAAAATGATGTGCAGCGTATAGGTCTGAGTGCCACCGTCGGAAATCCAATCGATTTGTTGCAATGGCTCCAAGGGTCCTCCAGACGGGAAAGCTGCGTGGTGGATCCGCCGAAAGTGCCCTCCAAAAAAGACCTGCGGATTTACCTGCAAGATTCCGTGGGAGCGATGGCTGAGAATGCCAGCAAGAAGGCGATGGGCCAAAAAAGTTTGTTTTTTTGCCAGAGTCGTTCGCTGGCAGAAAGTATTGCAGAGCGGATGAGGGCGCAAGGAACCGATGTATTTGTACACCACAGTTCGGTATCCCTAGAAGAACGTGCTGCGGCTGAAGAGCACTTCCAAAAAGCGACGAATACCAGTATTGTCTGCACCTCAACCTTAGAATTGGGGATTGATATTGGCGATCTGGATCTAGTACTGCAAGCCAATGCTCCTTCTACCGTCTCCTCGTTCTTGCAACGCTTGGGTCGAACCGGACGGCGCGCAGGGCAACAGGCCAACACGACTTTCTTTTGCGAAGACCTGGAAGTCGTTCTACAAGCGATTGCCCTGATTGAACTGGCGAAAAAAGGTTGGGTAGAGTCTATCCCCAAGCAAACGCGAGTTTGGCCCGTGCTTGTCCATCAACTCTTGGCCCTCACCTTACAGTTTGGGGGGATTAGTCCAGAGCGTTGCTGGGAGCAATTATCGGTAATCCCTGACTTCTCCGGCATAGCTCAGGGTGAGTTTGTCGGATTGGTCAAACACATGATTAAAGAGGATTTTCTGTTTTATGCAGGAGGTTCTCTGTCTATGGGGCAAAAGGCTGAACAGGTTTTTGGGCGCAAAAACTTTATGGAACTCTACGCTGTCTTCAGTAGCCCCCTGCTGTATAAAGTGCAGACGGGAGCAGGCTATACGGTGGGTTCTTTAGAGCAAGCCTTTGTCGATAAGCTGGCTACGGAAACCAATTCCTTCTTGCTCGGCGGTAGGGCTTGGACGGTCATCCATCTTAACCATGAAGAGCGGACGGTTCGGGTTGCTCCCGCCCCCAAGGGAATGAAACCAAGTTGGGGAGGCTTTGTTCCGCAACTGCTGGGATTTGAAATCTGCCAGCAAATCGCCGAAGTTCTAAAAGGTAAAGGCGCTATTCCCTATATAGATGCGGTAGCTCAAGCATCTGTTGATGCCTATCGAGCCGATATAGGTTCTTTACTCAGTCCTTCCCGTAAGGGTATGAATAGGGAGTCTGACAAACTGCTTTGGTGGACTTTTGCCGGTGGACAGGTTAACTACACGCTCAAATACGGTCTCCAGTGTCTCCATGATTGGAAAGTGATGGCAGACAATTTCCGCTTGAAGATAGAAGGGGAGAGCGTTAGTCCGACGACCCTAAGTTTGTCGATCCTCAAAATGCGTGAGGCCTCTTTCTGGAATAGTCCGGCCACGCAGAACTGGATTTTGGAGCAGCTTCCAGAGTACCGACTGAGCAAATTCCAACGAGTTTTGCCTGATCCCTACTCCCAGGAGATGATCAGTTCCTATTTGTTGGATATTCCTGGGACGATTCGATTCCTGAAGTTAGACACGAACCTTTGAAGGTGCTTTACTCTTTTACAAGCCAAACTCATCCTTCAATCGCGCAACCCAGGTTTTGATGCGCTCACGAGTCAAATCAGGCTGATTTTCCTCATCAAGAGCAAGACCGACAAACTTCCCATCCCTAAGACCTTTGGATGCGGTGAATTCATAGCCTTCAGCAGGCCAATAGCCCACGGTTGTGCCCCCCTGCTGAGATATTTTTTTCTCTAAAATACCGATCGCATCTACAAAGTTGTCAGGATAACCGACTTGGTCTCCGGGACCAAAATAAGCGACTTTTTTGCCTGTGAAATCAATGTTATCTAGTTCATTGTAGAAAGTTACCCAGTCACTTTGCAATTCACCTGCGTTCCAGGTGGGACAGCCAATAATGATGTATTCAAAGCGATCAAGATCACTTGCTTCTATTTTTGAAACATCAATCAGCTCTACTACGGAATCACCACCAAATTCTTGCCGGATTGCTTCTGCCTCCGTTTTTGTAGCCCCTGTTTGAGTCCCATAGAATAAGCCCACTTTAGCCATTATTTACTCCTTCTCTGTGGAGGTTGAGTTTTTTAAAGTTCGTTGATTCAAGATTGGAATTCGCCACCGTGAAAGTTTATTCCTAGTGACAGTGTCCAAAGGTGCATACAAAGTAGTAGTTCTTTCCTCGATTGCTAGTAAAAAGCTCCATTCCTTTTTTATCTTCAAGCTTCAAGTCCCTGATAGCACGTTTACCTCTGGGCAATTTCAGTAGATTGACTTTTGCTCATGGACTGCGCCAGATTACACATATCGAATGTGCTCACTGTCCAAGATCATTCTAGCCATCATCACTTCCCTCTGACGATATCGATGGCGAGGTAACTATCAGATATAGCCTTTCCAGCTCGGATGAGGCAGATCAGCAATGAGTCTGTATAAGGCTTTCAGGGTGCCCATGGGGGAAACACTATTGGGAACACCTAAGCTGGATGGTCACTCGCCCGACTAAGTCTAAATCAATCCCTTATCCGTCCTCAGAAACACGGCGTAATATTCCCTCTCCCATCGCTGCGTGCCTTGGATTATCAACCAGTCCCGTATCCAGTAGCACTACACCAAAAAGTATCGCCCATCCCTTGGCTCGCTGTAGTGTTGCGTCAGAAACATTTGCGTATTCTGCTATCGCTTGTTGGCGTGTATTTCGAGCAGAGAAGAGCATCCATAGAGAAGCCAGGTCTGTTGCCATATCGCCTGACGTAAGGTCGCCCCAGTCAATGATGCCGGTAATCACACCGTTTTCGACAAGGATGTTGCGTGGGTGAAGGTCACCATGTAGCCAGGTAGCCGGAACGTCAACAGGCGTGTTCAAAGCCATATTCCAAGTGCTTCTGATCTTTTGCGTAATCAGGTTGGTTTTCGTTTCAAGCCGTTGCATACGTTCTTCCACAGAAGCTGCTCGCTGATATAGCGGTACACCGCGTACCGCATTGGGTGGTGCATTGAATGGCGCAGGCACATGCAATGACCGAAGAAATGACGCAAAGCGTTTTGCCTGATTTGCATCGGGTTCCTCTTGGTCAGCAGGCATACCAGTCAGCCAGGGTAATATACTCCATCGCCAAGGGTAGCCTCGTGCTGGCTTGCCTAGTCTGTAAGGAGTTGGAATAGGGATAGGAAGATGCTCTGCCAGCAATGGAAGCCAGGTTTGCTCATTTTCGATGAGTATGGCTGCGGCTTTTCGACGGGGAAGTCGGACAGACAACTGCTCGCCCAATCGAAATATTGCATTGTCCCAACCGATATCCATGAAATGAATCGGCAGGTGCTTCAGATCTGGGTGCTGTTCCTCCAACAAACGGTAGACAAGGGGCACGTCTATTTTGAGTTCGGATATCGGTGTTCCGATTGCACTCGATTTTCCCTCGGACTCCATATTTGTTTCCTTTTTATTTCGCAGGAGGATATTGCACGAGCTGAATCCGATAGTTATGTGAAAGGAATTTTGAGGTCGATAGCCCCGCGCACAAAACAAACGTTGGACGAAGCTATCACCAAAGCGTTTGCACAAGTGTCCGCTAAAGATATCCAGCATTGGTTTACCCACTGCTGCTACTGTACCTCACTCGACTGAGAACCGCTATATTCGATAGGGCCCAGGTTCCGCATTCTTGAATTTACCCGCTTCCAACAATTGCTTCGCACGCTCGAGTGAAGGCAGTAAGCAATGCTGATTCGTTTCTACTTCTGTCGCCAACAAATTGCAGGACAACGGGGAGCATTCGGCGCTTGTCCTTACCGAGAAAGTCACGACGTCGTAACCCTCCAAGGCTCTCTCCGTAGGCACGACCACTTCGGTTTTGAATGAAGGTTCGAGTTGAAAGCTCAATCACTGACCTTCAGCGTCATTGAACTCCCGCTCATAGGCTTCGTAGAAAAAGAGCTTTGTGCCTATCAGATCGATTGAGTTCTGCTGAGCCAACTGCAGGATGGTCTGCGGCGAGTCGAAGAACCAGTAACCGTTGTGCTTCCAATAGTGGATGTAGTCGGCAAAGTCCTTCGATACGCAACCACTGACCGAGTAAATATCCGCTACGCGCTCGGCCTTGATCCACTCCGGGCAGACGGTCACCCACTTTGCCATATACCCAACTGGAATCATGGTGATCCTAATAGATCAGCTCAACCGCATTTGTGTTGTTGACATTAGTCTAGCGAACTCGACCAGCCGCAACCCAATCAAGGTCTGTAACGACGGCGATCCTTTCCCATGCCTTGAGATGAGCCAGCCTTTTCGGTGCAGTTGGGCTCCGATGCGGCGATAATTGTAAGTGGGCCACTGTCCTGCCACCTTCAGAACAACCTCTTTAAGGACTTGTTCTCCTACAGGGGCAAGCGGTGCGGTTTATCAATGCAACAAAGACTTATGCCCTGTAAATGAGATTGCCGTGATGTTATCTCCTGGAGAACCCTATGCGCTACAAACTCTTCGGCAAAAGTGGTTTAAGAGTCTCTGAATTATGCCTTGGCACCATGACCTTTGGGGAAGTCTGGAAAGATTGGAATTTAGCCATTACTCAAGAAGAAGGTCAGAAAATCTTTGAAGTCTTCGCAAAGGCAGGGGGTAACTTCATCGATACGGCCAATAATTACAACCAAGGACAAAGCGAAATCTGGGTTGGAAAATTCGTTAAAAGTGACCGTGACCACTTTGTCCTGGCGACTAAATACACCTTATCGACGCGAGAGGGCGACCCGAACTTTAGTGGCAATCATCGTAAGAATATGATACGTTCCGTGGAGGAGAGCCTCAAACGGCTCAACACGGAGTACATCGATATCCTCTGGCTCCATGCCTGGGATTTCATGACTCCGGTTGAGGAAGTAATGCGGGGCCTCAATGATCTGGTGCAGTCTGGGAAAATCCTCTATATCGGAATCTCTGATGCGCCCGCCTGGATTGTTTCCCAGGCGAATACCCTGGCGCAGGGGCATGGCTGGAATCCCTTCGTTGGACTACAGGTGGAATACAGCTTGGCACAGAGAGATGTTGAGAGAGAACTCGTGCCCATGGCCCGCGCCTTTGATCTTGCCGTCATGGCCTGGTCACCTTTGGCGGGTGGTCTTTTGACCGGGAAATACTCCCAAACGAAGCCATCCGAAGGCGCAGGTCGTCTTGGCGAAGCCAGTGCTATCGGGGAGAAGCGTCTGCACCTCGCAAATACCATAGGTCAAATCGCCGATCAAATTGGTCGTCCAGCCTCTCAGGTCGCCCTAAACTGGCTACGTCAACAACGAGGGGTTGTGATTCCGATCATTGGTTCCCGTAAGGTATCGCAGATTCAAGAGAATCTAGGTTGTCTAGAGTGGCAATTGACTCCAGAGCAAATAGACAAGCTAAGTGAGACCGCGCACCTTGAACTGGGTTTTCCTCACGATTTTCTGGCTGGAGACATGATTCGCCAAATCATCTATGGAGGAACCTATTCAGCGATCGACAATCATCACCAGTAGTCCAGAACATTCTCATTGGCATTGATGCTCCTAAAGATGTTAAGGGGTTACCAGACTCTAAGAATACGTCCGTTCGACAGACTAGAAAAAACTGAAAGTGCTTAATCTCCAACCTAATCGACTCGCCCTATGCCTCGTTTAATGGGATAACTGTCACCTGATATAAGGAGGTTTCTTATTTCCCCACGCGGCCTGGAATTGCCCTTTAAATGTTTTGCCATCCGAGGTTGATAAATTGAAGGTTCCTGACACTGGCACTCCTTGCTTCAAAGTTGCAAAGTAAACGGTGCCAGTTAAAATTTCAGGCAAGGAATCATTCAGGATAGGCTGAAAAATCGCATGTCCAGTTTCCATAGAATTATTCTTACCTGAAAAATTCAGCGTTTCAGGCTGCTGAAATTCAGGGTTTCCCCAAATATTTATCCTGATGAATGGGTTGGGAGCCTGGTGAACTTTCTTCAAGGGTATTAATAACTCATACGCCGAACCATCCCATGGTGCTACGGAATAATTAATTACTGCCTTAATCGTGAAATGGTTGTTATTTCGTCCTTGCGACGACTTAACGCAACCAGATAGCACCAGGGCAAAAACACAACCCAATAATCCAAAATAAAGACGCTGCGTTCTCATTAAAAGCACTCCCCTTCACCTTTAAAGGTATAGAGACTAGCATCATGGTAGTGCTGATGTAGTAGGGGCATGACCGAGATAAGTTCAAGTTTACTCATTAGTGGGTATGTGTCCTCAATCATAGAATCTACTTTTTTCCCCAAGAGTCCAAGGATGGGCATAAATATTGGGTGCGAAGCGCGCAAGACCCCATCTTTGAGAGATTTTGATATGCGATTTCTAGCTTCCCTGTGGAATCACGCATGCCAACACTTTGGTATTTAGGTAATCTTACTTAATTAATTTTCAACAACACTTGCACCACGTGTAGCCGAATAAGCGATGTTGGCAAGTATATGAAACACCTTCTGCTTATAGATGATGACACCCGGTTCCTTCTCCTGATGGGCAACTTTCTGGAAGAGCGTGGTTATCAAATAAGCCGAGCGGCCAATGGAAAGCAAGGGATTGAAGTCCTAGCTCGACTTACGAGGGAGTCGCGCCCCCCAGACTTAATTGTTTGTGACGTGATGATGCCCCACATGGATGGGTATGAATTTGTGCATGCACTGCGAGCAATGCCTGGTCATGAAGTCCTTCCTGTTATCTTCCTCTCCGCAAAAGCAGAGGTCAATGACCGGATTCGAGGACTTAAGGAAGGAGGAGATGCCTATCTGGTAAAACCATTTGACCCCGATGAATTGGTGGCCTTGACCGAAGCTTTACTACGCCGTTCAGAACATGCGCAAACCTCAGGCAGGGACCAAAGTGGACAAGCCGGATGGCGAAATTTAGGCAAACCTGCCCTCGCTATTCAATGTGATGTAGCACTTACGACAACGGAAGGTAAAGTACTCCGTTATGTGGCTCGTGGCCTTTCTAACAAAGAGATCTCAAAAGAATTGGGCATCTCTCAACGGACTGTAGAAAGCCATGTAAGTAATATGCTCCAAAAAACCACACTCACGAATCGTTCGGAGTTAACCCGTTGGGGCATTGAAAGTGGACATATTTAGGGATTAGGGCGCTTGGGTAGTCTTTACAAGCCCTTAGATGGGGCAAGGGTCAGGGCAGCAGGTTGAAGGGGAACACGTTTGGCCAAGGGGCTAAGGTGTTTTTACCATAGCTATCGAGGGTTCTAGCCTTTTAGGTTTTCCCAAAAGTGTTACCCTCATCTGAATCATGCCAAGAAGCCTTGCGGCGTAGTCAAGCTGAAGATGATGGGAGCCGTGCATCGCTGGCTGTTACAGCAGTTTGACTAGAGCCTACACGCTCCATCCTGTGAACCTTTTACGCTCTAGCGCTTCCGGTTTTGTCGCTTTTCCAGGGAAGACGCAGGCGGTTGATCCTCTTTGCTCGGCACTTTGAAACTGACACTTTTGTTCAGGTTACTTTCGACGTAATCAACAGTCCAGATTCCCTTGCGGATATCAACTTCCGGCGACAGGGTTATCGTGTCCACTCCAGTCAGACTGCAGGTCGGCGTTTCGGGGCTACCTAAAACCTGCTCGACCAACTCCTTTTTTTTTGCTTCGTACTCCGGCTCTTTGATGAGACCTTGCTTCAACTCCTGCTGCAATGCAAGCAATTTCTGATCAAGCTTGCCGAATTTATCCACGCACCCTTCTGGCACGAAAACGACGCGCTTAGGCGGGTGGTCGTACCAATTGTAGACACCGAAGAACCAGTCCAGCACCTGCGTTGTATGCATCAACTTCACGCGGTTACCGTCAATTTCAAGGCGAACCCAGTCAGCCCGCTCTGGCTGGAAAAGCGGAAAAGAGATCAAAGCCGCCTTAGCTAGTTCGACCCTGATCGTTTCGGCCTGAGCGGGAGTGAAAGGCCTCAAAATTGTCAGAAACACAACACTCAATAGTATGGTACGTTTCATAGGCTTACTCCCTGCGAATCTATGGAAACGGCGCGGCCTGATTGTCCCCCCCTAGTAGCTGTAACAGTCTGCAATAGTAGAGGCTCCGACCAACACAACAATAAAGGGTATGGCGGGCCAGGATTAATTGTAACTGGGGATCGCTCCGGAACAGGATTAATTGCAACGGAAAACGGGCTGTGCCTCGGAAAAATAAAGCATTCTTGGTAGCCCATAGGTTTTTCTCCTATCGTTATAGGTGTTCTCCTTGTCTCCCGCCGAATCTAAGGGCCAACCTTGAAATCTCAAAGCTCCTTATCCGGTAAATTTGAGATTTGGCAGAATCTTGAGAGCCTTTGAGAAGGCTTGTTTCTAAACGGTTGCTTAGAAACGCCGATAGGTTATAACCACCTGTGCTGGTCGGGGAGCTTTATAGACTAATGGGTAGAGCAGGTAGAAATGTACGGGCACTAGCCTGGCTGCGTTGGCACAACAGTTGGCCTACCGCTGCTGCTGAAATTCTCCCTCGCCGTTCCTGTCTATGGGGTTGGTCTGGGGGCCGGAGTAATCCCCATCGATCCCTCGGTAAGCGAAGGGAAGGGGATGTCATGAGCCGTTAGATATTTTCGCACAAAGTATCAAAAAAAGTGGGTTACTTAAGTAACCCACTTTTTGCAGCCTAAGGGAAGTGCATTTAGGGACACGCCTTGCGTGCCTAGAAACATTTCCTGTGCCTATTTTTGAACTGTGACACGCCCATCGGTACCAACGGACTGTGCAACTACAGTATGCCCCGTGCGCTTTACTTCCGCGAGGGTCTTGGTAACTGCATAGCGCTGGTTAATCGAATTGATCAGCTCGGTCTGGTTGTGCTTTTTAGCAACGCCCCAAAGATCAGCAATCAGATCAAAGGAACCATCAGTATTGCGAGACCAACCGAGGTCATACTCGCCTTCGAGAACAGCTACAATGTCAGCACGGACGCGCTGGCCATTATAACCACGAACATCAGCTTGGGTCTTGACGCTAACGCCTAGGTCACGCAGAGATGACTTAAGAATTTCGGCGTCGGTGATCTTGGTACGGAGTGTGCTGAAGTGAGACATGGAACTTCCTCCTGAAGAGTACAAAAATAGTCTTGGTTTTGGTTATAAATTCCCAGAGATTGTAGAAAGACTTAGGTTGCGGATGAAACAACCTTAGCGCTGCGGAACCACCTCCTCTGGGTTAGCTGTGGGATAGAACATGGCTAAAACTCCATGCGTTGATATTCCGCTACCGAAGAAGCGGCGGGACGAGCTCTTTGCCGTGCCCATTCGCGCAGGCTATTCACCTGTTCATGATGGGTGCGAGAAAGAGGCTGGGTGGACTTCAGGGCAGCCAGTATATCGAGTTGATTGAACTCACGACCCTGTGCGAATGCTTCATACATCGCTGCAACGATTCCCTGCTCGATTTCTGCCCCAGAGAATCCGTCACAGGTTGAGATAAATTGGTCCATATCAAAGCGGGCAATATCTTTACGGCGCTTAGAAAGATGGATACGGAAGATTTCTTTACGTTCTTCGAAATTGGGTAGGTCGACAAAGAAAATTTCGTCGAAGCGGCCCTTGCGTAGAAATTCAGAAGGTAAGCGATCAATGCCGTTTGCTGTCGCAATCACAAATACGGGGGAAGTCTTTTCTTGCATCCAGGTGAGGAAACTTCCAAAAATTCTTGAAGAGGTGCCCCCATCGGAATCAGCAGAACCACCGGCACCCGCGAACGCTTTGTCTACTTCATCAATAAATAGGACAGCCGGAGAAACGGATTCAGCAACCCTGAGCGCATTGCGCAGGTTGGCCTCAGAACGGCCTACCATAGAACCGTCGTAGACTCGGCCAATATCTAAACGCAACAGGGGTAATCCCCAGAGACGGGCGGTAGTCTTGGCAATCAGAGACTTACCACAGCCAGGCACACCCAAGATGAGCATTCCTTTAGGCTGGGGGAGGCCATACTGTCTGGCCCGTTCTGTAAAAGCATCCGCTCTCTGGGTCAGCCAGCGCTTTAACTCTTCCAGTCCACCCACAGAGTCTAGAGTATCTTCCACTTCCAGATATTCCAGGATACCGTTGCGCCGGATAATCTGCTTTTTCTCAGACAGGACGATATCGACTTCACCCTCCGTAAGCTGACCAGACATGACTTCGGCTTTACGGTAAACTTTGTCCGCTTCATCACGGGTCAGGCCGAGGGCTGCCTTGAGAAGTTTTTCCCGATTCTCTGTGGTCAGACGACGACCGCGGCCATTTTTCTTAAGATGTACGTCGAGAACTTCATCAATTTGCTGCATGTTGGGGAGCGGATATTCCACTACCACCACATCTTTTTCTAGTTCAACGGGAATAGTCTGGACGGGAGACAACAAAACTAAAGTCTTTTGGAGCGCTTTGAACCCTGCTACAGCATCTCGGAGCCAACGGGTGACTTCGGGATTCTCGATAAAGGCATGTAAATCTTTGAAAATGAGGATGGCAGCATCTTTCTGCCGGACGGCCCACTCAATAGCAGCCTGGGGAGATACCGTGTTGTGCTGGGTCAGAGTGCGGGGCTTACCATATTCCACGATTCCGTGGGTTATGGTCCAGATAAAAAGTCGCCGATTGGACTTCTGCGCGATGCTGGCAAGAATTTCCTCCGCTCGTTCCTCTTCGAAAGAAACCAGGTAAACCAGAGGATATTGTGCTTCTATTAGAACCTCAAGTTCGTGCATATCACCAATCACCCATAGGACTAAGGAACTAACAAGGACCTCTACACACCAATTAACACGTTACGAGCTGTTCTTTCTGCTCTGTTTCCAGGGCTTCCTCTTGCACCTGCTGAGGACGCGGTAGCGTTCGCAGCTCATGGTCACGGAGGATTAAAGAGGTATCGCACTGAGGGCAGGAGTAGATTTGATGGGCCATGCCCATCTTGTTCTCCACGACGTCAGGATGCTGCAGGTAAAATAACAGGGCTTCTTCAGCCAAGGCAGACATGGGCAGGTCATCCACTGCAGAGCGGATTTTGAGTTTTCGATGTAGCTCCTGAGGAAGATACAGAGTAACTTTTTGCTTGCTTTCGTGATTGTCTGCCATACGCTTAAATATGCCTTACTGTTTACCCTAGGTTGTAACAAGAATACCCCTCGTGACGCTTTAGCGTCAGACTGGAAATATTTCTTTACACTTAAAGAATCCGTGTGATTTTGATAAGCCTTTTCGCACCTATGCTGTAGTGGCAGTAGCGATAGTGTTTATCAAGCAGGGGGAGCCTTGGATACGGATCGGGATGTGCACGGGTTGGCCAATGAGCCTTCAGAGGTCGGAACTTGTCGTCTGCCGACTTCCCTAAACATGGCCAATGTACAGTGTGGTTCCTTAGAATTGCGCAGGGTCAGTGTCGCCTACAAAGAAGCTGAATCTTCCAGTGAAAAGGCCGCTCACAAGTTAGTGCAGGCCCTCGAGAAATTGGGCTGTAAAGTCCTCTGTAGCCCCAGCGGTCCAGGGATTAACCCCTATCCAGAGTTTCAACAAGAATTTGGCACCGCTTCCATCGATTTGGCTGTAGTGCTAGGGGGCGATGGATCTACCTTGACAGCCGCTCGCCATCTGGCCCCTCTAGGAGTCCCAATTTTAGCTATCAATATTGGTGGCAACTTAGGCTTCCTGACCCAGTCTCCCGATGTCCTCAAACGTGGTGGACTGATTCAACGTTTGCAGGCAGGAGACTATTATCTGTATGAGCGCAGTATGCTCCGCGCTAGCTGCTTTAAGGATAATCAACCGCCGGCAGAAGTGGCAGGGCCATTTTATTGCCTGAATGAGATGATTCTAAAACCCTCTATGGAGGACCGTTTGCCGACAGTGGTTTTGGAATTGTCCATCGATGGAGAAGTCATCGACCAATACCATGGGGATGGCCTCATTATCAGCACGCCCACAGGGTCTACTTCCTATACGCTCTCTGCTAATGGCCCGATTCTCTCCCCGGATCTTGGCGCGGTGGCGATCACTCCGATTTGTCCGCTCTCTCTATCGAGTAGACCGATTGTGCTTCCAGCCAGCCACCATATTGAGGTGCGGGTCTGCGATAGCCATGACCACGAAGTAAAGCTTTGGGCCGATGGCATTCTGATGGCTCCGGTAGGAAAAGACGAGTGGGTATCGGTAGAACAAGCGCCTAAACCTGCCCAGTTTCTCATTCTGGAAAAGGATTACTCCTACTTCGCGACGCTACGGGAGAAACTGCGCTGGGGTAGTGGTCGTCCTCGTCGACGTTAGACCTTAGTACGTCTTCAGGGCGCTATCCAGGGTTATGGTTAAGGGGTTATCGGGAGCAAGCTTGACTACCGCTTCCTTTTGTTTGGCATAGCCTACGGCCGCCCCTGTGCCTGTACCTGCCAAAACTGCAGGTGCAGCCAAACCACCGGTGACGATGGCTAGCGCGACTCCTCCAGCAAAGCCGTAGGCTGCTCCTTTGAGGGCGGGGTCTTCCCCTGCCACCTTAGGATCCGTAGTGGTAGGGACGTACGCTGTTTTGCCAAGCAGAGTATAGCTTTGCCCTCCAAGGATGAGGGTTTTGGCCTCAAATTGATTTCCTACCAGCACCGATTGTTGGTTGACTTTATAGCTGGAGCGCTCCCGGGTTTCAGTCGTCCGAAAAACAGGTACAAAGTTTCCTTCTACTTTACTTCCCCGAGGAATAACAACCCGGCCATTTTGGTCCACCACGTTCTCTGTGACTTGAAGGAGGACAGGCAGCGTTTGCTGGGGGTTAAATGCCGTTTCTGTCGATACGGCAACAGGTAGGGTCGCCCCTATGGGCAAGTACCCTGGTTCAGCGGCCAAGACAGGAGTTTGGGGCTGAGAGAGAGGCTGTTTTTGGTGAGGAGCTTGTTGGGCTGTCGGAATATTAAGATTTGGTGGAGGAGGTAATACTTGGGGTGACGCAGGGCTAGGGGTGGGTTTCGTTGCCTGATTTGATGCTGGATTGGGCGCGCTGTTGGGCGCAGGGCCTAAGGGCGGTGTCGGACTGGAATTTGCAGGAGGTGATTGGCTAGGAGTTTGGCTTGGTGCGGGTGTTGAGCTGCTGGGACGCTCGAACGTATAGTCTTGTGCCAAGACTATTGGTGCGGAATATCCAGAAGCATAGGCCGTTAACAGTAACGTTGCGAGAACACGACGGGTCATAGAATTATCCCCAATTTGGCACTGAGTATAGCGTAGGCTTGTTTTCAACGCTATAGGTAGTGTTCATTGAATCCAATGGGTCTTAAAACAAACTAAGGATGACCGTACTTTTAGCCACAAAATCTGGTACATTCCGGTGATATAGATTAATCACGGTGTTTGCAGTCTTTCCATCTATTAGTGTGCAGGAGGAATATTTTTTGAAGAAAGTAGAAGCCATTATTCGTCCTTTTAAGTTAGACGAAGTCAAAGGAGCCTTGGTCAATGCGGGCGTTATTGGGATGACCGTGACGGAAGTCCGGGGATTCGGTCGTCAAAAAGGACAAACAGAGCGCTATCGGGGCTCTGAATACACCGTGGAATTTCTACAAAAACTGAAAGTAGAAGTAGTGGTGGATGACGATCTCGTAGATACAGTAATCGACAAGATTGCCATGGCTGCTCGTACCGGTGAAATCGGAGACGGAAAGATTTTTGTCTCGCCAGTAGATGGAGTTGTCCGCATCCGTACAGGCGAGAAGAATCAAGCTGCTCTTTAAGCTTTACGGCTGAGTCAAGAGATCTGAAAAGTCATGGAAATCACAGTATGTCCATGACTTTTCAGTATCGAATGTTAGCCTTGGAAGCAGTGTATAAATCCAACTATGCAACCTTCCCCGGTCGGTATTGATCGCACCTTTCTCTTACCTCCGCTCAAGACTTGGACTTGGGAAGATCACCGCATTGCCTACCGTGAAGTAGGCAGGCAAGGTCCTCCCTTGGTCCTGGTTCACGGGTTTGGAGCATCTTCTATTCATTGGCGAAAAAACTTTGCCCAGCTATCTCAACAGCATCAAGTCTGGGCCATAGACCTGCTAGGGTTTGGAGCTTCCGCAAAGCCACGGGAAGTTGCCTATACGTTTGATACTTGGGCTGCCCAATTGGAAGCCTTCACCGAGCAAGTGGTTGGCGCTCCTAGTCTTTGGGTGGGTAATTCCATTGGCTGTATTGTCTGCCTTCAGGCTGCTGTGGACCGCCCTGATTTGGTCCGGGGCTTAAGTCTCCTGAACTGTTCCTTACGCTTGTTACATGAAAAAAAGCGTCAAACCCAACCTTGGATTCGACAGATAGGAACGCCGCTGATCCAAAAACTGCTCACGAAAACGCCCTTAGGGCGAGTATTCTTCGATCGTTTACGCAATCCTCGAGCTTTGCGCAAGGTCTTACTGCAAGCCTATGCCCAGCCAGAAGCGGTCACCGATGAATTGGTGAATCTGCTCTTAGAGCCTGCTTTGGATGAGGGAGCCCTAGAAGTTTTTCTGACTTTTATCAACTATGCTTCTGGTCCACTGGCTGAAGATTTACTGCCCAAACTCAACAAACAGCAGTGCCCCGTGCAATTTCTCTGGGGCGAAAAAGACCCTTGGGAGCCGATTCATTTGGGACGGGCCTATGCGGCCTACCCCTGTGTAGAAGAATTTATTGCCCTTCCAAATGCGGGCCATTGTCCCCAAGATGAAGTACCTGAAGTGGTCAATGGGCATATATTACGGTGGGCTGAACGGGTATTTGGAAAAGAGTAAATCAGCCAGCTACCAAAAAAAAGCTTCGATAACTTCTGTACGCAGGTCTGCCTTCGTTTGACCGTAGAAGAATTTACGTCTTGAACAAGCAGAACCTGCGTTTTGAACAATAGGTTTTCTTGGTCAAATCTCAGAAACTAAAAGAGTCAGAGCGTCCGATGCGCTTCTGCAAACAGGATGCACTGCATCTCTAACCAAGGGTCAATCACACAGCTTCTGAAGGAATGAATCCATGAAATCGTCTGCATTTTTGAACGTTGCGTTGGTAATGAGCTTGCTCTCCTCTGCTGCCTTTGTCGCCATTTCCCCAGTTGCTGAGGCCCGCGTAAAATACCGTAAAACCTATGTGAAACGCTATAACCAGGGCTATGATGCTCGCCGGCCGGTTGTAACCGCTGCGCCTACCCCGGTTGCTGCGGTCCCTCAGTTTAGTGCTGAAGCGACTACGCTCCAAGCTGGAACCCCTGTTCTCGTTGGCTATGAGGGCGAAAAAGTCTACATCGCTCCCAATGAGCGTCGGGACTTTGAATTCACGCTACGCCAGCCTGTGAAAAACAGCCAGGGGAGAACCTTGTTGCCTTATGGTAGCGTCGTATCTGGACATTTTGAGCCTGCTCCAGGCGGTACGCGCTTCTTTACAAAGAGCATTACTATTAATGGCCGTAGTTATCCACTTTCTGCCCAATCTAAAGTAATCAACGATGTGAAAGACCCCCGCGAAACCAATACAGGAGCCATTGCCGGAGATGCTGCTATCGGTGCTCTAGGGGGTGTGGTTCTGGGCGGTTTAACCGGCGACCGCGTCATCGCGACCGAAGAAGTAATCGCTGGTGCTGTCGCTGGTGCCGCAGTGGGCAACGTTACCGCCCCTCAAGTGGTAGTTCTGGACGCAAATACCGACTTCCCGCTCACCTTAGATAGAGATTTCCAAATTCTCTAGCGGTTCCTGTTCTCCTCGTATGTGCTTTTGCTCCTCAGGGCGTGACGCTCGGGGAGCTTTTCTTTAAAGCCGGTTCTGATTGGAGTTTTTGAATGGTACCCAATAATTTCTGGGAGCGCTCCATATTTCCTTTGAGTTTAAAGAGATTGGCGGCTTTCTGATAGTCCTCTATTGCTTTACTTTTCTCTCCTAAACTGAGAAGAGCATCCCCACGGTTTTCGTAAATGGTGGCATTCTCTGGGGTTAGATTCAGCGCTACTTGGTAATCAGCAAGAGCCCCCTTGAAGTCACCAAGACCGGCCCGTGCAATTCCGCGATTGATATAGGCATCTGCATACTTGGGGTCAATGCTAAGAGCCTGATTGTAGTCTTCGACTGCAGTTTTCTTATCTCCTGAACGAGCCCGCGTTATACCCCGGTTGTAATAGGCAATTGCAAATTTAGGATTGATTTTGATAGCTTCATCGTAGTCTTTCATGGCTAAATTTTGCTCTCCCAACTCAAAGTAGATATTCCCCCGATTTAGATAAGCATTGGCACTATTGGGGGCAATATTAATAGCTTGGGTATAGTCTTCGATCGCTGCTTTCTTATCGCCTAAAGCATAGTGAGCATCTGCCCGACTCTGGTAAATAAGGGCATCTTTGGGATTAAGGCTAAGCGCCTGATTATAATCTTCAATCGCTCCCTTCTTATTTCCTGAGTTGAACCTGGCTTCCCCCCGACGGAGATAGGAAAAAGCATCTTTCGGATCAAGACTCAGGGCTTGAGTATAGTCTTCGATGGCTCCTTTCTGATCTCCTAATTCAGCACGGATGAGCCCTCGATTGGCATAAGCAAAGACGGATTTGGGATTGATGCTGAGGGCTTGGGTATAATCCTCAAGCGCTGCCATCTTATTTCCCATATCTGTATGAACAACCCCTCGATTAGTATAGGCTTCTGCTAAATTTGGATCGATAATTAAAGCTCGATTAAAGTCTTTGAGTGCAGATTCTTTATTGCTCAACATAAAACTTGCAAGTCCTCGACCAACATAAGCTAATGCATATTTGGGGTCATCTTTTAAAGCTTGATTGAATTCTTTGATTGCTGCTTGGAATTCCCCTTGGTTATAACGAGCAAGTCCTCTCATATAGGCATCCACTTGCAATTGAGGTATGTCTATTGTTTCCGAAGTCCCTATCGTCTCTGAACGTTCTGCAAAAACAATATTGGCACTAAGACCTAAGGTCATTAGCATAAGAATGCCTACAGGTCCATGCTGCGTAAACGATTTAAATTTCATAACTAAATACTCCTCATTAAGAAGAACGCCTACAGTCTGTTTGTTGATTGAAGGACCTGTGGATATAGATGTCCACGTTTCACTCTAGCGTCAAGCCGGCACTATAACTTTATACTTTTGTTGCTCTTCCGTCTCTGTGGAATTTCAAGTGTCATCATAGACACCTCCTAAAATTTACCATTCATAATGAATCCAGTATTGCGCAAAAGTGATTTTCTAGAGGTCTTTTCAGGCATCTTGCTTGCCTGGGCAATGCATGCCTTCGCTATTATTATAGGGATTTTAATTATTTTAGGTACCAATGCAGTGTCCTCCTTAGGAGGAGCGGTGCAATTGCTTAGTTCGCCCATTACTTATTTTTCAATGCTAGCGCTTCTGCTGCTTGGATTAACCCAGTTTGTCTACATTGTTCCTATTTCCGCTTTGTTGCACGATCGGCAGAAAATCAGTCTGAGACGAGGCGTCATGATAGGAGCGATGTTCACTGTTTTTTTGAATGGTGGATATTTTGTTTGGTTAAGGTTGTTGTTGCGGTAACAACGGTGGGCGCAAGACTATATAGAGGGCAGATCCTAAAATCGGAATGAACACGAGCTTCCACAGTAAATTTTCCTCTGTGAGCTTTCGCTGTGTCAAGTCTTGCCGGATTAATATCGGTAGGCAGGTACAGAGCAATAGAAAATCTAGACTCATCACATGGACAAATCGATTGCTATGAAATTGGGTGACGTAGTTTGTCCAATCCCCTTGGCGCAAACCATAAAATCCAAGTCCAAAGACCCCTAGAACTGCGATCAACGCTATCCAACGATTATCAAATATTTTTTGAATCCAAGACAAAGACTTTTGTGCCGTTGAGGCTTGCGATGAAGGGCTCCGCAGGGCTAGATAAGGCAATAAGGCAAACCCTCCAGCCACCATCATCCCGAGAGCAAAAGGCCAAACTGGAATTTTTTGGATGCGGCTGTCAGGCGCTAGCAAAAACCAATACCAAATCGGCAAGATGCCCATGATGTTGAATAAGGCAACCAAAATAGGATTGAGCCCTTCAGTTTGTGCCAAAATGAGTTTTATGAGAAGTTCAGGTGTGTCTGGGGCACTCGGTGGAGCGAAGAATACAGCATATCCTAAAAAAATTAGCCAGACGGTAAAAAAAAGAATTCGCTGGATATTAATCGGTACTGGCATGGTTCGTCCTGGGGAGCGCTGATTTAATTACAGCAAAACAGACGGGCAAGAGCGAAGACAAGGGACTGCTAATCTTATAAGGGTAGGAATGTTTGGCCTAGATCTAGGAGAATCCGTTTGATGGAGAAGCGCCGCGTTGTCGTTACAGGTATGGCTTGTTTTACCCCTATAGGCAATGGCCTGGCAGACTTTTGGACCGGCCTGAGTACAGGAAAAAATGGGGTAGGGCCAATTACCCAGTTTGATTCTTCCAATCAGAAAGTGCATTTTGCTGCGGAAGTAAAAGATTTTGATGCTTTCCATTTCATCGACAAAAAAGAAGCTAAACGCATGGACCGCTTCACTCAATTTGCGGTAGCGGCTTCTATCCAAGCTATGCAAGATGCTCAATTTGTGATCAATGACCTGAACAGCGAACAGGTTGGTATTCTTATCGGCTCTGGAGTTGGTGGAATCAGGATCATGGAAGAGCAACAGGAAATCCTATTGACCAAAGGCCCTGACCGCTGTTCGCCTTTTATGGTGCCGATGATGATCTCGAATATGGCTTCGGGACAAGCAGCGATTCATACGGGGGCTAAAGGGCCGAATTCCTGCACGGTAACGGCCTGTACCGCAGGTACGAATGCCATTGGCGATGCCTTCAGAATTATTCAGATGGGACATGCCCAAGCCATGCTCTGTGGGGGCACGGAATCTGCGGTTACCCCGCTGAGTATTGCTGGTTTTGCAGCAGCTCGGGCTCTTTCGACGCGCAATGATGACCCAGAACATGCCAGTCGTCCATTTGATAAGGACCGAGATGGATTTGTCTTGGGCGAGGGCTGCGGCATTCTGCTTTTAGAAGAACTGACCTATGCTCAGTCACGAGGGGCCAGAATCTATGCCGAACTAGTGGGGTACGCGATGACGTGCGATGCGTATCACATGACGGCCCCTGTTCCTGGCCATGAAGGCGCTGCTCGAGCGATGCGTCTGGCGCTTAAAGATGCCGGAATTTCACCAGAGCAGTTAGATTATCTGAATGCCCATGGCACGAGTACCCCAGGCAATGATGCCAATGAATCGATAGCGATCAAGACGGCTTTGGGAGACCATGCCTATAAAGTCTCTATTAGTTCCACTAAATCCATGACCGGCCACCTCTTAGGAGCTTCTGGAGGAATTGAGGCGGTGGCTTCGGTGTTAGCCATGCAACATGACTTGGTGCCACCTACTATCAATCTGGACACCCCAGATGAACTCTGCGACTTGGATTACACCCCAAAAGTAGCGAAGGCACGCACGATCAACTACGCTATGTCCAATTCTTTTGGCTTCGGTGGACACAACGGCTCTTTGATCTTCAAGAAGTTTGTCGGTTGAGTTTTACATTCCATAGCAGAAATGATAATGACACTTCTAGATATCCGCAGTCGAACCGAGCAGTTTTATCAGCGTGCAGCCTGTGATAGTCGCGTAAAATGCTGTCCAAAGCCTTCGCTCTCGGTTCTTGATGTTTCCTGCTTTTTTGCCGCCCCAAGTTCATCAATTAACGGAACCCACTTCCATAGCGCTGGCCCAACAGATTCAGAGGCAGCGCATTAATCTTGACTCTTCCATGCAAGGAATAGAAACCAGTTATGTGCAACAAGGGCAGGCAGGCACACCTATCCTTCTGCTCCATGGGTTTGACAGCTCTGTGATGGAATTCCGACGTCTGTTGCCTCCGTTAGCCAGAAGTCATGAAACCTGGGCTGTAGACCTGTTGGGCTTTGGATTTACAGAACGCAGAGGGGATATTTCCTACAGCCCGGAGGTCATTCGAAAGCACCTTTACAGTTTTTGGAAAACGCTCATCCAGCGCCCTGTGATTTTGGTGGGAGCTTCTATGGGTGGAGCTGCTGTTCTAGATTTTGCGCTGTCCTATCCTGGATGCGTGAAAAAAGTAGTCTTAATTGACAGTGCCGGCTTTACGAATGGAGTGCCCCCCATAGTCCGATATTTATTCCCACCTTTTGATCATTTAGCCGTTGAATTTTTAAAAAGTCCAAAACTTCGCCAACGAGTCAGTGAACTTTCCTATTTCAATAAATCCCTCGCTTCTGAAGATGCATTAATTTGTGGCTCTCTCCATGTTTATCAGCAAGGCTGGCATCAAGCGATTATCAAATTCATGAAAAGTGGTGGCTATCCCTACCTGGGAGATAAAATCAAGCAACTGTCCCAAAGTGTCCTAATCCTCTGGGGAGAAAAAGACCAAATATTAAATCCGCAAGAGGCATATAAGTTTGAAGCAAGGTTGCCGGACAGCAAGCTGATTTGGGTGCCCGAATCCGGACATGTTTCCCATTTAGAAAAGCCACTGTTGGTTGCAGAAAAGATTATTCAATTTGCTTGAGGCGCAGACCCTTGATGCATAAAGAGAATTCTTGCAGGGCTAGGTAAGGTCTATCGTTTGTTGTGCCCTCAGGGCCGGGGCTTGTTCTCCCTCCGCTAAAAAGGGCTTGCTTGATGCGTAATAGGTATGGGCAGCTTTGACGGAGACCAGTTCTTTCTCTGGATAGCGAAGGGCCGTTAAGCTCCCGCCAAACACGCAGCCTGTATCAATATTGATTGTTCTGTTCAGCCATTTAAGTTTTGCAATGGGAGTATGCCCATAGACCACCATCGCCTTACCCTGATATTCGGCAGCCCAGTTGTAGCGGACAGGCAGACCAAACTCATCGGTTTCCCCAGTAGTTTCGCCATATTGGGCAAAACTACGTACGGTACCTGAATCGCGCCCTTGGAGAGATTCTTTCATCCCTGCATGGGCAACGACGAGCTTGCCGTCATCCAAGACATAGTGGCTGACCAGCTTATTGATGAAGGTCATTACTTGTTCTTTAAAAGCTGGGGATTCCTCTGTTAACTGAGCTAGAGATTCTGCTAGTCCGTGGGTAATCCGTACATTTTCACCCCGGAGTTTGCGCAGGAGCTTGGTGTCATGATTGCCTGGTACACAGAGTGCCACTCCTGATTCCACCATATTCATCACAAGTTTAAGCACGGCGGGGATTTTGGGGCCACGGTCTACCAAGTCACCTAAGAAGATTACTTTTCGTCCTTCCGGATGATGAACAGCATAGTGGCCTTCTGGCTCGGGGATGATTTCATAGCCAAGTTTAGTGAGCAGTTTGTGCACTTCCTCAAAACAGCCATGAATATCCCCAATAATGTCGAAGGGGCCATGTTCGTATTTGCGGTTATTATCCAGTGGTTGGCGAAGGATTTCAGCGGTATTAATTTCCTCTACGGAATTGAGGATATAAACATCTCGACGTCGAAAGCCTTCTTGTTCAAGGCTAGGTAAAGAATTCTGCAACTGTTGACTATGCAGGTGAACGATAGAGGGGCCAACACTTCGCTTAGGTCGTTCCTGGTCTCTTTGCCGACACAGAGCTTCCGGCAGATTGAGCACAATCGCCACGGGCAAGTAATGATATTTACGGGCTAGGGTAATCAGGGAATTACGGGCTTCTGGCTGGACATTAGTTGCATCGATGACAGTCAATTTGCCTGCCGCAAGTCGTTTAGCGGCCACGAAATGTAAGACTTCAAAGGCATCTTTACTGACGGCCTGATTATTCTCATCATCAGAAACCATGCCCCGAAAAAAGTCAGAAGAGAGAATCTCCGTTGACTTGAAATGCTTGTGCGCCAAGGTAGACTTCCCGGCACCGGCAGGACCGATGAGGAGAACAAGCGAGAATTCAGGGATAGTTATTTTCACTGGATCATCAATTTCTATGGATACTACTTATTTACTTATCCCCGAGACAATTGTATCCGTTGCGAACTAGGGGGGAAAGCCAATCATGCCTTATCAATAGCCCAGGGAACGACTAAACGGAATAGCAACTTGAATAGAAAATCTATCCCTAATCCAATCAGACCAATAACAATAATTCCGACAAAGATTTCATCTGTTTTGAGAAAACGCTGTGCCTGCAGAATTCGGTAACCTAGTCCTGAACTTGCAGCAACCAATTCAGCCACTACCACAAAGTTCCAAGCTCCAGCAATATTGACCCGCAAGGTATCAATAATATTGGGCAGAGTTGCCGGAAGGATAACTTTAGAAAACACATCCCACCGAGAAGCACCCAAGGTATAGCTTACTTTGAGTAAATCACTGGGAACGAACTTCACAGCGTCAGAAACCATCAAGACGTTGTAGAAAAAGCTCCCTAGAAAGATAATCACAATTTTAGAAGGTTCGTCTAATCCTACCCAAAGAATAATCAGAGGGATAAATGCGGCTGCAGGCATATAACGCATCAATCCTAAAATAGGGGCAAATAAACCTTCCATGGTTTTGAAACTGCCAATCAATAGACCGAGGGGAATACTCAACGCAGCAGAAAGTAGAAAGCCCCAAGCGACACGAGAAAGGCTCGCCATAATATCTTGGAAGATCTCGCCATTTTGGATTAGTTCAAACCCACGCATGAGTACAGAACTAGGTGTGGGCATAAATAAAGGGTCTACGAAACCCCCATAGGTAAGCAAGGACCAGGCGAAAAGGGGAATTATAATAGAGAAAGAAACCATCAGGTAATAGAGACTATCTGGAATGTCGCTACGAATATTCCAAAAAACAGAACGACGTTTTTCAGATTTTTTGGTGGCCTGAACACCCACTCCAGTTTTTGGTAAAGCTAATTCCCTACTTGCTTGATTCTTCATGGTTTGTCTCTTCCGTAATAATCGTTCTAGAGGGCCTCTGCACCTTCTTCTCCGGTCCTTATTCGCATTGCTGCTTCTAAGGGGAGAATGAAGATTTTGCCATCCCCAATATTTCCTGAATACGCTTGTTTCCTGATAGTCTCCTTAACTTGGTTTATCATTTCTTCGACAACAGCAATGAGCAGAAGTGTTTTCGGTAGTTTGTCGATTTTCAGGGTGCCAATTTCTATGCCTTTCTGTTGCCCTCTTCCCAGCACACTTATCACGGTAAGGCTACTGATTCCAAGATCCATCAAGGCATTCTCAACAGGTTGGACCTTCTCAGGGCGAATGATCGCTAACACAAGCTTCATGAAATTTCCTGAGATATGACTTTGAGGGTCTCTTCTCGGAGTAAGTCCAAGACTTCCTGTTTCACGAGTTGGAATAATTCTGTTCTTTTGGCAGAAAAGTCACGGTCTATGCCCAAAGGAATGTCCACTTCAGCTTTGATTCGGCCAGGTCGAGAAGATAGTACATAAATGCGTTGGGCTAGAAAAACGGCTTCTTCTACATCATGGGTGATCATAAGAATCGTCTTCTGGGTTTGTTTCCAAACCTGCAACATAAACTCTTGCAATACTTCTTTCGTCTGGGCGTCCAAAGCCCCAAAAGGTTCATCCATGAGCAGGATGTCTGGTTCGTTGGCTAACGCTCGGGCAATGGCTGTGCGTTGTTTCATCCCTCCAGAAAGCGTCTTCGGAAGACTCTGGGCAAACTTACTCAAGCCAACAATTTCCATGTAATGATCAACCCGTTCTTTGCGTTCTGAACTGGGGATGGCTTTTAGTTTTAATCCGAATTCAATATTTTCGGCTACGGTCAACCAAGGGTAGAGCGTATAGTTTTGGAACACCATGCCCCGGTCTGCCCCAGGTCCAGCGACCGGCCGCCCCTCAAGGAGTATTTCTCCAGAAGTTTGTTGATTTAATCCGGCAATAATATTTAGAAGGGTAGATTTGCCACAGCCAGAAGCCCCAACAATACAAGCAAATTCATTTTTGTAGACCTTCATATTAATATTTTCCAGAACTAAAAGTTCTCCATCCTTAGTTGGGAAACTTTTGTTTAGATTATTGATTTCTAGTTCTGGCGTTGAGATCATAGCTAAGACGTTGAGGTCATAACTAAGAATAGGTAAACATGCTTACAGGGGCTTCCGTGCGTTTACTGAAAAGAATGTGGAAAATTAGTGCTTAAAAATACATTCTTTGTCCGCTGTTTCTGTATTTGCCTTATATAAGAACATAGATTGTTGCTAGTAAGACACTCCTCGCAACGTCCTTTAAACCTTGCTCAAGTTTTACCCTGTGAGGATTTCTCCGAAACCACCTTTAGGCTCTGAATAGAGCATTTGCGCTTTTGCGCAGTTTTAGATGCTGTAAAACTCTCCTGTTTCTTCTTTTTTGAAGTAAAAACCCTGCGCTTTGACACGTACATCAGCGCAGGCTAGCTCTCTAGGATGTTCAGTGTTAACTCCTCAGGAGCTCTATCCCATGTCTCTCAAATCAATTGCAGCTTTAGGTCTTGTCCTTACGCTAGGTTTTAGTGCAGCTGCTCAGGCTGATGTTGTTCAAACTACCGTCGGTATTCAGCAGTCTTCGCAGTCCCAGTATGCTGATGGCCCTGGTTCTGTCCAGAATGCGGTGAATCTTCAAAATATGGAACAACACTCTAGTGTACGCGGTGCTCGTCGTGGTGAGTATATTCAGCAAACCACCGCAGGGGTTCAGACCAATGACCAACTTCAAGAATCCTATGGTCTTCGCAGTCGTCAAAACGCTGTCAACGCTAACGATTTGCTCCAAAATTCATCCGTTGGCTATGGCTACAACAGGTACGGGAGATAAGGGCCTATGAAAAATGTTCTTTGGACCCTGGTTTTCAGTAGTTTGGTGATGCTGCCAGCATCTGCCGGAACCTTGGAAGTTAGTCCTGATGTACAAAATGCTGTCGGTATCCAAAATGCCCAGCAAATTCAGTTAGGTTTTGGCGTAGAGCGACAAGAGGGAACGCTGGTTCAACAGCAGTCCCAGGCGCAGTCCCGTAGTCAACGCCGTCCAGGATACCAACGCGAAATCCCTCTGGAAGGCGATATCCGGGTGAGTCCTTCGGTTCAGAATGCAATGGGTGTTCAAAATGGTCAGCAGATCCAGATGGCACTCCCTCAATTTGGAAGGGCTCGCTAGTTTTTAACCTCCTTACTCTGCTCTCTCTTCATAGGGGGAGAGAGAGCCAGATAAGGTTTTCTCTTAGTATCTTTTTTCTACATTTACGAAAGGAGTGTTTTGTGAACTTAATTAGTTTAGGAAGTCCCAAGATGATGCGCTCTTTAGGTGCGATGGCTAGCATATTGATTCTTTCCCAAACCCCAATGGCTATGGCGGGCAAAATTATTATTCCTGTTAATCAAAATCAGACCGCAGTGAATGTGGGTACTCAAAACCCGCAAGCAGGTGGCGGTGCTGGCAATACTACTCAGACAGGAGTACTTCAGCAAGATATCTCCCAAAGTCAAAGTGTCAATATCTATGTGCCAGAAAGTTTTCAGGGAAAGATTCAAGTCCGTGACGGTGCTCAGGGGCAAGGCAATGGCAATCAAGGACAAGGATTTGATCGTAGAGAAGGGCGTGGTAGAGCCTATGGTCACGACAGAGAAAATGATCATCGAGACCACGAGGGTAAAGGCAGAGGCGAAAGAGGCCGGGATTAGGCAGAGGACCTAAACTGAAAACAACACACGGACAGCTTGGAGGACATCACACGTGCGTTCTATACTTTGCTTACTGGCAATAGGAGGACTGCTCGTGGCTATCTCTTCATGGTCACAAGTAAGGTCACAGGTTACGGTCAACACCAACGCTGATGGTTCTGTCTTTGTGGATACGGGACGGGTTCAGGTCCAGACGGGCGGTGTTCGACCCAGTGTGCGGATTGATGGTGAAGAGCAGAATACCGAAAGTAGTAGCAGCAGCGTCTCCACGTCTCACACCAGGGTAAGCATTACGCGCGGAGACCTGGCTATGAATAATTATCTGGTGATGATTCAAGGTCCTGTAGGACAGGGAAGTATTCAGGTCAATAACCAGACGGTCGTTCGTTTCACGCGTCCAGAGGCTAAGGTTCTACTCAATTCTTATCTGCGTTCTGGCCTAAATAGCGTCATCATCCAAGGTACGGGAAGCAGTAACCTGATGACTGCGCTGGTCCAAGCAAAACCTGGAAATACTCCCTATTTTCGGCAAGATGGTCAGCTAGAGGGCACTTCTCGTGTGCTTATACGTCAGAATCAGAACCAGTCTGGTTCTGGGAGTTGGCGTTCTGTGATTGAGGTGCAGCTGGAATGAGTCTTAGACGTAGAGAGTGTGTGTTTGTGGCGGTAGGGCTGCTATGGTCCTTGTCTGCAGTATCTGTATGGGCTCAAACTACTTCAGAACCGGCCCCGAGTAATCCTCCCCCAGCTACTCCTGCTGCTCCAACCCCACCGGCTGAAGTCGCGATATTCAAAGTCAATAATTTTCCTGTGCTGACGCTGAAGGGAGAGGGCGCGAATGCCAGAGTGCAGCAAGCTACGGCAACTTTGAAGAGTATTTTGGATTCTGCTGCTCTTCCTCCAGGGACCGTGGGTGCTCCGGTGGTTAGCAAGCCACCAGAGGTCAAAGCGACAGGGGACGATGCCAAGTCCCAAATATTGGTCAATGGACAGGTGATTCTGGAATTAACGCCCAAAGATAATCCCCAAAGTACCGTTGCTTTGTTGTCCCTAACTCAGGTGTGGGCCACTAAAATTCAGCAGATTTTAAATAAACCCGATAAAAATTCTGAACTTGCGTTCCAGGGATTACCGGAAGTTCTAAGTTACCGGGGAACAAACTATGTTCGTCTGCCTGAAGTAACCCCAGACCGAGGAACCTTCACCACCGATGGAAGCCGCAGCAATAATCTGGTGCTTTTCTGGATCAATAAAGATGGGGATCCACCCCCTCAAGTCTATGTCCTGAATCGCTATCGTCAGTTCATTCCCTATACCCGACCGGGGAGCTAGGACGTTTTGTCCTTGATTATCTTCAGGACTTACGTAAAGAAAGATACTTCAGCTCAGCTTTTATGGAAAAGATTCACCTTGTAAGTGACAGTAGATGACAGATAGATCTGGCAATAATGCATTGACAATGCTGTCGCTATAGACAGAGTTTATATTTAATTTTTGTCTTACTTATAGGTACTTCATGAAGCCTGGGATCCCATGGGGCATCTTTATTACAGAGGAGTAGCGACAGCACTAATGCAAGGGCGCTAGCATAGAATATATGAGACATACCTATTATGATGTTCTTGGATTAAGAATGACTGCAACTGCAGACGAAATCAAACAAGCATACAGACAATATTCACTGCAGTATAGTCCTGATAAAAATGATGAAAATAAAGAGTCTAAAGAGTACTTTAATCACCTGACAGAGGCATACACAATCCTCAGCGATGAAGAAACGCGACGAGCCTATGATGCTATTTTGAGAGCAAATAGTGCTCCGGAAATAGGAGAGGAGAACATCCATGAAAATGGGGTAGAAGTAAGTATTTTTATGGAAGAAATGGTCCATTTCACAGAAGAGCTAACCAACCAGAATCTATCTCCCTATACTATCTTCTCTGAATTAGTAAGGCGAGGTTGTCCTGGAAGTATTGCCTATGTCTTGACAGAAACTGTTGATTCCCACCGCAAACTGACTGTCTATAGAGCTGCCATGATTGCATTCTTGCAGGCAGGATTCTGGATAACACTCGGTGGTCTAATTATTTTTGCCCTTTACTTTTTGGGAAAACCAATACAAACCTATATCCTTGCTCTCGCTCTTGCCCTGTTTCTATTCGGAGTTTGGCATTGTCTACGAGCAGCATTCTATTTGGTTACAGGAAAATTGCCTGCACAGACGACAT
This sequence comes from Gloeobacterales cyanobacterium, assembly GCA_049582005.1. Classification (GTDB taxonomy): domain Bacteria; phylum Cyanobacteriota; class Cyanobacteriia; order Gloeobacterales; family PMM-0068; genus Sivonenia. The sequence goes on along the minus strand of JBAUTB010000033.1, from coordinate 8,250 downwards.
AAAAATCATGGGGAGCAGAGCGTCTGAGCGGCTTAAAATATAGATGCAGTAGCCATAAGCTTAGGGTGCGTATGCAGTTAAGACAAAAGAACCAACTAAAACGATTGCAACTTTATCGCATTCTTGCTATTCAAAGCTTGAAGCTCCAAAAAACTAGAGACACTTCTTCTAAGCATCTCTAGTTGAAGAGAAGAGCAGGGCACTTGTGAACAAGATTACCCACATCTTCTGGTGATTAAGCAAAATAAATTCCAAAGCTTGATGCAGGTTTTGTATCAGACCTATAGCCTTATTAACTGATCCCGTACATTTCGTTACAAGAAATACATTTCCCCTAGTTCATATCGTGTTCGCTGTTGGGTACGTACACGCGACATCCTCTTTTGATAACAAAAACGCAATCTGGTCAAAGTGCACTAACACAGTGTTTTTTTCCTCATCTGCCCGTTTGAGTAATTCAGCCGAAGGATGTCCTTAAGTAAGAATTCGGAGAGCGCACCCATGCTTAAAGAAATGTGGTCCTTTAAAGGCCAATACCGCATCCTACATCTCACGTGGTTTGCCTTCTTTCTAACCTTTGTTGTTTGGTTTAACTTTGCTCCCTTCGCAACCACGATTCAAAGAGAATTTGGTCTAAGTCCAGAACAGGTCAAGACTTTAGGTATTTGCAACTTGGCTTTGACCATTCCAGCCCGCATCGTCATTGGCATGGTTCTTGACCGATTTGGTCCCAGAATTACGTTTTCGAGCCTGCTCATTTTTGCCTTGATTCCTTGTCTTGCCTTTGCTGCAGCCCAAGACTTCGGGCAGTTGGTCGTCAGCCGTCTACTGATGGGCATTGTCGGCGCAGGTTTCGTCATTGGTATTCGCATGGTCTCGGAATGGTTCAATCCAAAACAGATGGGTATTGCAGAAGGTATCTACGGTGGTTGGGGTAACTTTGGAGCCTTTGCCGCAGAATTTGCTCTGCCTACCCTTGGAGTGGCAACTGCCATGTTTGCAGGGGGAGCCACCAACTGGCGCTTTGCGATCATTCTGACAGGGCTTATCGCTGCAGGTTATGGAGTGGTTTACTTCTTTAATACGCAAGACACTCCCGATGGGGAAGTCTATCAGCGACCCAAGAAAAGTGGAGCGATGGAAGTCACCAGTATCAAAAGCTTCTGGGCGATGCTCCTCTCCAATCTTGGTTTGATTCTGGCTTTGGCCCTTCTGGCCTGGCGATTGGCCCAACCGAAGATTCACTTCCTGAATACCAGTCAGATGTATATCACCTGGGCTTGTCTTCTTGCGCTCTTTGCTTTTCAGAGCTACAAAGCCTGGGATGTGAACAAAGAATTGTTGGCAGGGACCAAAACCTACTCGGCGAGTGAACGCTATGCCTTTTCCCAGGTTGCCGTTCTAGAGTTCGCCTACGTCGTTACCTTCGGTTCTGAGTTGGCTGCCGTTTCCATGCTGCCTGCCTTCTTTGAGAAGACCTTTGCCCTTGACCACGTAGTGGCAGGCATGATTGCTGCGAGCTATCCCTTCTTGAACTTGGTCTCGCGTCCGAGCGGTGGTTTAGTCTCCGACAAATTCGGTAGCCGCAAGTGGACGATGACCCTGTTAGCTTTGGGGGTTGGGGTTGGTTATCTGCTCATGGGGCAAATTAATGCAGGCTGGGCTTTGCCTCTGGCGATTGCGGTCACCATGTTCAGTTCTTACTTTGCGCAGGCTGGATGCGGTTCTACCTTTGCGATGGTGCCTCTGATCAAAAAGCGGATTACTGGGCAAATTGCGGGTAACGTCGGAGCCTACGGCAATTTTGGGGGAGTAATCTTCCTAACGGTATTCAGTTTGACAGATGCTTCTACGCTGTTCAATACGATGGCTGTAGCAGCTATAACCTGTGCTGGCGCTTGTGCCTTCTTTCTGCGAGAACCGCAAGGTTCCTTTGCCGAGAGCTATGGCGAACCTGCGTTCAATCCAGTCCCTGTTTCCCAGCAAGAGTAGTTCTTCTTTGCATCCCTTTAGAGGAGGAGTCCAATGACCGATACCACCAAAACACTGTGTCCATACTGCGGTGTTGGTTGTGGTCTGGAAGTGGCTCCTCCTTCGCAACCGGGGAAGGAAACCAACCGCGATAGCGAAGGGAATCCGATTTGGAAAGTCCGGGGAGACCGGGACCATCCTTCCAGCCAAGGCATGGTTTGTGTGAAGGGAGCGACGATTGCAGAAGCCCTAGATAAAGACCGCTTGCTCTACCCGATGGTACGCGATTCCCTGAACGAGCCTTTCCGTCAAGTGAGTTGGGAAGAGGCCCTCGACTTAGTGGTACACCGCATCCAATCCGTCCGCTATACCCAAGGGGCCGATGGCTTGTGCATGTATGGCTCCGGTCAATTCCAAACCGAGGACTACTACATTGCCCAAAAGCTGATGAAAGGTTGCCTGGGCACGAATAACTTCGATGCCAATTCCCGCCTTTGTATGTCTTCTGCTGTGTCCGGTTATATTCAAAGCTTTGGTTCCGATGGCCCTCCCTGCTCCTACGACGACCTGGACGAAACCGATTGTGCTTTTCTGATTGGCACGAATACGGCAGAATGCCATCCCATTTTGTTTAACCGCTTACAGAAGCGCCGCAAAAAAAATCGCAAAGTGAAAATGGTGGTGGTAGACCCCCGCCGTACCCCAACAGCAGAAGCTGCTGACCTGCACCTAGCCATCCAACCAGGCACAGATATTGATCTACTCAATGGCATTGCCTACTTATTGATGCAATGGGGCTATTGGGACAGTCTGTTTATGGATGATTGCACCAGCAATTTCCCCGCCTATGCAGAGGTTCTCAAACACTATCCCCCGGATATTGTGGCAGGCCGTTGTGGCATCGCCGTAAAAGACCTGGAAATGGCAGCCCGTTATTGGGGACAGTCTGGAAATGTGCTTTCACTCTGGTCCATGGGGGTCAACCAATCTTCAGAAGGCACGGCTAAAGTACGAACCATCATCAATCTGCACTTGATGACCGGACAAATAGGTAAACCGGGAGCAGGACCGTTTTCCCTGACGGGCCAACCGAATGCGATGGGGGGAAGAGAAGCCGGGGGCCTTTCCCACTTGCTCCCTGGCTATCGTACGGTCAAAAACCCCGAGCATCGGGCCGAAATGGAACAGTTTTGGGGCTTGAAGCCAGGTCAGATTGCTGCTCAGCCAGGAAGGGCCGCCTGGGACATCATCACAGGCTTAGAAGCAGACGAAGTGGGCTTCCTTTGGATTGCCGCCACCAATCCTGCGGTCAGCTTCCCTGATTTGGACCGGACCAAAGCAGCCCTGAAGCGTTCGCCGTTTACCGTCTATCAAGAGGCCTACTACCCCACCGAAACGTCAGCCTATGCCCATGTCCTCCTACCGGCAGCCCAGTGGAGCGAAAAGACAGGCGTGATGACCAATTCAGAGCGTCGGGTTACGCTTTGCCCAGCCTTCCGTAAAGCCAAGGGTGAAGCCCGTGCGGACTGGGAAATTTTTGCCGAGGTAGGCCGTCGGCTTGGCTTTAGTGAACAGTTTGCCTTTAAAAATAGTGCTGAAGTCTACGCTGAATTTGTACAAGCGACCCGTGGTCGGGTATGTGATATGACGGGTTTGAGCCACGCTCGTTTAGCGTCGGAAGGCCCCCGCCAATGGCCCTGTCCTGATTCTGGGACTGTAGATTCTGCCAGACTCTACACGAACCTGAGATTTCCGACGGCGGATGGACGAGCTCGTTTTGCCGCCTACCATTCCAAGGGCTTGGCAGAACCACCCGATGCGCACTATCCCTATGTCCTGACCACAGGTCGTCTCTATGGGCATTGGCATACGCAAACCCGTACAGGCCGCATTGAAAAAATCCGGAAAATGCATCCAAATCCCTTTCTGGAGCTTCATCCCCGCGATGCTAAAGCTATCGGCGTTCAGGACCACGATTGGGTAGAAGTGCAAACCCGCAGAGGAACCGCCCGTTTCCCGGTCACTGTCACGCGGTCCATAGCCCCCGGTACTGTTTTTGTTCCGATGCATTGGGGTGCTCTCTGGGCAGATCAGGCAGAAGCTAATGCCTTGACCCATCCGGCAGTAGACCCTGATTCCCTGCAGCCTGAACTGAAAGCCTGTGCGGTGAGACTGGTCCCCCTCCCCTTGGCTTCGGCACAAGATAACCTCCAGGAGAAAAGTGGCCTTCGCCTCTTTGCTGAGGGTTTGCTAGGTCGATAAGAGAGGTTCCTCTTCTAGGCTGCTTGTCCTTCGTCCAGCATTTTGCGGAACGAACGGCAGAATTCTTGGAGATGGGTAGGAAGCTTAGCCATGTTCGCAGCTTCATATAGCTCGGCAATACGGACAAGCTCATCCAAGGTATTGCCTTGGGTAAATACCATCGCTCTGAGCAAGTAGTATAAGGATTCTTTGATAGAAATCCCTACATACTGCTGCGGATAATTTCTGTGCGCATCAAGTACACAATCTACCAGGTGGCTGTAGGGCTCTTTGCCCCCCGCCATTACATACCACTGGTAAAGCATTTCGGGACTGGGACCTTCACTGGGAGCAACAGGGAATGCTTCCTCATGAAACGAAGATTCTTGCATAAAGTAGTACTCCTTCACATTAATTAGGATGGACCAAGCACCCTGTGGTACTACCTCTACATTATATAAAAATTTACAAAAGTTTGTTCACTAGTAACTTTACAGGAGTACGTGTTCATGCGTTTGCATTTATACAAACACAACAGTCCGGCTTCCATCTAACAATACTCGATCCTCAAGATGCCACCGCACGGCTCTTCCCAGAACCAAACGCTCAATGTCAGCTCCTTTACGACGCAGGTCATCAATGCTGTCGCGGTGTGTCACGCGGATAGTATCTTGTTCAATAATTGGGCCTTCATCCAGGTCAGCCGTTACATAGTGAGCCGTAGCCCCGACGAGTTTCACACCCCGCTCTTTTGCCCGACTGTAGGGATTAGCGCCTTTGAAGGCGGGCAAAAACGAATGGTGGATATTGATCATTTGACCGGCATACCGCTCCGAAAATTCGGGACTAAGAATTTGCATATATCGGGCAAGGACCACTAAATCAACCTGATTTTTTGTTAAAATTTCTTGAATTTTAGCTTCCGCTTCTGGCTTGTTCTGGGGTGTAGCCAACACATAGTGATAGGAAAAGCCCAAACTTTCTACGATTTGCTCATGGTCTGGATGATTGGAAATGACACAAGGGACTACAGCAGGAAGTTCTTGACTACGGACTCGCCAGAGGAGGTCTAAAAGGCAGTGCGCTGGTTTGGAAGCCAAAATTGCCATCCGTTTTGGTTCATCCTCTGCTACTAAACGCCAGTAGGCACCCTCCCAGCCCATGGCAGCGATAAAACCTCGGAATCGTTCCTGGACTTGGGCCTGGTTCAGGTTTTTCTCCACAACAAATACGGTCCTTAGGAAAAATGTTCCTCCAAAAGGGTCCGTAGAATGTTGGTCTGAGCTAACGATATTTCCACCCTGGTCAGCAATCCAGCGAGAAACCCGAGCAATAATAGCCTGTTGGTCCTGACATACCAAGACGAGACGAAAACTCCGCATAAAGATAAAAAGAAGAGGATGGTGTTGTACCGATTATCCGTCCTAGCCTCTCCCAACCTCGCTGTTTGATCATCTCTTATTTAATGAGCGGTCGCTGCATAGTCTTCTTGCCCATCATAAAAAGAACAAGCCATCCGGGTATTGCAATAACGGCAATGGGAACCAGGCCGGGCCGAGAAGGCTTCATCTAAAGCAATATCTAGAGCCACTGAAGCACGAGCTTTTTCAATACGTTTTGCAATCTGCAAAATCCTCTGCCACATCGACTCTACCTCCGATGCAGTGTAGGCAATGGGTAAGACTGCTTGGGTTGCTAGATAACTAAAACTAATCCGATAATCACTAAACTCAGGCCAACAAATTTCTAGCAAAAGACGATACACAATTGCTTGCCAGCTTGCTTTCTGTTCTTTCAAACTGGGGATATAGCGACCTGACTTATGGTCTACGACTTCCAGCACATTGCCCTCTGCCACCCGTACCATATCCGGCTTGCCCCAGAGAATCAAACCTTCTACTTCTGGACTGCGCAGCATCTTTTCTACCGAAATCACTTCGCCGGCTCCCCAGCCATAGGGCGTTTCCAACCAGTCTTGAAGGCGTTGTTGGGCAATGGCAAATTGAGCTTGAGCTTGCTGAGGGTCCTGATAGTTATTCCAGTTAAAGCTTTGTTCTAGTTTGGCCTGAGCTTTTTCTGGTGTCAGCTCCGGTTCTTTCACCATGCTTTGTAGCACTGAATGTAAAGCTGTACCCGTATGCATTTCAGGACTAATCGACTTGAGATAGGCTGGCACCTTGGCGACTTTTTCGAGCGCATAGGCATAGGGACAACGGGTATAGATCGTGAGCGTCGTTGCGCTGAGATGCAGAGCCATAGAACAGGGGATAGTTTCCTTTGAGTATAGGCGCTGGTTCAAGCCCCAGGTCCTCTATGTAACAATAGATCTATGCCCATCTATAAAAAAGCTCCCCTCTGGCTGTTGGCCCTTGCCATCACCGCCTGTAGCACGCCTTCCGCCGCAAATCGCGTGGCCCAAAAGGGTGACACCGTGAAAGTAGACTACACCTTAACCTTGGACGATGGCACAGTAGCCGATTCGTCTAAAGGAAAAGCGCCCCTAGAATTCAAAATTGGGGGAGGGCAGGTCATTCCCGGATTTGACAAAGGAGTGACGGGCATGAAGGTAGGGGAAGAGCGTACGGTGAAGGTTCCACCGGAGGAGGGCTATGGCGCCTATGACCCTAACAAAAAAGGGGAGCTTCCCCGCGAAAAACTAGGCAAGCAACCCGTGGAAAAAGGTCAAACCTTACAGCTACGCATGGATACAGGGACGCCGATTATAGTCAAGGTTCTCGACGTAAACGATAAAACGATTACGGTAGACGCCAATCCTCCATTGGCTGGCCAAAAGCTGAATTTCCAAATCAAGCTGGTTGAGATCCGTTAGAAACATTATCCTCATCCCGTGGGAAACCAAGCCTAGATCAGTGACCCAATGCTTATGGTTTCCCCGGAGCAGAGCAAACCTCAAATCCTCTCTGAGAAGTACTTTCCAGAATGAAGATAAAAGTTAGTGAGGCCATCGCTAAAACAGGTTAACTTGGGTAACCCCGTGTTAAGATAATCTTCAAGTTAGGGCGCACTTAGTATAGGTGTCAGTTTTATGCATTTAGCTCTTTTGTTAGCCAACAGCACTCCACCCGAATGGGCTTGGATGAACCCTTTGATCGATTTGCTTCCGGTCATCCCCATCTTCTTTTTCTTGTTGGCCTTCGTTTGGCAGGCAGCCGTCGGATTTAAGTAAATCCTTCCTGGCTTCTGACTAAGCACATACGCACTAAAGCGGCGCTTTGGTGCGTTTTTCAGTGGAATATTGCAGAGGTAGCCCATGGCACGTCTAACCTGGAAAGGTCACGTTTTCACGGACATTGAAGCTGTCTTTTTTGATAAGGATGGTACCCTCTGTGACAGTGTGGACTACTATAAAAATCTAGCCCTACGCCGTGCTCGCCTCATGGACGCCAAAGTTCCGGGCGTACAGGGTCAGCTGGAATTGGCCTTCGGGATAGAACGGGGCAAACTCAAGCCGCAAGGGTTAATGGCCATCGGCTCTCGATATGAAAATATGATTGCGGCAGCGGCCTATCTGGCTGAAATGGGGCTGGATTGGTCTGAAGCGAAAGCGATCACCGAAAATGCTTTTCTAGAAGCCGATGCATATCTCCCCTTTCTCCAGTACGCGCCCCTATTTCCTGGCGTGCCTGCTCTTTTACACTCCCTGAACAGCCTGGGATTGAAGCTGGCTATCGTGACCGCAGACACCCAGGATCGGGCCGAAGCTTTTGTGGCAGCCCACCAGCTTCCTGTAGATTTAGTATTGGGCACCGAACCGGGAGATAAAGATAAACCCGACCCCCAGCTCTATCAGAGAGCCTGCGAAAAATTAGGACTGCCCCCAGGAAAAACTCTTTTGGTGGGAGATAACCTGGTCGATCTGGCCTTTGGCCGCAACGCTGGGGCTGGAGGCGTGGTAGCGGTAACTACAGGCTTGGGCAAAGCAGAAGAACTTGCCGAGGCTGATTTAGTGCTGGAGCATCTGGATGTTCGGGATGTGCAGTGACCAGTTCAAGGCAAAATAATAGCTGTTCTGATCAT
>JBAUTB010000032.1:0-10256 GCA_049582005.1 Gloeobacterales cyanobacterium | reverse complement strand
GCGCATTTTGACCATTGGATCCATGTGTCCGGCAGGCGCAGCCGAGAAAAGCTCCCCACGAAATTGGGGGCGCTCGACCATGCTTGAACGGGTAACCATGTTCGCGATACACACATTAAACTCACGTATCATCGACTGCACACGGTATCAAAGTCAAACCCATGATCAAAATAGTGCTTGTCCAACCCAAAGGTCCGTTGAATATTGGGGCTGTCGCCCGCACGATGAAGAATTTTGATCTCTCAGAGCTGGTGCTGGTGGCTCCTCAATGCGACCCTTTTGATACCCAGGCTTTAGACATGTCGGTACATGCGGAGGACCTGCTGCGCCGTTGCTCCCTCTTCGATAGCTTGTCCGAAGCGCTCCGGAACTGTGTGGCGGTCGTTGGCACTACGGCCCGGACACGAACGGTCCCGGCGCCCCTCGAATCTCCGGAAGCGGGGCTTTCTTGGTTGGGAAAGCAGCGTCCTATAGGGCCTGTAGCCCTGGTTTTTGGGCCAGAGGACCGGGGGCTAAGTAATGAAGAATTAGCCCTTTGTCAACGATTTATCTATATACCGACTTCTCAAAACTATCCTTCTATGAACTTGGCCCAAGCGGTGGCTGTCTGTGCCTATGTCCTCAGTCAACAAACGCAACAAGAACAGACCTTGAGTGTCACACTGCAACCTCCAGCCCCTGCCGGTGAAACCGAAGGGTTCTATCAGCACTTTCAAGAAACCCTATTAGAAATTGGTTACCTACAACCCCACACGGCTAAACGCAAAATGGAAAAGTTCCGTCGATTGTTCAATCGGGCAGCGTTGACCTCTGAAGAAGTGGCCCTCCTCCGGGGTGTGATCCGGCAGATGAGTTGGAAGGTGCATAAACAAACGCCCCCCTAAATCCCCCATAGCGTATGCTGTTGCACACGGCCTATGGACTACCCGTAGGGTAGGTTGGGGGGCTGGGGAGGCCTATTTTACGCCATGCCAATCCATTCATAGAGACGCTGGCGATGACGGGTGCGGCGAAGTTTGCGGAACGCTTTGGCCTGGATTTGGCGAATCCGTTCCCGAGAGAGCCCAAAGATATGACCGACTTGGTCAAGAGTGTGGCGCTGTCCGTCCGATAAACCAAACCGGAGCGAGAGAATGTCGCGCTCCCGAGGGGTGAGGTGATGATCGAGCAGTTCATTGACTTCAGAGCAGAGCGCTTCGCGGTCCAGATTTTCGTCTGGAGGCAGCACCTCATGGTCTTCAATCAACTGGATCAGTTCGGTGTCTTCTTCCTTGCCCACCGTCACATTCAATGAAACAGTCCGACGGGAAGCACGGGTGATTGCTTCCAGTTCTTCCACATCAATGTCTAGCGCCTTGGCCACTTCTTCTACGACCGGGGCGCGACCCAACTGCTGGGTCAGTTCACGGCGAATTTTTTTAACCCTATTGATCTTTTCAACCATATGGACGGGTAAACGCACAGTACGTGACTGAGAAGCGACTGCGCGGGTAATTGCTTGACGAATCCACCAATAAGCATAGGTAGAGAATTTGTAACCCCGTTCGTGTTCAAATTTTTCAGCAGCACGAATCAGGCCAATAGAACCTTCCTGAATCAGATCCAAGAAAGGAACCCCCCGATTGAGATATTTCTTAGCAATAGAAACTACCAGACGCAGATTAGCTTGAACCAGTTTGCGTTTAGCGCGTTCTCCTCCATGTCCCCCAACAGCAATCTGACGGGCTAAGGCCACCTCTTCTTCAGGTTTCAGAAGAGGTATTTTACCGATTTCCTGCAAATAAAGCCCAACAGAATCCCGATTAAACCCTATTCTGGCGCTTTCCATTATTTTCTCTCCCCTCGATTTGGAATGCGAATTCTTATTTAGCTTGTTCTGACCTTTGGCACTCCTCGAAAAAGCGTTACTTTCTGGCTACAGTTTGATACAAAACAACATTAAAGAATTCACAAAAGTTTCTTATTGGGTATCTTGACCATAAGACGGAACAACAGGGCATGTCAATTTCAGGCATGAATTCTGAAATAACTCTTAAGATTCGCAGATCTATAGTAAACAGACTAATCGAAAGACTGAGTATAAGTACTCATTATTTTTGATACAAACCATAGAAAAAAGCCTCTGTTATCTGCTCTTGAGGGGTTGGCCGCTCTGGATTGAAAAGTTTGCAAGTTCTAACCTAAAATAGGGACACTTATACACATTGGTATTATGGCGTTACGCATCCTTCATACGGCAGATACCCATTTAGGTTCTGGCTTACTGCATGGAAGAATCAATCCCAGCACAGGGCAGAACACCCGTTTTGAGGATTTTGTCAGCACCTTGGGGATGGTGATTGACCGAGCGCTCAGTGAATCGGTGGACTTGGTGCTGTTTGGAGGAGATGCTTTTCCTAATGCCACACCAGAACCTGCCCATCAGGAAGCTTTTGCCCGTCAATTCAAGCGACTCTCAGAAGCACAAATCCCTACAGTCCTTTTGGTAGGGAATCATGATCTCTATGGGCGTGCGGGTATCTCTGCTAGTTTGAATATTTATACAGCTCTGGGGGTGCCAGGATTTATAGTCGGTGATAGTCTTACGACCCACCGCATTGAGACGCGCTCTGGCCCGGTGCAGGTGGTGACGTTACCTTGGGTTCATCGCTCCACACTGCTTACGAAAGAAGTAACCAGAGGAATGTCCCTGGACCAAGTGGACGAACTGCTGGTACAGCGGATCGAAACAGCGCTCGAAGGTGAAATTCGTGGCTTAGATCCTAAGGTGCCTGCTCTCTTGTTGGCTCATGCCATGATGGATAGGGCAGTCTATGGCGCGGAGCGTCATCTCGCGGTAGGCAAAGGGTTTTGTCTCCCCGTATCCTTAGTAGCCCGTCCAGAATTTAAATATGTTGCTCTAGGGCATGTTCATCGTCATCAGGTGCTTTGTGAAGACCCGCCCGTCATCTATCCAGGCTCTATCGAGCGGGTAGATTTTGGAGAAGAGAAAGAAGATAAGGGCTTTATGCTCGTTGAGATTGGGGAAGGTCCTGTGCACTACGAATTTGTTAAGCTGCCGGCCCGTCCTTTTCGTACCCTCCAGCTAGACCTTGCCCAAGAGGTGGATCCCCAAGCAGCTTTGCTGAAGGCTATTGGGTCTATCGTGCTAAACGGTTGTGTGGTCCGTCTGCGTTATAGCCTCCATACGCATCAGGCAGAGCAGATCAACTTAGAAGAGCTTCAACGGGCGCTTGCCCCAGCATTCTCCTATCAAATTCAACCCCAGCTCATCAGCAAATTAGCTCAGCCTCGTGTTCCAGGCATGGGTGAAAATAGCACCCTCAATCCGGTGGAAGCCCTTAAACAATATCTTCAAACGCAGGAAAGTTCAGAGGAACTGCAACGAGATCTGATCACGGCTGCTCAACGCTTGCTTGAAGGAGAAGGTGCCCAACGGTCACAGACACCTACTGGGCAGTCTACGGAGAGAGAAGGGGATATGTCGACGATGACGCAAGAGAAGCTAGACCAACTGCGCCTACTCTGAACCTAGCCGGGCGAGGGGTTCCTGCCTTGCATTGTCCCTGGAGTATAGACTAAACGTAAAATTGCACTACCTACAGTGGTTCATAAAGGTTAAATCTTCAAGAGAACCACCATCTATGGAATTAGTGTAAAATTTAATTGACACACGGTTGATATCTGGAATACACACAAAAGGAGAACATCTGCCTTACAATTTGTTCAGTTTGATACATTTCAAGAGCATGCTGCTTTTCCATGATGAAGCTGTCCTTACCTCTGAAACTATCCTTCCCTGTCTTGGGCGTAGTTTTTTTGACCATTACCCTTTTGGTCATGCTCCAGACTTCTTATCAAGTGCCGGAGATTATCAGGCCAATGTCTGTTACCCCAACGGATGAACCGATTCTAGCTCCCAAACCTCTAACTAAGGAACCAATGCTAGCCCCCAAACGTCTAACAAAGGATGCGGACTCAGCGGTTAAAACTTTTGGTCTTCGTTGACAAACCCTCGATATATCCTCCTTCTATATTTGTTGTCATAACCCTAGAGAAAGCTTAAACCGACCTGACCCTTTTGATTCCTGTTCTTCTCGCTTAGGAAAAAGGAGAAATGTGACACCACACCCCCACAACATTGATCTGCAGGTCCTAGATGTTCTCCTCGATGAAGAACTAGAAACTTCAGGGCCTGTCCTTAAGCAGTGCTTGGCAAATCCATCTCAGTCGCTACCGGAAAAATTGAATTTTTACTATGCGCTCTTAAATACGCTGCGCGCAGCTCGCCATGGCCACAGAGCAGAAAAACTTGTGCATGACGCCCGATTAGATAAAAATAAGGCTCTCTTATTAAGGTCTATCTTGGCAACTTTAGAACAACAACTGCTGAGACGTGCCTAGACTTGCTCGTATGGGAGCTAGATGCGTTTTCTAAAGCTCGCCACTGTGTTCGATATAAGCATTGTCACGGTCATCGGACCAACACCTCCGGGAACGGGCGTTAGCCAGCCCGCTACGGATAGCACAGATTTAAAATCCACATCTCCGACCAGGCGCGTATTACCTTCATAGTCCGTGATTCGATTGATACCTACATCAATGACTGCAGCGCCTGGTTTGACCATATTGCCCGTAATCATCTCAGGACGTCCTACCGCAACGATGAGGATGTCCGCTTCTTGGGTTATCTTCGCCAGATCTGGCGTCTGGGAATGCGTATAAGTAACGGTACAGTTTTTTTCCAAGAGCATTAATCCAATCGGTTTTCCGACGAGGACAGAACGCCCAACGACTACTGTATGTTTTCCGGCCAGCGGAATTTGGGCTTCCTGCAGAATAGCCATCACGCCAGAGGGGGTACAGCTCCGCAGTCCTGCTTCTCCGCGAACGAGCTTACCCAAATTCACCGCATGTAATCCGTCCACATCTTTATCAGGATGAATCCGCTGCGTTAAGGCTGGACCATCTAAGCCTTCTGGTACGGGAAGTTGCACCAAAATTCCATCAATGCTTTCATCGTTATTCATCTGATCAATAAGTTGCTCTAGCTTCTCTTGAGGAGTGTCTGCCTCCAGATGCTCGCTAAAAGAAACAATCCCCACTTCTGTACAGGCTTTCTCTTTATTCCTGACGTAGGCTTTGCTTGCTGGATTATCCCCTACCCAAATCACCGCTAACCCTGGAGCCCGTCCTGCCTTTTGAGAGAGGATGCGTACTTCTTCGGTGAGTTGTCCTTGGATTTTCTGGGCAAGGGCCTTGCCATCTAGAAGTAAAGTGCTCACGACAGTTGTCCTTAAAACAATGTGCACATCATGCACTTAAGCTTAACGGAACCTTTGATTCCAGCGCTTGAAATTATGGAATCCTGATGGAGGTCATACCTGGCTAGCAGAGTTCAAATCTATGAGCTCTCAGAGCCCTGGGATTTTTCGATGTAGCCTAGAGATGCGCTTAAATAGTTGGGTGATCTTCCCAGAGTTTAAGCGATGACGACCACAGGAACTAAACCCCGCCAGGCCCTATTAAGCGTTTCAGATAAAATGGGACTGGTGGAACTGGCCCGCACCTTGGTCGAGAAATATGCGTTCCACTTGATTTCCAGCGGTGGTACGGCAAAGGCTTTAATGACAGCGGGTATCCCGGTGACCGAAGTTTCTGCCTATACGGGTTCTCCGGAAATTCTGGATGGCCGCGTTAAAACGTTGCATCCCAAGCTGCACGGCGGCATTTTAGGCCGCACGGACCTGGATTCTGACTTAGTCCAAATGGAAGCTCAGGGTATTGTCCCCATTGAACTGGTCGTGGTGAATCTCTATCCGTTTGAGTCTACGGTGGCCAAACCGGATGTTTCCTGGGACGAAGCGATTGAAAACATCGATATTGGTGGACCCTCGCTGACCCGTTCAGCGGCCAAAAATCACCAATATGTGACCGTCCTGACCGACCCCAGCCAGTATGAGGCTTATCTAGAAGAATTGAACCAAACGGGCACAGCCAGTCCAGAGTTTCGCCGCCAATGTGCCATGAAAGCCTTTACGCGTACAGCTGATTACGACCGTGCCATCAGTACTTGGTTCACCACACAGGTGACTGGGCTAGCGCCTTTAAGTATCGAAGCGGAGCCCCTGCAAGCGCTACGCTATGGAGAAAACCCTCATCAATCGGCTGTTTGGTATAGTACTGGGCCTCAAGGGTGGACAATGGCTCATAAGCATCAAGGCAAAGAGCTGAGTTTCAACAATTTGATGGACTTAGAGGCATCTCGCCGGATTGTGGCTGAATTTTTAACAGATTCCCAAGCGGCGGCAGTGATTATCAAGCATATGAATCCCTGCGGCATTGCTCTAGGAGAGTCTCTCCATCAGGCCTATACCAAAGCCTATGAAGCCGATTCGGTTTCTGCCTTTGGTGGGATTATTGCCCTTAGTCACATGGTAGATGAAGCTACAGCTCAGGCCCTAACGACTACTTTTCTGGAATGTGTGGTTGCTCCAGGCTATAGCCCAGAAGCCTTAGCGGTTCTGAGCAAAAAGACCAATCTACGCATCTTGGAATTGCCCGATTTGAGCTATGGTCCTGAACGTGACCTGAAACCGATTGCGGGAGGGATTCTCAGCCAAGCCAGTGACAATGTCCCCCCAGATCCATCTACTTGGCAAGTAGCCACAGTCCAAAAGCCAACGCCAGAGGATCTAAACGAACTTCTTTTTGCTTGGCGCTGTGTGAAACATGTCAAATCCAACGCTATTGTCGTCACCAGAGGCGGGCAAACGGTGGGGATTGGGGCAGGTCAGATGAATCGGGTTGGGTCTGCCCAATTGGCTCTGAAGCAAGCGGGAGAAAAAGCTCAAGGAGCCGTGCTCGCCAGTGATGGATTCTTCCCCTTTGATGACACCGTCCGCGCTGCTGCGGCCCAGGGAATTTGGGCGATTGTGCAACCTGGTGGGAGTGTCCGAGACCAAGACTCGATTAAAGCCTGTGATGAACTCGGTTTGGTTATGGTTCTAACCGGAATTCGTCACTTTTTGCATTGAGTGGAACGCAGAACGTCCCGCCATTAGTTAATTATTCTCAGCTCAGGAGGTACGCCCCTGCTGTTCGACTTCGAGAGGCTTGCGATTAGCCATAAGGCGACCGTCTTCCATGTGAATAATGCGATCAGCAATGTCGAGAATGCTTTCTTCTAGAGAACCTCTTACACTTAAGGAGGTTGAATTAATAGGACTGTGCATTGTCATCAGAAGTGCCCGAGGATGGTTAGTGTCTTGATCTAAAAATGACTGCGTATACCCTGCAGCTTGCTGCGATTGGGTTGTTCATATGCGCTGAAATCCTTCCCAGTTCCCCCGCGTCCCCTTCGGCAAGCGACAGACCTTGTGTCAACAGCACCTTCACCGCCTCGGCCCGAAACTCGGACGTGTAATCTTGCTTTGGTTCCATTCATGTCTCCTTACTAGGTCACTTTAACCAATCAGGAGTGTCCGTTTTTGTCAGGGTCCCTCATGTATACGATAGGGGCCGGGGGGCTAATGACAATAACTCCGAGAGGCTTTCCCGACGCAACTTTTCGGCGTTGATGCTGTAGTCGCGGGAACTGCAACTGCCTGGGTGGTTGAGGGAACTTGAACTCCTGGTATGCCAGGTAAACCCGGTATGCCTAAAGCGCCAAGGGATGTCTGACCTAGCCCTGGAATAGCTCCTAGACTGATATTTGAAATTCCTGGTATCTGGCCCAGGGTGACATTGCCTAATCCAGGAATGCCATTGATTGGAGTATCCAGAACAGAGCGAGGTAAAATTCCTAAGTCTATGGCCCGCTGAAGCGTTAAACTGGAAAGCGCCTGATTGCCAAGCCCGCCGCCGCCTAACCTACTCAAATCTAGCCCCGGAATCGTATTGGATAACGTTCCCAAGTCAAAACCAGGAATGGCACCCAACGGAATGTTGGTAAGTCCAGGAAAGCTGCCAATAGTTGAATTGCCATTGTAAATGTTACTCAAGGGAACGTTTACGAGTCCTGGGACGGCAGATACGCTTTGTCCGAGTAAACCTGGAACTGCATTTACCAGCGTATTGGAAGGATAATTGTTCAAGGACCCTACTATAGCGTTTACAGGTTGGGCTAAGGCTGAAGATTGTGGCAGACCCAAGAGCAGAAACAGAGGCACGATTGCTCCTGCAAACTGTAATCGTCTCCTCTTTAGTATTCTTTGATAATTCATATGTTTTCCAACAACTATGTGTGCCCATGAAAGTGAGATCATGGGGCGAGTTACCAAACAGTCGTGTGTTAGGCAAGTATTAGAACACGTCCGTTCTGTATTTAATGTAGTACAAATGAACGGTGAGAGATCTTTGTTAATTTTTTGGGACAGACTTATCGTTGTGTAACAGGTAATCTTCACGCAGAGAAACTGTCAGCACTGAGTCGTCAAAGTTGTGTAAGGAGAAAGGTATTCAAGGCAGAGGATAGTTTAAGCATGGGGTAAACAGTTTACGTAATTTTGCGCAACTAGCGAGGGGGTTAGGGATTTTACGAGAAGGGTAGATCTTCTACAAGGTCATCCGTGCTTTTCCTCGCCTGAATGGGATTGGTCTAAGGCTGGAGGAATATTCTTAGGTATTTGAAAGCCAGTTTCGTGCTTCATCAATTTGTGATGGTTCAAAGGCTTTTACCTTGACAGACAAGACGCTATTGAACGCTTCTGCCAGTGTGCGCAACCACTTGATATCGGCAACGAAAGCTGCATGGGTAAAATCATTTAAATGGTCAAAGCCGAAGCGGATATCTTTCCAAAGTGCTTGCGGATCAATACCCTCGAAATGCCGGAGTTCTTCAAGAATTCGCAATTTACCGTGCTTTGCTATATCAACCTTCAACTGAGCAACAACTTGATCGAAGTCCTCTTCGGTAATTTTTCCCTCTATGATAATTTCTATAATGTTATTGTTTGGATTATTTTTGTATTCAATCATTGCTTTTCCCTAAATCTGATGGTGATTAATGGGGTTCCAGTCATAGTGGAGCAGTAACGTTCGCTAACACCCTGTTTTTGTCTGAATTGGCTAACTCTCCATTGTGCTCAGCCTCTGAAACCCTTGATCTTTCGTTCAAGCTTCCACTTTAAACCTACTTCATGCCGGGGTTTAGATGCGCACATTTTAAGAGTACATCAGTCATCAAAGTAGAGCATATAGTACTGTCTAGATTCCTAAATCTAGCAAAGATTTAATATAGGGCTTTTAGCGCTCAAGAGAAAGGAGCTTTGGAATGAGTATGAATTACGATTGAAAGTATCTGGGGTTCGCCAGATTAGGAAAACTCTGATTAAGACTTGGGGGATAGATGGTACAGCTTCAACTGAGGCAATTAGAGGTGCCACCGGGGCAGCGGGTAATTCTTCAGGATGTTACTTGGCAAGAATTTGAGGCGATTCTGGAAGAATTGGGAGAGCATCGCGCCACGCGGTTGGCTTACGGCGGAGGAACGTTGGAGATTAGGATGCCATTGCCAGAACATGAAAAAGCCAAAGTCATCCTTGGCGATTTGGTAAAGATCTTGCTGGAAGAGCTGCACATTGATTGTGAATGTTTTGGTTCTACAACCTTCAAACGGCAAGATATGGCTCAAGGGATAGAGCCCGATGATTCCTTTTATATTCAGAATTACGCAAGAATGATAGGCAAAGAGCGAGTAGACCTGACCATCGATCCGCCTCCTGATTTAGCTATTGAAGTTGATGTAACGTCCCGAACCCAGCTCAGTGCTTATGAAGCATTGAAGGTTCCTGAACTTTGGCGATATGAGCATCATCGTTTGCAGATCAGCGTCCTCCAAGACGGAAAGTATGTTGAGTCTGACTTTAGCCCTACGTTTCCAAAACTACCGATCATTGAAATCATCTCTCAGTACGTTGAACAGAGTAGAACACTGGGCAGAAGCTCAGCACTCAGAGCATTTCGACAGTGTGTGAGAGAACAGATATAGAAATAGATATGGATCAACTGGGTAGGATAAAACCCGTTGAGGAGTCAAAGGCAATGCCAGTACCGTCCGTTTCTGTCCAATTTTGGAGACGCGCCGCTAGTTTTATATTCCGATTCCCCGATTCCCAGCCAGTCGGCGGCATAACCATGAGTTCTCCCTTCGCCGTCAGTTCGAGTCTAATGTCACGATTTTCTCGACACAGTTCACGAAACTGGTCGTGGGTCAGATGTGCAATCGAGTCTAAATTAAGCGTCAGGGCAGTCAT
>JBAUTB010000031.1:0-3262 GCA_049582005.1 Gloeobacterales cyanobacterium | reverse complement strand
ACTCAGTGATTGTCAAATTGGGTTGAGGTTTGCCCTCAAATACCGTCCCGACTTTACCGAATGCAAATTGAGTTTGCGGAATCTGATAAGCTGCCTCGGGCAAGGGAATGTAACCAATCGAGCTAACTAACTCTTTGGCATTCCTCTGGAAGAAGTTAACAAATTCGACAAGCTCTGGTTTGTCTTGCACGGACTTATAATTCACGTAGATGAACAGAGGGCGAGAAAACGGTTGATACAGATTCTTCTCGACAGCCTCACGAGAGGGTAGAACCGCTCCTTTGCCGTTATCCACGGCCAGGGCTTTCAGTTGGTTTTGCTTCGCTTCATAATAGGCATAGCCAAAATACCCCAACGCATTGGGGTCTTGGCTAACTCCCTTCACTAAAACGTTGTCATCCTCACTGGCAACATAGTCAGTCCGACTAGGGTTCTTGCCGATGGTCACTTCATTGAAGTAGTCATAGGTGCCGGAGTCTGGACCCGGACCAAAGAGTTTGAGTGGTTTATCAGGATAGGAAGCCCGTACCTGCTTCCAACTCTTGATTTTTCCCTGAGCCGATGGTTCCCAAATTTTCTTTAGTTCTCGGACCGTAATGTCCTTTGCCCAAGAATTTTGGGGATTCACCACGACGGTCACAGCATCAAAGGCGACCGGAAGTTCATAGTAGCGGATGCCCGCTCGGTCACAGGCTTTCATCTCCTCGAGAGTGATGGGGCGAGAAGCATTATTGATGTCCGTTTGTCCAGCACAGAACTTTCTGAAGCCCCCTGTTGTTCCAGAAATTTTAACGTCGACTCGAATCGCAGTACCATTCGTCTGATTAAATTGTTTAGCGATCTCGGCTGTTATTGGAAACACGGTACTGGAACCATCAACCTGAATAGTTCCATCTCCCGATCGGGAAATGCCTATCTGTTGCGCTGAACTGCTCGTCTGGACCTGGTTAACCGCAGTTAACCCTAGAATTGCTGCTATTAAAGCAATTAGAAAAAATTTGGAGCGGATTGGAGTGCTTGAAATCATAGATGATTAACCCCCATATCCTTAAGAAAGAAACAACTCCATCATTTCAAATAAAATTGATTTGTCAAGCAGATGTTTAGAAAGATAAAGCAGAAATATCTAAAAAGCTTGATACATCAGGCATCATCCCGACAAACATGGGCTGGCAAGATAGGACTGAAGCGACGGTACTCTGCCAGGTACTGTTCTAAAACCGCGAATTGAGGGATATTCAGGCTGTAATAGATCCAGCGACCTTCCTGCCGAGCTTGGACTAGTTGCGCTTCCTTTAAAGCTTTGAGATGAAAGGATAGCTTCGATTGGGTAACGCTTAGCGCTTCGCAGAGGTCACAGACGCACAGCTCCTTTTCTCGTAATTGATCGAGGACTTGAAGCCGGAGTGGGTCAGAGAGTGCATGAAAGCCAGAAACAATCAAAATTGATGGGAGAGAGGGCGCTTTTTGCATCAAGTTTTATTTGATTAACTTTTATTGAATTGGTATTTCATTTTACAAGACTTCGGACAGTTTTAGAAGTTCAACGGAAGAATAAGGATTTCAGCCCTCTTATACTTTTTGATTTACTATGAGGCCTGATATAGGAGGCCCTCTCCAACGCTGGCCCACAGGAGTTACCAGACGATGAGCAAGCAACAACAGACCGGCAAGAGGCAGGATTAACTTTTTAGATAAAAGTTAATGAGTTTATTTATCCGCTGAAATCCATATGTCGTATTGCTATGAGCCTAAGCCAATGGCTCCTTATCAAAGTGCAGGCATTTTTTAAGTATTAAACTTGAGCTTGGCATAAGTTAATAATATAAAATCCGATTGATTATCCATACTTGACTTCCCAGCTTTGGCTAACAATGATACAATATTAAACTTCAAATTAAGTCCGCTTGCTTCACTAACGCCCTCCAGCGATGAGTTATTACCTCTTCCAATTCAGCATAATTTATGTAAGATTCTGCAACATTAATTGATGACTCATTTTGTCATGCAATTCTTGCCCCATATCTCCCGAACTTGAACCATGCCCAAAATCCAGCTTGAGTATGGCATGCAAAGTAATTTAGCAGTCAGAAAGAGCCATCTAAGGGTTTCATCTCGGGATATTCACCAGGGATTTACTGATATAAATACTATTTGTTTTACGTGGGGGCACGGTTATCAACATGGTCTGTCCTGGGTTTTACTAAGGAGTTAGTGATTTATCCATAAAGATTATGTTTAGCCGTACCACGACTCTAGAATATCAAGGCTCTCTCGCTTTTGTTTTTTTCTAATGTCATAGGTAGTTTTTTTTGGCCATAAATCTTAAGGATAAGACGCTACTGGTGCTGCTTTTTGGAAATTAGTCTAAACTCCAGTTTAAAGTAACACCTAGTAAAAGCAGGGGAAATTCCGTTCATAGAGCTGATATTACCCCACAGGTGGGTTAACCGCTTCGAAGATACATGTGAGGGGTTTACAGATGAGATCACGCAGCCTAATGGGGACCTTGGCGGGGACGATCAGCTTTTCACTGGCTTCCAGTGCTTTTGCCCAAGATGACGCTACCATGATGGAGCGATACGCTAAGGATTTAGACCTAGGGCCAGTTTCTCAGATCAATACTGTTGCCGAACTTAGCGATGTAGATCCGGACCACTGGGCTTTCCAAGCGCTTAAATCTTTAGTTGAGCGCTACGGGTGTATCGAAGGTTATCCCAGCAAGAAATACTTGGGTAACCGTCCTCTAAGTCGTTATGAATTTGCTGCAGGCTTAAATGCTTGTTTAGATAAAGTCAGCGAAATACTTGCAATGGCTACCGATCCCCTAGTCACCAAAGATGATTTGGCTGCGGTTCAGCGTTTGCAAGAAGAGTTCAAGGCTGAATTGATGATCCTCCGTGGTCGCGTTGATGTTTTAGAAGCTAAGACCAAAGAATTGGAAGCTCAGCAGTTCTCGACCACCACCAAGTTGGATGGTTCTGTCGTCATGGCTGTTCAGGGCGGTAGCGCTGGCGGTAACGTTCAAATCAGTCCTCAAACCATTAACCTTAATGGCAACACCATCCCCAGTGGTATTAATGGTTACGGCCCACAAGTTTTTGGCAACAATCTAGCTGGAGTATTTAACGGTCCTACCGCTGGCGCCCTTGCTCCGTTTACTGTTAACGGTATAGGGGCCAATCCACTTTTTAGTGGTAACAACAATATCAATTTACCTGGTTCCTCAGCAAACACGACCTTCTTCGGTCGCACCACGCTG
>JBAUTB010000030.1:0-28519 GCA_049582005.1 Gloeobacterales cyanobacterium | reverse complement strand
ATTAAGCAGCTCCGCCAGGAAGGATTCCCTATAGGCAAGGCTGTTCTCCAAGGTTCCATAACGCGCCTGAGGCCCGTTTTGATGGCTGGAACCGTAGCCATCTTGGGGCTGATTCCTGCGGCTATCTCCAACGGCATCGGTTCCCAGAGCCAGAAACCTTTTGCGATTGTCATTATTGGTGGAGTCTTCACGGCCACCCTCCTCACCTTATTTGTGGTTCCGGCCCTCTACACCTTGCTTGAGGTCCGGGAGCCTTTCTTGCCCCGCCTTAAAAAATCACTCCCTTTCGTGAACTGATTATGAAACCTAACTTCTTCTATGCTCTTATTCTCCTCTCTGTACTAACCACGGCCTGTAGTGAGAGTGTTAAGATTCCAGAGGTGCCTGCCGAGGCGGCCCAAGCCCCTAAAGGCCCAACCCAAATCACGCTCAAGCCTGAGCAGGAAAAAGAGATTGGCATCGTCATCGGGAAAGCCGAAGTCCGCCCCTTCCCCGTCAAGGTAGCGTCAAACGGCCAAGTCAAGGCTGCTGAAGATCTAGCTGCCCATGTCTCAACGCCCGTAGCTGGGCGGGTAACTTCGGTGTCGGTGCAGCTAGGGCAGAGCGTTCGCCAAGGTCAGACCCTCGCTATCCTAAAATCAGACAGTATCGGTCAAGAAATGGCTGACCTGCTGCAATCGAGCCTACAGACGGACAGCGATATCCATCAAGCTCAACTACAGCTAAAGTTTTCGGAAGCCGCCTACCAGCGAGAACAAAAACTTTTTAAAGACCGAATCTCAGCCCGTGCGGACCTGGAAGCCGCACGTACGCAATATGAAAAAGACAAAGGAGCACTTCAATCTCTTCAGACACGCCGTAGCGCCACCATCAGCACGATACAGGAGCGTCTATCTCTTTCCGGGGCAGGACCTAATGCGGCCAGCCAGGTAGTCGCAACCCGCCGCATTAATCCTTTCATCACCATTTCAGCCCCACGCGCAGGAATCGTGGTCAGTCGGACTATCAACAATGGAGAGTTGGCAGATCCGAGTAAGGAGATGTTTCAAATCGCAGAATTAGACCGAGTTTGGCTGGTGGCGGGTCTCTATGAGAAGGACCTGGCGAAGGTCCGGGTGGGTCAGCCCGTCTCCCTCACCCTGGATAGTCTGAGCGGCCAAAGTTTCCCCGGCCGGATCAGTTTTATTGGTAGTGAAGTAGATGCTCAGACGAGGACCCTGCCGATTCGTGTCGAGGTGCCTAACCCAGGGCTGCGTCTCAAACCGGGTATGTTCGCCCGTGTCCAAATCGAAGTGGCCAATAGCCAAGCACTAGCAGTCCCAAAATCCGCGCTCCAGCAAAATGGAGATTTCACGTTTGTCTACGTTCCTATAGCCCTTCACCAATACGAAGAGCGGAGGGTGACTCCGGGCCTTAGCTCAGGGAACTACGTACAGATTTTGTCAGGTTTGAAACCTGGTGAAAAGGTTGCTACTGCGGGTACACTCGCGCTAAAAGGGGAAGCCCTAAAAATTGTTAAAGGAATCAACTAATGAAAATGGTAGTAGCGGTTATTCAGCCTTTCATGTTTGATCGAGTAGTACGAGCCTTGAGAGGTAAGGTTCATATTCGTGGCATGACCTGTTGGGAAGTGAAAGGGTTTGGAATTGAGGTCAGTAAAGGCCACAAGGAATTGAATATGGCTGACTTTTTCTCTCCCAAAATGCGCATGGAATTTGTGGTAGATGAAGAGATGGTTCAACCCGTCATGGATACCATTTATTCGCTATGTCATACAGGACAAACAGGGGATGGCAAAGTCTTCGTTTGGGCAGTAGATGATGCTTTGCGTATTGATAACGGCGAGACTGGAGCTGCTGCTATTTAGAGAGTAATTTCTCCATAGAGGATAAATATGGCGAGCACGTCACAAAAGGCAAAGTAGAAAGGGTTGTGCAAAGAAAAAGATTATCACAAATGGATGAACTTTTTTCAGAAGACCTGCATCTAACTAAGAAATAGTTATCAAAAACCACGCAGCATTCACAAAATGTTCATGAGAGTTTGGCTTTGGCGCAACGCTTACCCATTCAAGAGACTACTAACCTCGTCTGAACGTCATTACAATGGCTCCAAAAGAGACTATAAGTTAGTTTGTATTAAAGATTTAAAGGATGAGCTGGATGAACTAATTAACCGAGGCATAAACGATGACTTTTCGACCAGAACTGATTGATAAGATAACACAAACACGGTCAAAACAACACTTAGAAGAAGACATCAGCATCCACATTTTCTCTGTTTCTGCAGCGCTTGTCGGTGTATGTCTTACGGTCCTTGGCCTCCTTCACCTTGTCATCAGTAGCAGCAGAGTCAACACGCTTGCGCGCGATTCCTTGGCAGTAACGGTAGATGCTGTCATTTTCCTTACATCTTGCCTGCTTTCATACTTGGCTTTGCGAACCCGTAGTTCTAGTCGTATGTATCAAATTGAACGAATCGCCGATGTCATTTTCCTTTTAGGGTTGATGCTCATGGTTTTTATCTGTGGCTTAATTGCTTATGCCCTCGCTTCATAGGCCATCTCCCCGTTGATAATATATATCCTGAAATTCTGTTGTTATACCAATTTTCAACGAGTGTGCATTATAGAGATCTCTATGAAAAAAAATTGGAAAATGTTGCTGGGCACCAGTGCCACAATCTTTACGATTCTGCTTGGAGCAGGAGCCTGGTATGTGTTTGTTGCAGGGGCACCCCAGCTCGACCCACCTGCTATCAGCGAATCTGGAACGGGGATGACGTTTAGGCTAGAAAGCTTTAACAGCAAATCAATGGGCGAAGTCCGAGAATACGGATTAATTTTGCCCCCTGGCTACGATAAAAATCCGCAAAAGCGTTATCCGGTCATCTTTCTTCTGCATGGGGGACACGATGACGCCCGCGCCTGGTATGACAAAATTGGCATCGTCCCGGTCATACATGACCTTTACCAGAGTGACAAACTGCCTCCCTCCATCGTGATTACGCCTGATGGCAACGACAAACGCGGAACAAGTCCGGTCTTCGACCCCGATTATTATGATGGTCCTAACGGGAAGGTGGGGACGTTAATCGGCTCAGAATTACCGAGTCTGGTCAAATCCCGCTATCGCACCTTAGACGGCCCCCAATTCTGGGCGATGGGTGGACTCTCTTCCGGTGGATGGGGGGCGTTAAATATTGGCTTGCGTCACCTTAATAATTTCAATATTTTCTTTAGTCAGATCGGCTATTTCACCGATAGCAGCGGCTCTGAAAACAGTCCCCAAGCGTTCATTTCGCAGATTCCCGCAGCACAACGTAAGCCCTTACGCATTTACATGGATGCAGGACTCAACGATCTAACCGGGTCACAAATGCTAAATTCAACTCGACAATTTCACCAAACGCTCAAGCAGTTGGGGGTTCAGCACGTCTTCTATACCTTCCCAGGTGGTCATGGGCTGTCTGGCCCTGACTATGGTTGGAATTACGACCATAAACACGCCATGGATTCTCTCTCCTATGTCGGACAACAGTTTAAGATAGCCTTGCAAAGACAGCAGTAAGATACTGGGTAAAAGCCCTAGGGATCTGCCCCGATCATCATGATGAGTCATATGGAAACCTTTCTGATGAAGCAGTTGCAGAAATAAGACTTGGGCCTCGATTCTTGTGGAAAATGGCGTTTTATGGAAACTCAAAAGCGAACTCAGTTGGGTTTATGGAGCACTGTTTTCCTCATTGCAAGTATGGGGGTTATCAACTTACTCTCGGCGGTAACACCCAGTCTGCCAGACCGGGTTGAATGGCTTAGAGATCTTTTCCCCCTAGAGATCCGGCGTTCAGGGCATTTATTTGCGGCACTGAGCGGCTTTTTTCTATTGAATTTAGCAACGAGCTTGCTAAGGCGCAAGCGGTTGGCCTGGGTATTGACCGTATTGCTGTTGGTGGTTTCGATACTCTCGCACCTGATTAAGGGGCTTGATTACGAGGAAAGTCTTTTAGCAGGGGCGCTGTTGATCTCTCTGATTGCGATGCGAAAAACCTTCACGGCTCAGTCTGATCGTCCCTCCATGACTCAAGGTGTGAGGGTGTTAATTGGCTCCTTGCTATTTACCCTTGCCTACGGCACGGCTGGCTTTTTTCTTCTGGATCGCGCCTACAATGTCACGTTCGATTTACCTGGCGCAGTGGTGCAAACCTTGGCCATGTTCTTTACCGAGGACAATGCAGGGCTAGAGCCGAGAACGCGCTTTGGACAATTCTTTGCGGATTCTATTTACCTAGTCGGCGGAGTGACCTTGACCTATGCGTTGCTGATGCTCTTAGGTCCGGTTCTCCTGCGCGGAAACCCTGCCACTGAGGCGCGAAGGCAGCGTGCCCAGGCCATTGTCGAAAAATACGGATGCTCGTCGCTTGCAAGATTTACCTTGCTGAACGATAAAGCTTACTATTTCAGTCCCTCTGGCAAAAGCATGATTGCCTATGTTCCCAAAGGACGAGGGGCGATCGCACTAGGTGATCCCATCGGTCCCTCCGAGGATCGGCAAGAAGTGATTATTGGGTACCAACAATTTTGCGAACAAAACGATTGGTACCCTGCCTTTTACCAAACCCTGCCCGATGATCTAGCACTCTATGGATCCTTTGGGTTTCGTGTGTTGAAAATTGGGGAAGAAGCAATCGTCGACCTCAAAGCATTTACTTTGAAAGGCAAATCAGGACAGAACTTTAGAACCTCGATCAACAAGCTTACGAAGTTAGGATATCGGATCGAGTTTTATCAACCTCCTATTGGCTCTGATTTACTCCATGAACTGCGAGCTGTCAGCGACGAGTGGTTAAAAATGAAGAAGGGTTCAGAAAAAAAGTTTTCTCTCGGTTGGTTTGACGAGGCATACCTGCGGGAATGCCAAATTGCAGCGGTTAGAACCCCTCAAGGCCATCTCAGTGCCTTTGCCAATGTGGTGCCAGAGTATCAGCTCAATGAAATCACCCTTGATCTGATGCGGCATCGAGCAGAGACGGAAAATGGCACCATGGACTTTATGTTTGTATCTATGTTCCAGTACTTTCAAGAACAAGGCTACGACAGTTTTAACCTTGGCTTATCTGCCCTATCAGGGGTGGGAGGGTCGGAGCAAGCGCCTCGTTTAGAAAAGGGAATGTACTATCTTTCCGAGCATCTGAATCAGTTTTACAATTTCAAGGGGCTACACACGTATAAAGAAAAGTTTCATCCCCGCTGGGAACCACGGTATCTGGTCTATCCTAGCCTGACATCCCTGCCGGATATAGTAGTGGGATTGGTCAGAGCTGATTCAGGCGATCGCCTACTCGACTATCTCAAACCAGGTTCATGAGCCAATCCTCGACCCGAAATCCACTGGGCGATCGCCTCATTCACGGCCTTTGGATACTCTGCCATGACGATATGCCCAGCCTCTGGGAAATGGAGATGCTGCCCCTGATTGAAGTGTGCGGCCAGTTGTTCTCCCATGCTGTAGCTAAACATCGCGTCTCGTCCACCCGTGATCGTGAGGGTTGGAATATTGCGATAATGATCTGTTTTTGCGCGTGAAAAGAAGTCGTACTTCCAAAATATTTCCAATGCTTTGTAGGAATGGAAATCCACAGGCACAGGGTTTTCGGCAAAAAACCGTTCAACTACGGGTTGCCGATGAGAACTCGATAGGGTTCTGGTTAACTGTTGCACGATTGGCAACCGATACAAGTATCTTCCACCCCAAATCATGACCTTCATTAGGGGAATTTCCCACCAAGGGTCGAGTTCGTGAGTGCCTCCAGCAATGAGGATTAGTGCACTGGTTGGGTGTCGTTGTGCCCATTCCAACCCAATCGGAACGCCGTAGCTATGGCAACACAAAACTGGAGACTGGATGCTAAAGTGGTTCAAGAGTCGAGTTAAATCTCGGCAATGTCTCCCAATAGAGTATTGCGGGTAAGGCAGAGATTGTCCGTGCCCAGCGAGGTCGTATGCGATCGTTTCCCAGCCTTGGGCACAAGCAAACTCGTACTGCGATCGCCAGTTGAATCGATTGCCTAACCCGCCATGTAGAAAGACCAAGGAAGGTTGGCATCCCGGATGGTGGCAGATCTGTAAATCAACGCCTTGCCTTACCTGAATAGCCTTGCCTTGGAGAAGGTCTGAAGTAGATAGATCACTCACTTATTCAACAACTAGGTAGCCAGGAGTAAAGAGCTTGCGAATTTTTCCATGGTTAAATCCCTCTCTAGAGTTATAACAAGAAATATAAAAGGAGGGCATACCGAGGGTTGGTCAGCTTCATATCTATTGCGTGTCACCGTTGGTCTCCGGAAGTCCAGCGCCTAGACTAGTTGTCAACTCTTCATCCTCTGCTGTAGCGAGATATTCTTCAATCCGCTTACGGGTGATGTTAACGCTTGCATCTGGTTCTATTCTCACAAAGCGGACGATCTCTGATTTGCTTTGCTCTCACAACAGGCTCTAGGGGGCAACTTGGGTTATGAGTAAATGTCTGGCTCAGTCCACACCAGTATGTCCAGTTATCGTACAGCCTCCTTGGCAATTAACTCTGGATGGCTTGCTTTCACCAGTTGCCCTCACCAAACCATCTTAACGAACCGTGTAGCCGCGCCCTTCCAAGCAAGCCGTGACCGCCCGCTGGAAGACGTTGGCGTCATGGCTGCGCCCTGGCCCGTGGCCCATTGACTACATGCACTACGATCGGCATTGGTCTGCGCCTCGCTTTGTCCGTTGCGCGGATAGACGACCAGGTCCGGATTGAACGGCGTTGGAAGCGCTTGAGGCACCCCTACAGGTACCGCCCTCACAGGTGGCGCCGCGACAACCACGTAGCCGCCCGCTCCCGGCGTGTAGTAAACGTTATTGGCATACATAGTAGTATGGCACGCCGCCAACGGTCAGTGAAACGAATCCTGTCGGCAACACCGGGATCACCAGCCCAAACGGAGGCGTCACCACCACGAAGCTCGGACCCGAGCGGCGAAACCAGACGCCCGAGTTAAAGAAATAGTGGTTATTGCGAAAGACGATGTCGAGATAGCCGGGCGGCAAGGCTGGCACATTGTAGCCGCGCACAGGGTAGTAACGATCGTGATGGTAACGCGAATCGAGTTCCCAGTGTGGCGTGATGAAGCGCCCCTTCTCAGCGCGCACGTCAAATGCCTCACGTCCTTGGGCATGCACCGGCGTCACCGCCCCGGCGATCCAGCAAGTCGCCGCCATCATCGCAACCAGCGCACTGGTCGACCGTCTGATTCGATTCATATTGTTCTCTGTCCAATCCAAGGATGGCGTCTAGTTCTTTGTATAAAACATCACTTTTTAAGGTGTAACGCCCATATCCAGGGTTCATTTGTTGGAGGATGAATTGCTCACCACTTTGTGAAACTTTACAATGAGGAAAAACAGGGATTGAGTTTGACACATTATGTAAGCTTACAAATATTAGTGACGCAATCTCCAGTCAAAATCTAGAACCTAAATACGGCCCGCAAAGTACCTAAGACCAGAGTAGAATTCCCCGCAACATTACCAGGCTGACTAATAATTTGCAGATCTGGAGTCAAGGTAATGCGGTCATTCAAGCGAAAACTGTAGTACAGCTCATAGTCTGTTTCCGAACCATTCGCTTTATTCGTGGCGCGAACAGGCTGACCTACGGCTAAAGCTAAGGTATTACCCGGTGCAAATAGATCGGGTAAAGCAAAGCCAAGTTGCCATGTGGTCAGGTTATTATCAGCAACAGCAGGAGTGAAAAGCTTCTGCGTTCCAAAACCATAGCGCCCAAAAATGCCAACGCTGGGCGTGATCGCCCATTCTGCATTCACCCCAAAAGCATCGGTTTTATTGGGGGTCTCCAAAGCAGCTTCTTGCAGCGTATA
Source organism: Gloeobacterales cyanobacterium (assembly GCA_049582005.1). Taxonomy (GTDB): domain Bacteria; phylum Cyanobacteriota; class Cyanobacteriia; order Gloeobacterales; family PMM-0068; genus Sivonenia. The sequence goes on along the minus strand of JBAUTB010000030.1, from coordinate 20,605 downwards.
GGCACTGTATTGAAGTTTTATCTTTGCTGTCTCAGAAGGGCGGAAATCCAGTTCAATGGAGCCTTCCGTATTTGAACCAGTCAGACCACCGAACCCACTGCCAACTGAACTGCCAGCATTAGACGTGATGTAGGCAGCCCGCAAACTAAATTGGTCAGAAATTTTCCAATCAAATCCTGTACCAGGACCAACGGGGATAGCAATAATTAAAGGATTATTGACAAAGAAGCCACTGGAAAAATCTTCTTCTTCATCATTAGCAAAAGAGTTCGTATCAATGAATTCAAATTGTTCGATGCGGGGGCCTATAAACACACGAAAATTGTCCCCAAATAGGGGAGTCACATAGCGAATCTTATCGAAGGAAACGACAGCATTCCCGTTTGTCTGAACAGGATTAGTAGAACCATCAAAGGTGCCAGCATAGAGTAGTGTCCCTAAACTATCAGCGATACCGGGGACTATACCCGGAAAGGTGCTGGTAGCATCTTGGCCTGTTACCCCGCGCAGCCTTACGAGCAGCTCATCTTTTCCGGTAAAGCTGGTTCGCAGATTGAGGGAAGTACGCCCAATGAACGTGGTATTCGCAGCCCCACCAGGGCTTACAGTCCCGCCTTCGACAGCACCAGTGGCACTCCCTTGGATGAGGTCTCCTCCCGCACCCCCCCCTTGAATAGCCATGACCACAGAGCCATCCAGCTTCGTGGTAGTGGAAAATTGCTGAGATTCCAGTTCTTTTGTCTTAGCTTCTAGGGCTTCAGTGCGACCCTTGAGGGCGGTCAATTCTGCATTGAATTCTTCTTGTAGGCGTTGGACAGCAGCCATATCATCTTTGGTTGCCAGGGGGTCTGTTGCCGCTGCTATTTGTTCGCCAACTTTATCCAAACACGCATTTAGGCCTGCAGCGAACTCATAGCGGCTCAAGGGACGGTTACCCAGATATTTCTTGTTGGGATAACCTTCGATACAGCCATAGCGTTCCACTAGAGATTTCAAGGCCTGAAAAGCCCAGGAATTAGGGTCTACATCGCTAAGTTCAGAAACCGAACTCACCTGCGAAAGAGTGGAAAGTGATGGCTTCGTACCGTTGCGGAGAATGTCTGCCACACCAGGCTCTGCTAAAGCAGTGGGGGTCATGTACGCCAATATACTCATCGCAAGAGAACTGGCAAGCCATGCCCTAGATTTATATTTCAACATCCCCACACAAAAAAAACCACAGCTAAACATAGAATGCCCAAAACTTCCCAATCATACTTATTGGAGTCTTATTTATGTCCACAGACAGCCTGTCAAAGTGACAGCGTTAGGCTTTGAAGTTGGGTGTGTTGCAACTCCTCTTCCAATTCCCTCACTAGAGAAGCAGTCACTGCCTTGAGCGACCCCGTTTTTTTGAAGACTTTTTGTTGGCAAATATAGCTAGGACCAGTTTGAAGGCGCTTTTTTAGAAGGTTTAAATACTCTGTTTCCCTAAGATTATTAGCCACAGTTGTCAAGGTATCCAGAATATCTTCGGCTATCTTCCTTATCGGTCTACTGTTCCCTCGGTCATCTTCTATATAGTTTGCATCTAACCCCCAACGAGAAGCCCGGAAGTAATTCTCTTTTTCGATGGGCCAAGAGCAGGGGGATAAAAGATACCCTGTTTCCTTCCCCGCACGATAACCCTGGAGGTAGGTTACCAAAGTATGAACCAAGGCAGCTAACATAATGGCCTCTCTAATCGTCGGCTGCACATCCATGACTCTGACTTCAAGAGTGCCTAGATCCGGTTGCGGGCGAAGGTCCCAGTGAATATCCCGGACGATGTCAAACATCTGAGCATGGCGAGCCATATCAAAGAAATCAGAGAAATCCTTCCATGTGTTGAAGGCCGGGGGGATACCGTAGGTCCTCATGGCTGCTAGTACCCGCTGGCGATAGGAAGCATGGCCGGTATTGTGGCCCCACCAAAAAGGAGAACTAGCAGATAGCGCCAACAGAATCGGGAGATAGGGTCTGAGCCTGGTCATAATATCGATGGATTCATCTCCTGACGGCATTCCCACATGAACATGAAGGGCATAGGTCATTAAGGTCTGGGCTAAATACCCCCCCGCTATTTTTTCCTGGGTCAGGTATCTCGAAATGGGGGTTACGCTGGCCAGGCGATTACAGAAAGGATGGGTTCCTGCGGCGCAGAGCGTCATGCCCAAGTCCTGACATCTCACGTTCAAAGTTTGAAGGACTGAGGTAATATCGGCCTCCAATTCACGAATATCAGAGCATACCTTGGAGGTTATCTCCACTGTGGCTTGATTAAACTCTGGTTGAATATGAGGATGCGCAGGATAGCGCTCCATTAGGGGCAAGAGGCCATCCACCAAGTCCAAGGTCTCGGGGTCCAGCAGTTGAAGTTCGATCTCCATGCCCAAGGAGGCTATGGGCGAACTCTTAAATTCCAGGCCGCTCATGATCGCTCCACATATTCCTGAATGGATTCTCTAGCGACCTGTTCCAAAAAGGCAGCTCCAATTTTGAGGGTTTCTTCATCAAAATCAAAAGAAGGACTGTGCAGCGGGATATTTTCCCATCCCTCACGGCAAGCCCCAAAGCGAACATAACAACCGGGAACCTGCAAGAGGTAATAGGAAAAATCTTCCGAACCCATGCTGGGGTAGTCCATCTCCACCAATCCCGCTTTCCCCAATACCTTAAGCGTGGCCCGTCGGGCAATTTCAGCTTCTCGTTTGGTATTGACTACAGGCGGGTAGCCTTCTTTGATCTCCACCTCGATTCTGGCATTGTGAAGGTCACCAACGGCTTTAGCCATCCGCTTTAGCCCCTCCACAATATGAGTTCTTACCTCTGGAGTTGTAGTCCGAATCGAACCGTAGAGAATAGCCTGCTCAGCAATCACATTGGCAGCAGTCCCTGCTTCTACCTTGCCGATCGTAACGACTGAAGGATGTACGGGGTTAATTTCTCGTGAGACCAACGTCTGAATAGCCATGATCAAAAGCCCCGTAATCACCACGGCATCCACTGCCTCATGGGGCCTTGCCCCGTGCCCCCCTCGCCCACGCACCTTGATGATGAACCCATCTGAATGGGCCGTGATCACACCCCCTGCGACCATCACCTCTCCTACTTTGTAATGGCGTGTCACATGGCCCCCAAAAATGGCCTGCACCCCATCCAAAGCCCCGGCTTTAATCATGACCCTGGCCCCACCCCCCCGTTCTTCAGCAGGCTGAAAGATTAAAACCACGGTTCCAGCGGGCGGGTCTTCTTTCAGTAAAGCAGCAGCCCCGAGGAGCATCGCCATGTGTCCATCGTGGCCGCAGGCATGCATGGCTTCTTTATGCACAGACGCAAAGGGTAGCCCAGTATTTTCCATACCAGGTAAGGCATCCATATCCGCTCTCAAGGCCACGATCGGGGATCCTGCTTGGCCCCCCTCAATTCTGCCAATGATGCCACCGCCGACTCCGCCATAGATAAAGGGGATATCCAGACGCTGCAGTTCATCCATAATCACCAAGGCGGTCTTCTCTTCCTTAAAGGCAAGCTCAGGGTAGCGATGGAAGGTCCTTCGCAACTCGACCATCCTCGGGAAGATCTTTTCTGAATTCAATACCGTACTCATAGGAAGCTCCGGAATGTTTACGAACAAAGCGCTATGTCTAGACCTCCAAAAGAGCACTCACCTCAAACACCACTATGAACGAGCGGCATCCTGTAGTTCCCCTGGACGCACCGACAACTGCTTGGTTTGTTCACCCCTCTGAATTTTGATCGGCAGTGCTTGACCAATAGAGCTTTTCGCCACCATGTCCTGCAACTGGTCAGCATTGGTGATCGATTGTCCATTCACGGCTGTAATCACATCTCCCTGGCGCAGACCTGCTGCTGCCGCAGGTCCTGCGGATACCACCTGAACTACCAGCACCCCACTGATTTCAGGAACGGTAATAGTAGCATTAGGATTTTGGTTCAGTTGCTTGGCAATTTCTGGCGTAAGGGTGAGCATACGAATGCCAAGGTAGGGATGGGGAATTTTTTCGCCGCGAGCCAATCGGTCTTTAATTTCCTTAGCCGTATCAATGGGGATAGCAAAACCAATTCCCTGTGCTTCAGCTCGAATCGCTGTATTAATACCAATCACTTCTCCCCGCTCATTCAAGAGAGGACCCCCAGAGTTACCAGGGTTAATCGCCGCATCTGTTTGCAAAAAGTCTAGCCGTTTGTCGGGAATACCGATTTGGGCGCTAGAGCGCCTGAGGTTGCTAACAATCCCTAACGTCACGGTATTTCCCAGGCCAAATGGATTCCCGACGGCAATCGCCCAGTCTCCCACCTCGACCTCTTTGAAATTGCCTAGGGGTGCGACGGGCAGGTTATTGCCAGCAATTTTGACCACCGCCAGGTCTGAAGGTTCATCTATCCCGCGCACATTTCCCTGAAAAGTACGTCCATCCTTCAACGTGACTTTGACTTTATCGGCACCGCTAACCACATGGGCATTGGTGAGAATGACTCCGCTAGCATCAACAATAAATCCTGACCCTTCCCCATACTGGCGATATTCCTTCGGAAGCCTTGGCATATCCTCCCCAAAAAAGCCCCGGAAGAAAGGGTCATCAAAGAAGGGATCAGGGGTACGAGCGATGGTGCGTTCCGTGTCAATACGAACTACTGCAGGGCCGACCCGATTCACGGCTGCTGTCACAAAACTATGCCTTCCTAAGGCGTTGTTGGGTGATGACGAACCATTGGGCACCGCAGCCTGAATTTTAGGAAGTCCGTTCGTGTCGCCAGAAATTAGGGTTGGAAATAGGTGTAGCACTGCAAGCGTGGTGCCCACACTCAGAACAATCGTCAGTCCATAGGAGACTATCTGAAGGGGAAAAGAGAAGCGTTGTCTGGGATTAGAGAGTGACATGGTGAAAGGCCTACCTATTTTCTAAGGAGGGGCTTGGTGGATTTGCAGTTGAGCCCGCAACTGAGCAATCTCTTGGGCCATATCTAAAACAAGAGCGGCTCCCATGAGATTGAGTCCTAGATCTCTGCGTAGACGCTGAATCTGACCAATCCGAGCAATGTCGCGCGACCGGAGCATAGAGCCAATCGGTTCAATCAAACCAAAGTTGGCAAAACGCTGAACCATCGTGACCGATGTCTGGTTCACTGAAGCTGCGTACTCAAAGGAGTAGAGGGAATCGCCCTCTGGTGAAACTAAGAGCTTAGAGAGATTGACTTGGTTCATAGCCGTACCTGCTCTATGGAAAGGCGGGGATTAAAGCTGCGATAGTCTCGCAACTTTTCATAGCACTCCCGCTCAAGAGGACTGAGGTCCTTAGGCACTACGATCTGTAGCTTGACCGTCTGGTCGCCTCGGCCCCCGCTGGGTCGTGGCCAGCCTTTGCCGCGTAGCCGTAAAGATTGCCCGGAGCGCACCCCCTCAGGGACTTTTAGGTTGACCGCGCCATCCGGGGTCGGCACCTTAATTTCGGCTCCTAAAACGGCTTCATCCGGTGTAATCGGGATTTCGCAAACAAGGTTATCGCCTTCGAACTTGAAAAAGGGGTGGGGCGTTAACTCGATCGTGAGATAGAGGTCCCCTCGCTGCTGACTGAACGGACTGGGCTGACCTTTCCCTTTGATGCGGACTCGACTTCCAGCTTTAGCACCCGCAGGAATGCGGACGTCGATCTTTTCATCGTTTAATCTCAGCCGCTTCTGAACCCCATGAAATGCTTCGGATAGGGTCAAAGCGATGGCTGCTTCAGTGTCAGGGGCCGGAGCTTGACCACGTAAACCACCCAAAAGGTCTTCAAACCCTCCGAATCCGCCGGTAGGGCCAGCACGGCCTGTCTGATAGGCTCCACCTGCCCGTCCTGCACCTCCGAAGCGTCCTAGGAGTTCGCTGATAAAATCGTCAAAGTTGCCATATTGGCTAAAATCACCCCCACCGAACCCCCCTCCAGCAGGGGCTCGGCCTTCGTGTACTTGCTGCCAGTACTGTCCATACTGGTCATATTTCTTCCGCTTCTCAGGGTCACCGAGGACTTCATTCGCTTCGTTAATCTCTTTGAAACGGGCCTCGGCTTCTTTATTTCCAGGATTAAGGTCTGGGTGGTACTTACGAGCTAGTTTCCGGTAAGCCTTTTTAATCTCCTCAAAACTAGCTGTCTTGCTGACCCCAAGAATGGCGTAATAATCTTTGAAATCTGTTGCAGGCACTGCCTACCTCTCCAGTTTAATTGAGATCGACCTACAGCCCCCATCCCACGCAGGGGAGGGGAGAAAAACTTCTACGACTCCCCTCTTCCCGTGCACTGGGAAGAGGGGAATATCAGGGATGAGGGCTCAGTGCACCGAGACCTTCACAACCTTGTGCTTTTCTTCCTCCGCTTTAGGCAAGGTAATGGTGAGGATGCCGTTTTTGTAATCGGCCTTCGCTGCATCACTCTTGATTCGGGCACTCAAAGGAATTAACCGTTCGAATTTCCCATAGCGGAATTCTGAGCGCATCAGACCTTTCTCTTCAGTCTTAGTTTCAGACCTGCGCTCACCGCGAACAGAAACAGATTTCTCCGTCACCTCAATATCTAAATCCTTAGCTTCCAGGCCAGGAATTTCTAGTTTGAGATGGATTTCATCGGCAGTGTCTTCGATTTCTGCAGAGGGCACAAAACGAAGCGGTTCACCATTCCCACCAGGCATGAGCTGGTCAAACAGGCGGTCCATATCCCGTCGCAGGCTTTCCATCTCCCGGAAAGGTTCCCAACGGACGATTGCCATAGTCGTTGCCTCCGATATGTAGCGTTTGAGTTCGATAAAGGTAGGGAGTCTTTGTTCTCTTTCCTCACTGGCTCTACAGTACAGACCACTTTTTTTGAAGAGCCCAGTAGGCAAAAGCCCCCACTGCCATACTAGTTCGCCTAGCCGGGAGTGTGCCAGTAGGGTATCTAAGGAATTGTTAATTTTCTAACCCTTAGCTTGAGATGAAAAACAGGTTTCCAGAATTGCACAATCAGGCGTTTAGGCTAGCATTGAATTACTAGACTTAGCCTTAGTTTAATTGAGTTCTTCTCAAATTCATCACTACTGAATAATTAATAACCTCTTCTGTCTCTGTATAGACAGTGATAACTTCAGAAGCCTTCAGGGAGGCCGATATACACTCTTATTCAATGGACCCGGATCAACAGGCAAAATACTATTCGAGGGCTTGGACCTTTTATCGAAAGGCCCTTACCATTTTGCAGAAACAGCAAGTGCCGTTTCTTGTCAGGGGCACCTACGCCTTGGAACAATACACAGGAATTAGGCGTAACACAAAAGATTTAGATATTTTTGTAATGCCTAAAGACTGTAACCGTTACCTAGCACCCCTCCTTCCGAACAACGCACTATGGAGCAAGCCTTTTTCCGGTTCTATGCAGAACTGAATGACTTCCTACCTCCCGGCAAAAGGCAGGTAGCCTTTGCTCATTCTTTTGAGGAGCGTGCATCAATTAAAGACATGGTTGAGGCTTTGGGAATCCCTCACCCAGAGATCGATCTCTTGCTCGTGAATGGGGAATCCGTTGATTTGTCTTATCTGGTTCACGATGGTGACCAAGTCAGTATCTATCCCAGGTTCAAATCCCTAGATATTGCATCCCTCACCCACGTCCGCCCTCAACCCCTAGAGGAACCTCGCTTCATCCTGGATATTCATCTAGGCAAGCTAACAACCTACTTGCGCATCCTGGGTTTCGATGCGTTATACCAAAATGATTTCTCCGATGAAGTTTTGGCTCAGCGTTCTTGCAGGGAGGGCCGAATTCTCTTGACCAGAGACCGTGGATTGCTCAAGCGCAGTATTGTCACGCATGGCTACTGTGTACGGACAACCAACCCTTGGCGACAACTGATTGAGGTTATACGACACTTTGATTTATCGAGGGCTATTACCCCGTTTCAGCGCTGCCCGCACTGTAATGGCCTCACTAAACCAACAGCGAAGGAACTGATCAGCGACCGTCTTCCCTCCAAGGTGCGGCAGTACTACGATGAGTTTCGGGTCTGTCAAAACTGTGGTCAGATCTATTGGAAAGGGACCCACTACGATCACATGCAGCGATTCATTAGACTTCTTACACGGATAGCTCAGCCTTCCTAAAGCTTATAAACGAGAACGTTGGGAGAAATTCTTTCCATAGTGTTCCTATAAAGGCTATTCTTTTGTAGAAAAGAATAGCAAATGCACGAAAATAGATCCTACCTGTTCGACACAGAAAAAATCTCTGTTTATTGCCCTAATTTAAGTTTTTTAGAGAGGCTACTTAAATATACTAGAAGAGTAGCAACTTGCCGTTATATTTGCTAATATAGTAGTGGGATTGCAGAGGTCAAAACCATAGACCAAGTGGCAAAGGCCCTTCTCGAGGGCAACACCAAACCAAGATCTGTTGAAGATGCAACTATGCGAGACCACTGAGGAGCCTGCAAGACCTGTTCCAACTAAACTGGTTACGGAGGGAACCTTGAACAATCTAATCTCCAATTTCTGAAGGATCTAGCTAAGTTATTAACTAGGTCCTTCAGTTCTGTATTAGAATTTCAGACCTAACGCCCCAAAATCATCCGTTCCCGCGCGAAAAGTCGAGTAGCTAACCCAATAAAAAATGCTCCAGTGACTAGAGTCGCAAGAGTAGATATTCCTACATAGAAGAGATTGACCGCCTCGCCCCGGAGTAATTGGTTAATCAATAACTGTTGACCTCCTGTAGGAATTAGCATCATCCACCATTCGGCTTTGACGGAGAGAAAAGAAATAAAAAGTCCAGGCAAAGCAGGAATCAGGGGAATCAAAGAAAGGTAGGTTAGGGCCTCTCGAAAATTACGGGTAAACGTAGCAACTACCATTTGGAGGGAGCCTGCCACCAACATGATTGGCAAGGTAATCAGGAAAACCCAGAAAAACGTAAGAGGAGAAGGAGTCAATTGAATCCCCAACTTCTCCACGGGAGCAATCATAAGCATGAGTCCAAAACCGATCAAGGTTTCTGCCACTCCAATAGCCGTAAAGAGCAAAGCCGCACTCAGTTTGCCTAAAACCAGCTCCTGGCGAGTCACAGGGTTAATCACGAGAGGTTCTAGGGAATTACGCTCTCGTTCGCCCGTGACCATATCAATGGTGATGTATAAGCCCCCACTAAAAGCAGCGAAGATGATGAAGTAGGGCAGAAGATTCAAGATAAAAGTGCCTCGGCTTTGGGGCGTAGCCACATCTACTTTTTCTAAAGCCAAAACTTCTGTCAGCGTAGAACTAATTCCCCTGGCCATCAACCGTCGTGCACCAACCTGTTTGCTATAGCTGTCGAGTAGCGCTTGGGTGCGACTGATCGACAGCTGAGCACTAGGACGGGAATTATCGGCAATGATTTGCACCGTAGCCGGACGGGTAGCCCGAAAGGCCTCTTGGTAATTCGGGGGAATGATAAGGACCACCTCATAGGTAGCGGACTGTACCGCAAGCTTTGGGTTCAGTGGAGGAGTTGGCATAACCACCCCTTTTTGTCTCAAAAATTCAACCAATTGCGGCGCATTTTCGCTCCCCACGACAGGCAGACTCAAGGCTTGATCAGCCCCCTTGGTAATAGCTTGCACCTGGGAGATAAGCAACAAAGCCAAAATAAGCGGCCCAAGCAGGGGCAGAAACAAAGAATTCGTCAACGTCCGACGGTCTCGGATATTGTCAATCACTTCCTTGCTGAAGATAATGCCGATGCGCTCCAGAGAGAAGGGTAGCACGGTCATAGCAATAAGCCCTCCTCCCCAATCGCAGCAACAAAGGCATCTTCCAGATTGGCCTGCCCCGTACTTTGCTTCAGGGTCTCAGGGGAGCCACTGGCAACCACTCGACCATGAGCAATGACAACGATGGTGTCACAAAGGGCAGCAATTTCCTGCATCACATGGCTAGAAAAGAGAACGCATTTTCCCTGATCCCGAAAACGACGAATGATCGTCCGCATCGCGCGGGTACTCATCACATCGAGGCCATTGGTAGGTTCATCTAAGAGGATATTTTGTGGCCGGTGAATCAGCGCACGGGCAATCGCTACCTTCAGGCGCTGTCCCTGAGAAAAGCCCTCTGTCCTTCGGTCAGCAAACTCCTGCATATCCAGCAGTTTCACGAAATCATCGATATCTTGTTCCAGGGCATTCCCCTTCAGTCCATGTAGACGGCCATAGTAACGGATATTTTCACGGGCACTGAGGCGAGGATACAGCCCATGACTATCTGGCAGTACTCCAATCTGACGCCGTACGGATTGGGCTTCCGTCAATACATCATAGCCATCTACTAAGGCAGTTCCCGTATCCGGTTTAAGGACGGTATAAAGCACTCGTAGCGTCGTAGTCTTCCCCGCTCCATTAGGCCCCAGCAGCCCTGTAATTTGTCCATCAGGAGCACTAAACGTAACCCCTTGCAGAGCTTGAATAGAAGTAAAGGACTTGTAGAGGTCTTTGACAACAATCATCTAAAGCGAAGTACAGGGCAAAGTTTGGGATACTTGAGACAATCCGTAGCAAGTCCTAACAGGCTTCTCGGCGCTGCCGGTCGGACATGCCTGCGTTCCTACCAACGTACCCTTTTTTAGGATGGCAATCGGGTAGACATCGGGAAAGCATCAGAGCGTACCCTCTATAAACCTTTGGTAGCTGATGGTGGGCAAGGTACTCAAATCCACCTGATCAATCATTTCCGGCCCAAGATCATAAAGCTGATCCAGGAGCTTGTCCGATTGGTCCAGCAAGGGGGTTAATTCCACCCCAAAATAACGGGGGCAAAAATATTCTAAGCGATCTATTCCTGAGCGCAGAAGCGTAACCGCCCCTTGCCAATTTTGATTCTCTAAATGATATAAACCAACAGCAATTTGGATTAATCCCTGGTAAAACAGCTTTGTGGGAGGTTGAGATTCAATCCAGATAGCTTCTAGGGTGTCATGACAGTTATAGAACTGACGCTTATTAAATTCTTCCAAACCCCGCCAAAACTCATCCATCAGGAGTTGTAATCCACATCCGTTGGTATATAGGTTTGGGAAGTTCCCACATAGGGATCATCAGGCGTCAAAAAGAGGAGGCAGTGACATTCCTTCCGTTCCCGCATTGGCACACAAGGACAATTCCAATACGCAGATTTCACTTCTGCTTCTTTATCTTCATAAAATCGGCAGGGGCAGAGGGGAGCGCCTAGCTCTTCTTTATGCTTTGCCAGCCCCTCAATCACAGCCGTTGTAATCACGGGATCCGAGCAGAAAAAAGTTCCAGTTCGCCGAGCATATTGTTCAGAGAAGTGAATCATACTATCTAGAGTTTCTTGACTCGCCTTATTTTTGCCTCTTACTTCCTCGGTATCACCCATATGGCCTTCTCAACTTTCGTTTAATTTCTTTGATTTCAGTGTAGGGCCATTTTAGAATCTCAAAGATGCTTGCATAAACTTTATTTCTCTTAATAGGCTTTGAGTAATTATTCCTATTCAAACAACATGAGTTTTGCTAAATGCCATGCTGCCAGGGTTTTAGCATCAGTTTGGCCTGGTGATTTCAAGAATGCTTGCCATTGTTCGGTAGGCCAGCATATAACCTCCGTGATCCATTCATCATCATCGACAGCAACTTTTTGAACAGAGGGCTGACTATCTCTCGCTAAGTAGACGTGTTGGATTTCTGTGGAATAACCGGGAGCCAGAAAAAACTCACCCAAAAAGGTCCAATCATTACTTTCATAGCCACTTTCTTCCAGCAGTTCTCGTTTAGCTGCTTCTCCAGGAGACTCTCCAGACTCTAAAGTCCCCCCAGGAAACTCCAGCGTACATTGGTCTAGGGTAAATCGATATTGGCCAACCAAGACCAATTCCTGACGTGGAGTAAGCGCTACGATCGTCACCCCACCAGGATGCTCAAAATATTCTCGTTCAATGACCGCTCCCGAAGGCAAAGCTAAAGAGGCCACCCGGAACTCCAAGTGACCTGACCAACGCAACTTGTCATTCAATCGTTGCAGCATAATGACCGTCGTTTAATCTTTCAGATCTTGCACAGCACGGTAGTAGCCATCTTCATCGTTGTAGAGATGGCAAGAACGCACAATCCCTTTCATTAGAGGCCAGTCGAAGCGGGTCTCATGGATAAACGCTCCCCAACGAGCTTTAATCACCTTATGGGCTTTCGGAAGGTTATAGGAAGGGATAGCAGTGCTTACGTGGTGAGGAATATGAACATTGATGTTATGACATAGATATTCCACCCAAGCAGGAAAATCGCAGTGGATGGTCGAAAACAACTGCCCGGTAACAGCGGTCCACTGCTGCGCTTCATAGAAAGGAATGTCAAAACGAGTGTGGTGAATGAGGGTGAACGTGCTCATCCAGAAGTGGTAGACCAAAAAGGGCATGAGCCAGAAGTTGATGATTGTCCAAAAACCTCCCAAAATTCCACCAGAGACACTACCGATGTAGAACAACGTAGGGAATAGGACAAGGGCAAAAGCTTGAACTAGGCGCATGGAAAAGGTGGCATCTTTGCGGTCCTGGGCCCGATAAAGCTTGGGATCGAAGTGGATCGCTAGCCAGTGACCAATGGAGGCCAACCACCAAAAGTAGCCACGGGCCTGGGCATAGAGAAACTGAGTAACGGTCGGGAGCGATTGGAATACTTCCGGGCGAAGAGGAGTCCAGGCGTTATCTTCTTCAATATGGTTGGTGTACTTGTGGTGCTTATCGTGCATAATCCGCCAGCAATGGAACGGATAGAGCAAGGGCAAAAGCAAAACGTGCCCTACCAGATCATTTTCCCAACGCCGAGGAGAAAATGAGCGGTGACCAGCATCATGGGCGATGACAAAAAATCCAGTTAGCGCTGTACCTGTAAAAACCCATAGCAAAGGAAAGAGTGCAGGGAAGGGGTTGAGCGCGAGGCCGACATAACCTAAAGCCACACACACAACATTGGAGACCAAAGAAATATAGGCCTTGGTCATATTTTTTTCAAACAGTTCGCGGGGAAGACTTTTGATTACAGTTTGGAGATCGGCCTGGGCTTCCAGTTCTCGAATTTGGTGAGTATTGCAGGTTTTATAAGATTCGTGGGTATTCGCAGTTGTTGTCTTGGCTGGGCTGGCCATCAGGGTCTCCGAAGGGATGTGTTAAGTGGTCCTTTACATACAAACTTAGCAGTAAAGTTACCCGCATTGTTAGCTGTCTTTACCGAAACCTCTGGGGGATCCTAGACCTATCTTTCCTCCATTTCCCCCACATACAGAGAAAAAGAAGAGTAGGCTGGAACTTCCACAGCTATCTTTATCCCCATAGAAGCGAGCAAAAATCCCGATCATGTTTGAATTTAAACCGATTGATCTAGAGCAGCATTCCTCTTGGTGTATTCGCTTCCGGGGAGATTCTTTATTTTGCAGTTTTGGCACGACGGATCTGTTTGAAGGTGAGCAAGAAGGGACGGAGCGCTACTTAGGGTGGTTGAAGCAACGCATGGAAATCATTCCGAATAGCTGTGTACATCTCTGGGAAGACGAGCAAATTATCGGGCAAATAGAAATGAAGAAATCCTATGATGACCCGAAAGTAGGCTATATCAACTTGTTCTATCTCATTCCAGAATATCGGGGACGTGGTCTGGGGAATCTACTCGACGAATACGCAGCCAATTTCTTCAAACAAATCGGTTGTACGGCTGCACGTTTAAGTGTCAGTCAAACAAACTTAAGAGCGATGAAGTTCTATTCAAAACAAGGTTGGCAAGACACAGGGCCCCGAGATGGCAATCCTGGGATCCACTGTATGGAAAAGCAGTACATCCCTTACCACTGAAAGCCATGCAGTTTAGGCAAGGGGGCTGAAGTAGAGGTTACGCGCAGTAAACGGGGAATTTTACCGCTGTCATAGACCCGGAACTCGCTTTTCACACTAGCCCTTTCTTCTCTCACCGCTTGGTTGAGCACAATGGAACCCTTCGGATCAGAGACAGAACGATGGAAAGTTCCCGGTGGAATCTTGAGGATTTCGCGGTCTGCTTCTAAACGAACAATGTGGAAAGGATAATTCCAAGAAAAATTGACGAGGTAAAAAGTACGTCCACCCGAAAGAGCTAAGAGATTGTCTTCTTGGTGAGGATGTAGGTAAAACTGCCAATATCCTCGCTCACTTTCCGGTGGACTGACAGCAGGGCCTTCATGAATGACCAAATCACGGACATTTGATTGAGTAACCGTAATATCAAAGAAGCGGACACTAGGTGTATCCCGGAACCTCTTATACGAGACCAATTCGAACACAACCACACCTCACATCAATTCCTAACTAATGTTAAGCTCGCACACCGATTCCGCAAGAAATGTTCATCTGTAACATTTCTTCTAATCTTCATGCAAAAAAACCTCACGGGCATGGTCGACAAATTCGTGAGGTTTTCCTGGAGAGACGCGACCTATCACGTCTCTCCAGGAAGGCAGGCGTCTAGACTACAGTGGAGGCTGAATGAACCGTGGTCCAACCGGCGTTTCTTCTTGTTTCAGTCTCGCCGTTCTCGTAATGGTGGGCACAGAGACGTAAGCCGCTACTTTCTCTTTTGGAACCTGATGGTCCTGAACCTTAGGCTCTTGGAGTGTTTCTTCTGCATATAACGGGGACTTTAACTCCGGGGCATCAGGCTCTAGGACAACGCCCCAAGCAGCAGGAATAACCACATTTTCACGAGCCGACCACTGGACCAAATAGAACAACCCATTACGCCGCTCCTGGACAGAGATCAGGGTAAGCACGCGACCGACCAAATGAGGAACCAAGCGGTGGGTCTCTTCCGAGGGCTTAATCAAGATTTTGTCAGAGGTAAAGGGGCTCATAGGGGCTCCGGTGTTCTTAAAAGCCAAACGTTAAACAGATTTGAAATTCAGCTATTCATACTATATGGAACTTGCCTCTAGAAATGCTTCCGTAAAAACTGGGAATTAAAACTACACTTTTCTCAGGACATGCGGAAACTACTGTACTTACTCTTCATAGTGTTAGTAAGAGTATGCATAAAGCCCCGTAAGTTCGGAGAAAACAATTAGCAATACAAATTTGGGTTCTAAAACATACGGATAGCGTTCAGTAATTTACGGACGCTCTTTAGGTTCTTTTGACCTGGGCTATCTTCCACGCCACTAGAGAGATCAAGGGCATGGGGAGTCAAGCGACTCAAAGCAAGGTGAACATTATCTGGGGTCAGACCTCCAGCCAGGATCCAGGGTCGGCTTGGCTGATAAGCAACAAGCTCTTCCCAATTGAGGGTTTGTCCGGTCCCCCCTAGCTGCTCAGGATGATAGGCATCTAATAAATAACTGTCGATGATCGCAGCGTAGGCTTCTGTTTTGGCCAAATCGTCTGTACTGCGAATCCGAAAAGCCTTAATCAGTCGAAGCCAGGGAAAACGCCTCTGGACCTGCTTGCAACGTTCGGGAGATTCTGCTCCATGCAGCTGAATCGTACTCACCCGTCCATCTAGGCAGTATGCTTCAATCTCTTCATCCGTGGGGTCTGCCAGCACAACTACCCGGTCTGTAAACGGAGGCAAATTCTTGACGAGGGCGGGGAGCTGACTAGGCATGACATAGCGGGGAGACTGCGGCACTCCAATAAATCCCAAAGCATGCACGCCCATTTGGGCAA
Source organism: Gloeobacterales cyanobacterium (assembly GCA_049582005.1). Lineage (GTDB taxonomy): Bacteria > Cyanobacteriota > Cyanobacteriia > Gloeobacterales > PMM-0068 > Sivonenia. The sequence continues at coordinate 4,893 of JBAUTB010000030.1, read as the reverse complement.
TGGCAATGGCTTGGTCGGGTTCGGTTAGGCCGCAAATTTTGATCCGGGGCATATATGCTAGGTAAAGTTTCTGCTGTATATATTCTCCCGTGCCTGAGATCACCTTGAGTCAGCTTTCTTGGTTAGTTGCTATGACCTTGGCTTTTATTGGGGTCTGGTGGTTGACTCTCTATCTAGACCGATAACGATGTATCACTGCCCCTATTGTCATAACGACTACCTTTTGGCCCTAGACCCCTGCCCTGGATGCGGGGAACGCCAAGTCAAACGGCAGAAAGCGAACCGAGCCAAAGAACGACGCCAAAGCTATGACCCGATTGGCCGAATCGATGACCAAGAATTTTGGATGACCCTGCGCTGGTACGATCGCTGCCCTTGCTGTGGGACTGCCTGGGGCAAGGAAACCATTGCTAAAGACCACATCATCCCTCTGTCAAAGGAGGGGCCGAATCTAGCGGAAAATCTTCAGCCTCTCTGTATCCCATGCAATCTTTGGAAATCAGACTATCTCATTTACTTCGACCGCTCTTTTCCGGGTAAAGCCTGTGCTTTGCCCCCTTTACTCTGGCCCTATCTAGAAGGTTTTATAAAAGTGGCTAAAAGTTCACTATCTTCACCCCAAACGCCCCTGTTCTCTCTGGATATCGAACCCCCCCGCTATCCAGACACTATCCCTGAAACCCTAGAGGAAAAAACCATAATCCTCACCTTAGAAGCGGTCCAAACCCAAAGCATTACATCAGCCACCCACCCCTATGCCACTGATCAAACCGATTTGCCCTAATAAGTCGGAAGAAGCTGGGAGCAAAATAGCGGCCATCATAAACAGCGCAACCAAAGCCAGATTATCTCTACCCTCATCGGTCTCCGTGATGTCATCCAGGCAAGGACGTTCGGGCATACGTCCTAATAGAAAAACAACCGCAGCCCAAAATAGAAACTGCGTAACAAAGATTCCTGTGACCGCTAAAATCAACAGAGTTACCGTTCCCACCCTGCGGGCCGTATCTCGACCATAGACAGCGGTTACCAAACGACCTCCATCCAACTGTCCACAGGGGAGCAGACTCAAACCAGTAATCAATAAACCAAGCGTCCCAGAAATAACCAGAGGATGGAGGTGGACAAGTTCTCCCATAGGGATAGTCCCAAGCGTGACTCTGGCGGTAAGAGCCAGCAAAATGGAATTACTAAAGAAGTCTCCTCCTACGACCAAAGGCCCTGGCGTTTTGGTCAAGCTGGAGAGGAGCAAGCCAACCAGCAAGAGTACCCAGGAAATAACCCCACCGACCGCTGGTCCCGCCACCGCAATGTCAAAAAGAGCTTTACGGCTAGGCGGAGGGGAAAGCAAGCGGGTTAGGGTCGCAAAGACTCCTGGAAGCAACACAAAACCCCCTACCGGACCCGCAAACACAGGGATAGGGGAAACTAATGGAATGAGATAGGCTGGACTCAGTTTGACCAGGTATTTGCCCGCTTGCCAACGATGGGCGGATTCATGGGCCAAAATCGTCAGGAGGGTAATACCAGCGATGGATAGAGCTTCCACCCAGCGCTGAGGGGCGGCCACTAAGCTGAAGTCCAAACTATTCGCCGCCATTTCCAGCAGGGCTCCAAAGCCAATAATCAATAGGCCAAGGGCAATCCAGGCAGGAGTTTTAGGACGGTCGAAGGGGTCGTTATCTTTAGCCAGCACCAATACCACAGGTTTTTCTTCCTGAGTTTGTTGAAGGAGATGTACCCGGTAGCGGTCCCCAAAGACTTCCTGGAAAGCGGCGGCTAACTTTTGGAGGATAGGCTCCGCCTTTCCTCGCAGATTACCTTTAAACACGATTCCTTGAGGATAGGGCTCAACTTCCTGTAGATAGTACGTATCCAGACCAAAGAGCCCGCGCATTTTTTCCACATCAGCACGAGGAACCGCAAATTCTTCTTCAGGAAGCGTTACCGTCATCGGTGGAATAGAACTCGACACGCTAGATTCGTAAGATTCTGACGCTTGCTTTTCTAATTCTTCTCGGCGAGCAGCAAAATGTTCTTGCTGTTGAGCTTGGGCTGCCGCTCTCAATTGGCTACCTAACCAGACATAGGAAAAGGTACTTAGCCCCAACAAGATCAGTAAGGTTATAAAACTAATCCCGAACCCTATGCCCGCAAGGCCAAAAACAATCAACCAAGGAAGCACGAGTGCTACCGCTTGTAGCCAGGCGAGAATGCCTAACTTGCCTCCTTTGCGGGCTTGGAAAAAACTCCATCCCAAAAAAGCAAGGCTTATCAACAGAAGAGGTAGTACAAGGCTCATGGGTTTTTTCTGGCGTAGATGGCCAAATAGATACACCTAGATATTCTTTCCAGCATATCTCTTCACGTTGGGTTAATTTAGTCCCCAAGACAAATACCTAATCCACGCGCCGTTCTGACCAGGGTTCCATCAGGCGCTACAGCACTATATTGAGCAATGGCTTCAGCGATAGGAACATGAACAACCTGACGTTTTTGCCAGGTCACCATTTGGTCGTATTTAGCTTCTGCGATCAGATCCACAGCAGCTACTCCGAAAGCGGAAGCAACCAGGCGTTCTAAGGGAGAAGGCGTGCCTCCCCGTTGGATGTGGCCTAAGACGGTAACACGAGTTTCCGCCCCAATACATGCAGAAATTCGGTCGGCCAAGTACTGCCCAATTCCTCCATAACGAGTCTGTCCTGAAGTATTGGCAAGCGTCACAGAGACCCCTTCTTCTGTACGGACCGCTTCTGACACAATCACGAGGGAGAAGTTTTTATCCCGTTTCTGCCGTTCTTCGATTTTGGCGCAGATATTGGCGATGGTATAGGGGATTTCAGGAATCAGGATTACATCCGCACCTCCGGCAATGCCTGCACAGATAGCGATATGCCCTGCATCCCGCCCCATCACTTCCAAAATCATGACCCGTGAATGGCTGGCTGCGGTGAAATGTAAACGGTCTAAGGCTTCGGTGGCAATGTTGACTGCCGTGTCAAAGCCCACGGAGTGCTCGGTAATCCCCACATCATTGTCAATGGTTTTTGGGATCGCAACCAGATTCAATCCCCCTTGTTGAGCCAGTTTCCGCAGAATCGCCAAACTCCCGTCGCCCCCAATACCAATCACGGCTTCTAAGCCCAGCTCGTGATAGCCAGCAATGATTTCTTCAGAGCGGTCACGGAGGCTGCCATCGGGCATAGGAAAGGCAAAAGGGTCTCCTTGGTTGGTAGTGCCCAACATGGTGCCGCCTGCGGTCAATAGGTGAGAAACTTTATCCACGTTCAGCGAAACCGCTTGTGGGGGAGAAGCCATCAATCCTTGGGTAGCCCGACTAATGCCCAAAACTTCCCAATCATACGTACCGATAGCTCGATGGACAACCGCGCGGATGACAGCATTTAATCCGGCGCAGTCGCCTCCACTTGTCAAAATACCAATGCGTTTGCGGGCTTTCATAGGCTTTACATCATCGCAGTTAGTGCCTAGGTTGCAAGAAATTTAACGCTCTGTATAGATTTATGGGATTCACCACGTATAAGTAAAATTACGGGGATTGTCGAAAAAAAGCTCTAATCATCTTCTAGACTGCTTTCTAGCCCTTTTTTAGTCTTAGGTAACAGCTACTCTTAATGGGGTGGACAGGGTGCAACACAATTCTAAGCTGCACGCACAATACTCCTGAGGACTAAGCTTTCACGACTTTGAATAGCAGATTAAGTGTTCTAAGCTACATGAAACTGGTTGTTTAGATCAATTACAATGGCAGTGCAAACATGGTAAAAATACGTATGTTATTACGGATGGAAGAGAGTACAGCGACTGATGAAAACTTAGAACTGATGCCCTAAGGTTAGATTCACTAGAGTAAAGGGCACGTTTAAATTTATGGGAGTTAGGAGAAAGCGCGTGGCTACCAAAGAACGTGAGAAAACAGTAATGTCGTCTGTAAGCGCAGACTCTAGAGATAGATTGCCGGAGGGAGTAAATCTTTGGGAAAATCCCCCAGAGGCAACCCCAGCCATGAAACGAGCAATTCGTACGTTCAAAGCTAGATTTAAAGATGAGCCTTGGGATGGATGCTTTCCCTGCTGAGGGCGAATTTTTACCGACCGATTCAGGCATACTGGTCAAGTTTTGCCCCCTCAGAGATTTTTTGCACGTCGATAGATCTAGCTTTGATTGTGAAGATGATGGCGTAAATAACTTCCTAAAGAACTCTGCTGAAAGATGTGAAGAGCAAGATTTCAGCAGAGTCTTTTTGATGCTTTCTAGTGAAAATGAAATTGTGGGGTACTACACATTGAGCAGCGGTACGATCCCACTCGATGAGCTACCCAATAGATTTAGAAGAGGTTGTCCTCAAATTCCCGTCCCTAGTGTGTTGATTGGACAATTCGGTATAGATAAAACTTTCCAACGAAGAAAGCTGAGTAAGTACTTATCGGGTGATGCTTACAGGAGAATTAGATTAGCTTACCGACAGCGAGTATTGGCATTCAAGGCTGTCAGAGTTGATACTCAGACTGAGAAAGCAAAAGAATACTGGAAAAAGGAGGGATTCATCCCCTTTAAGCAATCCCAGAATTCTTTGTTCATACTAGTTAATACTATTCTGAATGCATTTGATTCGGGCTAGCCGAAGCCTCTTTACCGACAAAAAATATACAGCTACCGTAAGCATCCCAGATTGAGTCTAGAGAGTGAACCAATATGCAAAAGCCGATATGCAGAGCGTTGTAAGCTTTGATGTGGGCCTTGAAATGATTGAAACTTAGCTGGTGACGGGATTCGAACCTGCAACCTACTGATTACAAATCAGTTGCGCTACCGTTGCGCCACACCAGCATCCAGCAACTTATTTTACCCATACCCCTGGAAATTTTGCAG
>JBAUTB010000029.1:0-8621 GCA_049582005.1 Gloeobacterales cyanobacterium | reverse complement strand
GATAATTATTTATCTGACAGCAAAGCTTAATCGAAAAATTCTCCTCAGCCTTGCTCGCAAAAGATGTGAAGACAAAGACAACTCAAGTACAAACCTATGCCAAACCTTCTTGACTAAGACCTTAGATAGTCTTCAGCCACCCTTCAGAAAACGTTCCATAATTTCCAGGACAATGGTTTTGTAGCTGAAATTACAAAATCGCTATTACGTTCCCTGAGGACCGTCATGTTAATACAAACTCAAGCTGCAGTAGATTATGCCTCTAGCCTGTCCTCTGCTCTTACGCCACGATCTTTCTATGAAGCATACTGCTGGGTAGTTTATAGCTGCGCCATTGGAGAAAGTAAGCTGATGGCAATATGGCCAGACTTGGCTCGAATTTACCAGAATTTTGACCCTTATACGGTTAATAAGGACATAGCTACTGAATTGGAAGAATGGGTAGATCCTAAAATTGCCTTGGGGCCAAGCCAGTGTGCTTTAATGATCCAACTTTTTGGTTGGGAGCAATTCTATCAGCAATTCATCAAGACTAGCGACCCCAAACGGACTTTGGCTACTCTGCGTGGTTTGGACTGGCTCAATGTCCAACGGTTGGGGCATCTTTTGAATATGGAATGGGCCAATTCAGTAAGTTAGTTATAGCTATTTTCTATTTCTTCATTGTCAAAAGAGAAAATTCTCCAAAACATTCTCCATAGAGTACCCAGGCCTGTATACAAACTAAACATCAAAACTTTATCAATCCATCAAATACGCTGTACGCAGAGTTTCTAGGATACAGAAAGCAAAATTTGAGACTATGAATCACTGTTGGTGGGCGTTGCCTCTGACTTTATGGGTCCTGTCCGGGGGAAGCGCCCAAGCGGACCTTCTCGTTGCGATTCGTGGGGCAATAAAGTCTCCAGGACCCTACATTCTCAAAGACCAAGCCACACTTGGGGATCTGGTCCAACAAGCCGGAGGGCTGTCTCCCGGTGCTGATCTAAAAAGTCTCAACCTGAATACTCCCCTACAAAAGGGTGGTGATGAGATCACCGTAGTCATTCCCTTTCAGAGCACCAGCTCCAAAAATAAAGGTGAAGTATCGGTCATTCGTCGACGCACCTATGCTCCTCCCACCTTCACGAAGGACGTAGCCCTAAGCTCCCAAGACCATAAATTTTTAGGGAAGGCTGCTGTTGCTTGGGACCCTCGACATTTTCCCCTCAAAGTTTGGATTGAAGCGCCACCCCCTGATAGTCCTGCGACCTATGGCTCATCTATCCGGGAAGCGATGAATAGATGGAATAGCCTCTGGGCCGTCAACCTAGGGCCTGCGGTTGGCGCATACGTTGCCTTTAAAGAAACCTCTGATCCGACCCAGGCTGATATAACGGTCCAGTGGGCAGAACTGGGTGGAAGCATCGCAGGAATCACCAGACCCCAAATCCAGCCGATTAGGCTACCGGGCGGTCCAGTATGGCAACGCATTGACCAAGCTTCTATCGACGTAGACCTGATCGAAGCAGATGGGCATCTCTATGATGTACAGAGCCAGGTAGATATTATTACCCATGAATTTGGCCACGCCCTAGGTCTTTTGGGCCATAGTCTTGATCCAGAGGACTTGATGTATCCGATTTATCGAGGGGTGAACCAACAAACCCTTACCCCTAGGACTTTGGATAGACTGCGGACTGCCTATCAGGCGATAACAAAATAAAAAAACCCCTAGCGGAGGCCAGGGGTGTGGGAGCCATTTAATGAATTTATAGCCCTTGTTGCTGGGCCTCATACTCTTGAACTTTTTCAACCTGTTTCTTCTTGAGTACCAGAAGCAATTGACAAACGAAGGCAGCACCTAGCGCAACCAAGAGCCAAACTATCCGCTGAGGATCTTGGAGAACAACATCTCGCTCAGCCTGGCCATAACCACCGACATTGGGGTTAGTAGTTAAGAAATCGCCTACTTTGACCGCATCGCCTACTTTGACCGTTAACTCAGGGCCAGGGGGAATTTTCTCAATGTCCTCCTTACCATCCTTAGTCTTGATGGTTACAAGAGCTCCTTTTTCATACTCTGTTGCTCCTTCGCCTTCACCCAAAGTTACTTTCACGTCCTTCTGAATGTTAGCGATAGTACCTTCTGATTTCGCACTGTACTGAGAATTATTGCTAGGCGTACCGGTTGGATAGACCTGCCCCCGTCCTCGATTTCCCCCGATATAAAAGGAGTACTTACCAAAGTTGACCTTTTTATCCACGCTAGGATCTGGAGCTTTTACGGGAATAACGATTTCCTTATCCGGAAGTTCGGAACCAGGATGGGGACCTACGAGCAATTCATAGGGCTTGTCCTCCGCAATTGGAGCTGCTGAAGGAAGAACTCCTTTTTCGATTTTGTCTGCTAACTCCTTGGGAATTTCCTTCCCTTCCGCCAAACGAAAGCCCTTGGGCATGATCAAGATAGCCCCTACCTGGAGAGGGCCTTTGCTGCCATCTAGGTAAACCTCTTGAACCTTATCGTCATAAGGAACTTTGATTTTCGCTTCAAACACCTGGCCGGGCAGAATAGTTTGAGGGAGTTCAACTTCGGTTTCTTTGGCAGCTAGGTGGCAATTAGCACACGCAATACGACCGGAAGCATCCCGCGCCTCTTTGTAGTTGGCAGCAAACTGGGGAAAGGCTTGGGCAGAACCTGCTGCGAAAAGGCCCAACATAGACACGGTGAGTGCTAGAAATTTTTTCATTGCTATTTTCTCATTTTGAGGTTCTGTTGATTCTTAAACCCACCAGGGCTTTTTCTGGCTCCACAGGGGGGTGCTCCGGAAGTCATCTCCTTCCCAAGGGGAGAAAACCACATTGTCATCTTTTACGGCTGCTTTCGCGAGGGCCAAGGGCTGAGGAGCCGGACCCTTCAGCAATCCACCGTCGGCTGCGTATTGAGAGCCATGGCAAGGACATATAAACTTACCGGCGCCCGCATCATAGGGAACAACACAACCCAAGTGAGTACAAACTGCGTTGACACCGTAGTTAGCGATTTGCTTTGCCTCGGTAACAACGATATAGGTGGCGTCTCCACCTTTGATGGTGAGCCCCTGGGAAATAATGTGTGCATCTGGTGCAGCGGTAGCCAATAGGGCACTGACCTTAATTTCTTTACCAAGTCCATCCTTAGCCACAACCCCGGCACCGGTACCACCGGCTGTAGGTGGAGTGAAATAAGAAATTACCGGGTACAGAGCGGCTAAAGCAGTTCCGGTAATAGCCCCCCCTGTCAAGAATGTGAGAAACTGGCGGCGACCGACGGGAATTTGTTCAACGTTTTGTGTCATGGAATACCCTGGAACGAGGAGCTCGTAAAGGTTAATAAATTCTGCACACACATCTTAACGGAAAGGGGCGCTTCGATCCCCCTAATCAATGTAAAGAACTGCAACAAAACCTATGACTGGCAGTGAACTAAGACAACTTATTGAAGACAGGTGGGGCAGACCCTACGATATTCAAGTGGCTGTAAGAGGAGAGCGTAGATTCTTCCAAGTGATGTGGGCTTACCTAGGACAAGCTTCTTTCGCGTTCACAGAAGAACAGTATGACCAGCGCTTAGAACGAATTTCATACTTCTTGGACGAGTGGGCTGTCAGTGATCAAGTACGAACTTTTATTACACAAACTAAGGAACGGCCTCGAGTTGGGAGGGCCGTCTCCTTACCGTTAAATTTTTCTTAAGGTTCTACCCAGCGACCATCGGCTTTGATAAGCGCGACCAGCTGGTCTACCCCTTCTGCTTCAGACACGCGTTTGATTTCTTCCTTGCCACGATAGAGGGCAATCGTTCCTGGCCCTTTGCCGACATAGCCATAATCGGCATCTGCCATTTCTCCAGGACCATTCACAATACAGCCCATAACAGCAATATCTAAACCGGTCAGGTGATGGGTCGCTTGACGGACTTTGTGGAGAACTTCTTCCAGGTTGAACAGGGTCCGGCCACAGCTAGGACAGGCAACATATTCCACCATGGTTTTGCGCAGTCCCAGAGCTTGGAGAATGCCATAACAGACGGGGATTTCTTTCTTGGGATCTTCGGTTAGCGAAACCCGGATTGTATCGCCAATGCCTTCCGCTAAAAGGGTGCCAATGCCTGCGGTTGATTTAATCCGACCATATTCACCATCGCCTGCTTCGGTGACGCCTAAGTGGAAAGGATAGTCCATCCCCAAGGCATCAAACCGACGAGCCGCCAAACGATAAGCGGCCAACATGACAGGGACGCGAGAAGCCTTGAAGGAGATCACTAGATTGTGATAACCCAATTTCTCGCAAATGTGCACGAATTCCAGGGCCGATTCCACCATCCCTAAGGGCGTATCGCCGTACATATAGAGCATCCGTTCTGCCAGAGAGCCATGATTTACGCCAATGCGCATCGCCTTATTTTGGCTCGCCAGACTTTCTACGAGGGGCTTCAGAGATTCCACAATGGACTGGTGAACTGCATTCAATTCTTCTTGGCTATACTCTCCAGACGTGCGCCGACGCTCAAAAACAAAGAGACCCGGATTAATCCGTACTTTATCGACGTGCTTAGCTACTTCCAGGGCAATCTTCAACCCGTCATGATGGACATCTGCCACCAAAGGCACGGGCTGATAGGTATCTTCTAGAGTCTTGCGGATCTTTTCAAGGGCACGGGCATGGCTCAAACTGGGTACCGTCACCCGCACCAGTTCGCAACCAATCTCATGCAACTCCCGGATCGCCCTTACAGAGCCTTCGATATCGAGGGTGTCTTCATTGATCATGGATTGAACGACGACTGGATGTTGACCCCCAATCATCACAGAGCCTACAGGCACAGGACGGGTTTTGCGTCTCAGGATGGTGGTGGAAGCGTCATCAGCAAGGATGGGGGAGGAATCCGTCATCGGGGTTGAAGGTTGTGCCATGTCGGAGTACATGTTGGAAAAGCGGAGAATAACCACTCCTCCAGACTGCCACAGCTTAGAGCGCTTGTGGTTAAGACTCTTCCTCTTGCTGCCTACGCTGCTGATTTACCCAGTCATTCTGACGGTCTAGCCAGTCTGCCAAATCCTTGGAAAATCCTTTTAGACCTTTGCCCGCAGACCCTAAGAGGTCACTGAAGGTCCGGGAATAGTGGTCCACCATCCGTTCAAATTCTTTATCCATAGGCGGTTCATAGCCTCTGCGGATATAGTCTCCCCGCAGAATTCGGTCGTAGTTTCCAGAACGCACCCAGCGCAGCAGTTCTGATACCCGACGAACCGGGAATGGGTGGGTAGTCCCGATTTCGAGGAGGAAACGCAGGGACTTATCGGTGTAGTCTTCATGTGCTTCGTAGGCTTCAGCTTGCTTGATAAAAGCATTCAAGTTCAAATTTTCGAGGACCCCGCCCCCTGCCAATTTCATCAAGGTCGAACTATAGACCATCGGGTCACGCACCATGAGCGTTGCACAACGGTCACAGGTTAATTCAGAAGCACGGTCCCACTCCAGTAAGGCCAAACGCAAAGCCGTCAGCGGTAAAGCGCCCAGCCCCACGGCTGAGTTTCCGATTTGGAGCAGGATATTCAGGGCCGTTTTATACATCACGTGCTCCGAGAGGATATGCCCTAATTCATGGGCCATCACACTCTGGAGTTCCCGGTCCTCCAGCATGGACACTAAACCGGACTGCAAGACTACAATCGGTCGGTCTGCCCCAAGGGTAAAAGCATTACGGGTAGGATTCTGGAAGACGTAGAGATCCGGACGATAGGGGCCAATATCGAGGACATCCATGGCATCTTCAAAAAGCATCCACGTGTGCGGAAGCTGCTCAGGACCGATTTTGACGGAGTTGGCCAAGAAAAACTGTCGGTAGGAACGCTCGTAGCCAAATTCAATCAGCTTCTTAATCGCGACATCCAAAAAGGGAATCTGTTTCAGCGCAGCCGTAGCGGCGCGGTCTGCCGGATGTTCAAAAGCTTTACCACTGATGCCGGTGTAGGCAAATTTGGTAGGCATGGCGCTGGTCATAGGCCCTCCCTATAGATGCTCTTGGATGCTTTATTCATACTTCCCATTTTGGTCTTAGACGGAGGCTTCTGCCATCTATGCAGAACGATGTTAGCCTTAAGAATATGTAACGAACGTATTTCTACCTATGGGTGTTTTCCTCGGAATTGGTTCTGGCGGCAGTTTCGTTTCTGACCTCGAAAAAAATAATGCTCTAGCCTTGTGGTACCCGCACATGGGCGGTTTTGAGGGTGATTATCAAAGGCGGATGAGAGCATCGGGGTATGGTTGTATTCACATGTCAGCCCGTGGCTTGGGCGATATGGCCCGTTTTTTGTCAGAAGACTACACGATTCGGCCTGCTCATCTTGGCAAGAATGCGGTCTACACCCAAACCTTTCCCCCGATCATTCAAACCGGGCTCCAAACCCTCACGCCCAAGCAAAAAGGGCTACTCCTGTGGTTGATTGAAGGTTATGTTTTGTCATCCCAGGAACTTTCCTACCTCACCAAGTTGGCAGACCAAGAGAAACGGCTAAAAGTGGTGGTAGAAGTGGGCTACGCCAAGAAAGTGCGTTGGGAACCGCTAAAAAACTGGGTCACCACCCTAGCAAGCCGGTAGTTTTTTTGATCCCCAACCTGTTCTAGGGGTAGGTGATAGGCCATGTCGCAGCAGTCGTACTCTGTGCGTCTATCTACTAAAGGATTAAAAGCACATCATTCTATAGGTGGCTGCTCGCCCCTAGTTTCTATATAACGACGCAATACGGAGTTGATTGAAGCTCTATAATCTTCACAGTGAGCTTGGAACCACCTTAGAACATCGGGATCGATCTGAACTAACCGATGTGCTTGAGTTGCAGGAATTCTCAAAGTTGCTTTTTCATAAAACTCATCCGTCAAGGGCGGAATATCAGAGTAGTCAATATCCTCATCTGCCATTGCCTCAAGTGCCGCCCAATTAGTATGAGAGGTATTGCTCGAATCTTTGTTGCTCATAAAAAGACGATGGTATGTACGATCTCAGCATACGCTACCAAGCTTAGAAAGGATGTCTAACAGTTGCAGTAAACCGCCAGCATCATAAACCTTAGAATGCCAATCCTTCTTTTCTATCGGTGAGTTCTGGTGCAAGCCAGTCCTTGGCGTATTTCCCAATTCGTTTTCTGAGATAACCCCTAACTATTCTTCCCAATACTGTTTATCGTTCAGCGTACGAAACAATCGTTTAAGACAACGTGCAGCCCTCCCGGAACTGGAGGGGGCTGAGTAGTTGTTACTACCACATACTGCGCGCATGACATTGATAAACTGCTTAGCTGTTTCAATTAATTCTCGCAACTGCTCATAAGTGGGTGCTAGAAGAATATCCTCTCTTTTAATTGCTTCATGGTGTGCCAAATGTTTGTCACGAGCATTTTTTGAAGCGTCAAGAGCACTTTTAAGGTTACTTTCAGATTTTTTCTTCTCAAAGTGCTCTACGGTATGACCTATTAGGGCTTCACTCGAAAAACTATTTAGGTTCGATACTGCACAACCTAAAGCTTCAAGCTCTCTCTCTAATGCAAGCCTATTAAGAATCTCAAGTTCGCTTGCTTTATTACGCATGATATCTAGCGCAGCGGGAACACTACGAATTTGATAGCGTGAATTTTTTGAGTTTTTTTCATAGATTTTTGTAATGCACAAAACAAGCTGTCGAGCCAAATACATTTCATTGATAACGAAGAAATTGCCAAACTTTCCCTTATTTATCGTAGCGATATTCTCATCTTCATTTGTCACATCCATGAGTGCAAAAATCTCTTCGGCCTCGTATAAATCTTTTTCGATACCATTGAATACGATATCTCGAAGTAATTCAGAATAGTTCATCTTCCATCCAACTTGCAATTATCTTGAAAAATCATTTTATTCTAGCTGGTCACGAATTTTAAGTGTAGACAGTTTTTCCATTGACTCCTCAAGCAATTGATCAAAGGTCATGCAATGGAGAGGCTTACTTTTAATGATAGTTTTACTTGATCTCCATCGAAATCTTTGCATTAAGCCAGCTTGCTGAATAAATTTATTCCTTCCAATAACAAGCAGACCAACATAGTTGACTTGACGATGACCAAAATACTCTTCAAATTTATTGGTTCTCTCATAGTCATCCATTCGGTAGTACCAGTCGATGACTTGACTCAACCCATGTTCATACCTGGAAGACCATTCATAGCTAGTATTCGCTGAATCAGAGTTTTTTGATTTGAGTTTGAAAATGCTATCTTCTGCTGCATCCTCAAATTCAACAAAAACAAATTTCCTTTTCTGCCGATCAGCAACAACAAAGTCAGCTCTAAATTCGCTACTGAATAAATTTACTTCAGGTTTATAGAAAGCTGGCTCTAGACCAAAATGCCAATATCCTAGCAAAAGAATTAAGTTTGGTCGGTCTGAGAAAAATTTTTGCAGTCCATTTTCCCCACCCTCTTTAATCTCTTGATTGGCTGTTAGGAAGCTTTGCAGTTCTTGGAGCTGTTTATCACACTCGTTGATGTCAAATCTACAAGGAAGCAGCGTAATCACTAATATCTTCCTTGCTGCGGTCGATAATATCAATTATCAAAAAG
>JBAUTB010000028.1:0-1576 GCA_049582005.1 Gloeobacterales cyanobacterium | reverse complement strand
CGGAAGACGGTGAATTTCACAAATTGTTCAAAAAATGGATGAGGTCTTAAAAATTCACAAGGTCCAGAAGTCGCATTCTTCCGTTGAGAAAATATTTTTCTCCTGGGAAAATCAGCGAACCGACCGTGTCAACAGACTGCCTGAGCCCTTAAGGGTGGATGATTTAGTGGCAAAGAGCGAGTCTTTACAGGTTGTACGATGGAGACAAGCAATGCCCCCACAGTCTAATTCGAGTGTCAGGGCTAAAAGTATACGTGTAGGGGTTTTTCATCTCAGGGGTCCTTCCCGGCGATCCTATGAAGCTTTCTGTATGAGAACAGGATGCCCAAAGTAGACGACGTCATACCATGCTCAGCTATGCCTACCGGACAAGCTTACAGGAACCTTCTAGAAAGTTCTGCCTATGTCCAAAGAGGGCTTAAGTCCAAACTAAATCCTGGCAGAACATCTTCCCCTGAAAGACTAACGGGCGACTCCAATACTTCCACCTCTTGGCCTGGACGATATATCTCTACCCGTTGGCTTTTGGAGTCTATCAACCATCCCAACCGGACCCCGTTGTCCATGTACTCTTGCATCTTGGCCTGTACGGTCTTAAGAACATCTGTCTTAGACCGCAGCTCTAGGGCAAAGTCAGGAGCTAAGGGGATGAAGCTGTCCTTCTGCTCTTCCGTGAGTGTGTTCCAGCGCTCTAGTCTTACCCAGGAAACATCAGGTGAACGGTCTGCTCCATTGGGAAGCTTGAAGCCAGTAGAGGAATCAAAAACTTTTCCCAATAGAGTTTGGCGGTTCCAGATAACAAACTCTGCGCCGAGTTCAGCATTTTTATTTCCGGTTCCACCACCAGTCGGGGCCATGATTATAAGTTCTCCGTCAGCAGACCGCTCAAAACGCATATCTCGGTTGGCGCTACAAAGCTCGAAGAACTGTTCATCAGTGAGTCTAGTGGATTTCACATCTAGGGTAAGGCTATCCATGGCCGTATTTACTCTCGGGTACTTGGATTATATCCGGTGCCCTCTTCCACCAATAGACAAAGATATTCAGAGTCTATACCGTTCAATCTATAACGCTGTGTGGCAAAAAATCTCAATTTTCTACTTGCTCCATATGGGTGCCTTGGATGGGGTCTATCGGGTTTGCTATGCTAATGTAACAAGCGATACAGATACGAGATCATGCATCCATTCCTGACTCAGTTACTTAATCTTCCAGGCATTGAGGTCGAGAACTATAGCGATCTAGGCAGCGAATTGATTTTAGAAGTTGAACCCGTAACGACGCAAGCAACTTGTCCCCGTTGCCAACAAATTAGTTGTCATCTGCATCAAAATCACTGGTATTTGGCGCGAGACTTAAGCATCAGTGGGCGGACTGTATTTTTGAAGGTTAATCGTCGCCAATTCAAGTGTCAGACTTGTGGCAAGCCTTTCAGTGAAACGCTCGATTTTATTGGCAATCGTCGCAAGCAGACTGACCGATTTGCCCAGTCAATTGTCCAACAAGTTCTACACAGTGATGTTCATAATGTAGCGACTCAAAATCATTTAACAGATGAAGAAGTTTGGTCAATGGT
>JBAUTB010000027.1:0-14324 GCA_049582005.1 Gloeobacterales cyanobacterium | reverse complement strand
AGCTCCCATTGCGGCTATTGCTATCGACAAAGGTATAGGTACTGTAGGTCTGGTCCCAGTAGATACGGGCATGGGGACGAGAAACTACTTGGTCATTCGGAATTCCGGTTAAATCAATTTCCGGTTTTGGTTTCACGGTTCCTCCTCGACGACCGATATGGGCTTCCTCCCCACGCAGCGTGAATTCACGACCGGAAGCATGAATCAGTTTGAGGATGGGGCGAGCAGTGCCCATGGGTGCAGCGGGGCGAGGGGCGTCCACACCGAGTCCAAAGGCCGGTTGAGCGCTGCCCGGAGCTTGGTAGGCAGGCTGGGCGGCAGGGCGCGCTACAACATTTCCCAAAGGAGTGCCACACATCGGACAGACCTGGGCACTATTGGGGAGCGTACGGTTGAAGTATTCGCACTTGGGGTTAGGACATTTAGGAGCAGACATAGAGTTTATGGAGGCAAAGGTTGTAGAGGGACAAGTCCTGTTTTACTGAGCAGGCGTTGACCTTGGCGAGTGGTTAGCAATTCAGCAAATTTAATTCCTGCCGGTGGAATCTTGTTGTTTTTGGGATAAACCACTACCAGAGGATATCCCAAAGGATAAGGATTGCGCTCGCTAACAAAAGCTTGGACAGAAGGACGATACACCTTAGCACATAGGTTCACTTCAGGATTGATGGGCTTACCATCGGGTTGAACGAGTCCTTGGACCGGATCTTTAGTACCCGCTACTAAAGCTAAAGGATAACCGGAACACTGGTCGAACGTTTTGCTGAGAATGCCAAAACTAATACCCCCAGATTGGCCTTGGTCAAAATCTTGGAACATCTGATTCTGGGTTGTGCTGGTGAGAAGGCGAGTGACCAAGCTTTGAAAGGTGGCTATCTGTTGGGGGTCATTTTTGAGGACCCGCTGCTGAAATATCTGCACCGCTTCTGGTTCCGTCGGAATGTAGAGCTTTACAGGCAAGTCAGGACCACCGAGTTCTTTCCAGTTCGTAATCTGTCCGGTGTAGAGTTGGCGCAACTGGTCAAAAGTAATTTGTCCTTTGAGGGCACGGGGAAGACTGTCGGCCTTTTTACTGGAGGCTACGAAGACAAAGAGACCATCGTAGGCTATGGGTTTAATATCCAACGCACTATCCGGTAACTGAGCTGCCAAACTGGTAATCGCAAAATCTGATTTACCTTGTCGAACCGCTTCTACCGCAGCACTAGCTACTTGTATATCTTTAGAGACGACGGGACGATAGCGCATGTCTACATTCGGCTTTGGTTGGCGCAGGATTTCTTCCAGTCTGAGGGATGACTCCGGACGTAGCTGGAGCACGAAATTCCAGGTTCCGTCCCGCTCAGCCACATAGGAGAACGTCCCCTGGGGAACCCCGGTTACTGAAGCAAAGTCGGGTAGGCGGGTATCGGGGCCAAAACCACCTAGCCCCCCATTTTGCATGGAGGAGTATATGTTCCAAAGAATACCAGCGCTAAAGAGCAGGGCTAAGGCTCCCAAGATTAGAAAAGGCTTCCGCGAGGTTTTCTCTTCTTCTTCCGTCAAGGGAGCAGCTACAGAACCCGTAAATTGCTCTTCTTTGGGGAGTTGGAAGAGGGCTTGACGGGCTGCTCCTGCACTTTCAAAAGGGACATCCAAGCCCATGAGCCGCAACAGCAACTCCTTCAAGGCTGGATCTACGAGGGGCCATTGCCGCGCATCCTGGGGATTGAGTAACTGGTCTGTATTTGGGTCTCGGTCACGACCCGCTAAAAGATAAAATCCGACATACCCCAACGCCACCAAGTCATCTGCTGGAGTAGGATTGGTGAGCGGCATCAGGGGAGGATAGAATAGATTTTCCCAAATAGCCAAGTCGCCTACATAGATAAAGAATTGCTGATTGCTCGGGGTCCTAAACAGCAAAAGACTATCCAGATTAAGGTTGCCGTGGGCTAGGCCTTGTTGGACTTGACCGGATGGGAAACGAAATTTCTGACCGTGCAGAAATTCAAGGGTTTGTAGGACTTGGTTTAGAACTTCGCGTACTTCGAGGGCGGTCATCGAAGTTTGAATCGGATTTTCTGGAGATTCTTGCAGGGCTTGGTTCTGCAATTCCGCAAGATAGGCTCGTAAACTGGGGGAGCCATTGAGGGTGCCCCGCGTGATCAGGTAGCAGCGCTCATCCCGTTCATCCGCGATCGCTTCCCAGGTGCTGAGCAGACGAAAATCTTGGGTTTTTCCGTCGGCAGGACTCACTCCTGCTAAACGGATAAAAGCATCTTTGCGTTGACGGGTTTCTTGTTTGTTAAAACAACGGTTAGGCAGTAAATATTCTTTGATGACAATCGGTTGACCATCATTGAGTTGGATGCCTTGGTACAAGCGTCCCATGCCCCGCTTGCCCAACACATTCAGCACCCGGTAGGTTCCTCGACTCCCCCGGATTTCCGCTTTTTCAGCCAGGGGTGTAGGAAAACCACACTCCAGGCAAAACTTAGCGCCCGGCACTTCTTGTAACGTTTTTTGGGGCTGGTCACAGCCGAGAGGGTCATTGCGGGAGCAAAAATAAGCTTTGTATATTGGTTCAGGCACCTGATGCTCTCCTCTGCAACATGCAGGCGCAATAGGGTGTAGTCAGTGCTTCTCTACTGTAACGTGAGAAAATGAACTATAGTGGGCTCGTAATAAACAGCATCACTTTGAGATAAAGGATGCATATCACGATTGAATGTTTATCTGGTTCCCTGGCGGGTAAGACCTTAAAATTTAACCAGCCAGAGATTAGTTTGGGCCGAGGAGAACAGCAAAAGAAAGATGTTGATTTTTTAGATACGGATACGGCTGTTTCCCGCAATCATGGCAATATTTTTGTACGGGATGAACGCATTTACTATACGGATCAAAGTCGTGGGGGCACGCTTGTCCGAGGAGAAAAAATCCAAGGCGCTACGATTGAACTCCTTGCTGGGGATGAACTGCAACTAGGCGGTAAACACGGTCCTATCCTGAAAGTTCAATTCCGATTGCCCACGGTGGTAGATAGGGCTTTTATCCCTCAAACTCCTTCGGTTTCCTCCCCTGCTGCCACGGTGATGCAGCCCGGTTCGCCCCTCCCGCCTCCAAAGTCTACGGCTGATAGCACCATCCTTCAGGGCATAGATGGGGCAAAGAGCTTTTCTCCCCCTCCGCCCAAAGATTCCCTAGCCCAAAGCCCTGCCGAAAAAGCAGCGGAGGGAGAGGAAGTAATCCGGCCCTCTTCAGAAGCTACAGTCTTTCAAGCTCCGAAAGTGCCACCCCCCCAGATGCAGATACCTAAAGGCGGGGAAACAGTTTTTCAGCAGCCGTTAAAACCATCTACTCCCATGGCGAATGGAGAAACGATATTTCAAGCCGCCCCCCCACAAAAAGCTACTCCGTCCTCAGAAGGTGGCGAAACTATGTTTCAAGGGACTCCCTTACGCACGCCCGAACCTGCTCGTTTGGATGAAACCTACTTCCAAAGCGCTGAGGTGGACCCTGGAAGCACTATTTTCCAAGGGACTCCATCGCAGGTTGAAGATACGGGCGCAACGATTTTGCAGGATTCTCCGCCTTCCCGAAACATTCCTTGGGTCCCTATTATCTTTGGGTTAGTGGGGGTGATCGGAGCGATTTGGTTTTTCTTTCTGCGCTGATTTGGACTCAATTAGAGAAGGCTATATTTCAGGCGATCGAGAATAGCTATAATTCCCCAAGTTTTTGGTTATTCAAGAAGATCTTCAGAATCTCGATACACAGTATCGAATCCTTGACCTAGTTCAAGCACATCTTTTCCTAAACCACCATCGAGTACATTATCTCCCTCTCCACCTCTCAAAATGTCAGCGTCTTCACCTCCAAAGAGATAATCATTTCCCGCGTCTCCTGTTAGCGTATCAAGACCCTCATCGCCTACTAGCCAGTCATCTCCAGTCCCACCACTGATCCGATCATTTCCTTCTCCACCTGAAATGGTGTCATCACCAGCTCCTCCCCTAATGTTGTCATTTCCACTGCCGCCCCAAAGAGAATCATCGCCTTCTCCACCCTCGATATGGACTCCATATTGCACCTTT
The DNA here is from genome assembly GCA_049582005.1 of Gloeobacterales cyanobacterium. GTDB lineage: Bacteria > Cyanobacteriota > Cyanobacteriia > Gloeobacterales > PMM-0068 > Sivonenia. Next base: position 10,248 of record JBAUTB010000027.1, on the reverse strand, counting down.
TGACTGACTGCAATCTGGTCATCACCTTCTCCACCCTCGATGCGAAGGTGTTGCGCTTCTTCTGCACTATAACTAAGGCTGAAAATTTCCTGGTGATTGCTGTCGTATGCTTTGACGATCACGCCCCCGTCAGGGTTGGGCAGGACTTGAATATGGTCACTGCCCTCTCCCCCTTCGAGGACAATCTCCCCTGTTTCTGGATCTCGTCGTTGGCCTAGCATCTTTTTGCTTCCTTGTTCACAAATGAATTTGATAGTGGTTTTACTGTTATCAATCTACTTTTACCTGAGAAGAACTCCACTTTGGACTAATACGAAAAAAGTAAATCTTTCAGCTTCAAACTATTCATCAAAACTTCTATCCCCCTTATCATTTCCGGGATCTATAACGGAGTCATAGCTATCAAAAACAACGGTATCTTGGCCTCCATCGCCATATAGTCTATCCTTACCCTCATTGCCCATGATGTAGTCATTACCTGCGCCACCGTGGATGGTGTCATTACCTGCGCCACCGATAATCACATCACTACCGGCACCACCGTGGATAGTGTCATTACCCTCACCACCATATAGACCAAAGTCAGTATGAACATTATCATCAACGAAGATATTATCGTCACCTTTTCCAGCGTCAATGGTTATTCCTCCTCCTCGCTTTACTTCTTCCGCATTTAATGTATAACTCATCAAATCACCGTCTTCATCTCGACTCTCGATAATAACTCCGTCTTCGTGTCCTCCAACCATGCGACGTTTCACATGGATATCATCATTTCCTTCACTCCCTTCAATGATGACTCGGCCCGTTTTCGGATCTCTTCTTTCATGGATAGACATGATTTTTCTCCTTTTCCTACTTAACGTGATGGTGTGTTAAACGATTTAACAAAAGTGTAACTAATACACTTAATTAAAGTGATCTAAATCACGCTTGAACCAATCCAAGTTTTAAGGCACTGACAATTGCTTGGGTGCGACTGTTGACATTTAACTTGGTGAAAATGGCGGTCAAATGAGCTTTCACCGTAGCGGCTGTAATGTAGAGATGTTTGGCAATCTCTTCATTGGAAGCTCCTTGTACCAACCAATGCAGCACTTCTTGTTCTCTTTCGGTTAGATGAACGGATTGAGCAGCCTGCAGAGAACGACCTGAGTAAAAGTGAAATAATCGGAAAAAGCGGGTGGCGACTTCGGCGGGTAAGTAAATTTCATGATTCATCACCGTGGTAATTGCCTGACAGAGTTGGCTAGCCAGATGATTTTTGAAAACATAGCCAGAAGCGCCTGCCTGCATCGCCCGGAAAATCCAATCATCTTCTTGGTGGGCCGAGAGGACGAGCACTTTCCCGGAGTAGGATATTTCCCGCAAGCGATTAAGAGCCGTAACGCCATCGCTTTGGGCTAATTCCAGATCCAACAGAATCAGGGTAGGCCGTTGCTCTTTGGTTAAACTGACGGCTTGTTCGACGGAGGCTGCTTCCCCAACCACTTCAAAAACAAGGTCCCCGTCGCTGTAAAAATTAAGAAGAGTACGCAGTCCCTGGCGAAAGCGGGGTTCGTCATCGACTAAAAGGAGGGAGATTTTTTGTTGGGTTGTGTGATGTTCTAAAACGGTAGCCATGTCTTGCTTCCTTGTAATACTCAAGAAGAAATAGAACGGGGCAATGTAATGGAAAACTGAGCTCCACCTCCTGGCAAGTTTTGTGCCCAAATACTGCCCTGGTGGTCCAGAACGATCTTCTGGGCGATCGATAGTCCTAAACCAGTGCCCTGGGGACGGCGGGAATAGAACGGCGTAAATATTTGTTGGAGGTCTTCTTCAGAAAGTCCTGGCCCCTGGTCATGGATTTCAATCAAAACCTCATGCTGAAAGGCGCTCCAATAGCAGGTAATCTGGCCTGCTTCTGGACTAAAGTGGACTGCATTACTCAGTAAGTTGTCAAAAACTTGTTTGATTTGTAAATGGTCAACCATCAGATTAATAGACTTTTCTGGATAGGTTATATGAATATTTTTTTGGTCTATTAAGGGTCTTAAGCCGTTGATGCTTCCCTGCAAAACAGCTCTTAAATCCTGAACGGCAAAGCGAAGCTTTGAGCGTTGCCCGCAATAAATAAGGTCATTGAGGTTATGATCTAGATCACGGAGTGTTTCGCAGATTATATTGGCTTGCTCTTGTAAAGTATTTGCAGATAAAGATAACCGTAAATTTTCAGCGTACAAACCAACTAAAGCTAAAGGGTTACGAAGCTGATGAGCTGCTTTTTGAATAATCTGTTCTAATAACTGAATTTCTGCTTGCTGGCGCATGCGCTTTTGGTGAATATCTAAGTACTTGCTAATCATTTGGACACAGCGATTCACAGACACTTGTTGCACTTGAGGAAGTGGCTTATCGGTAAAGATTAGTAAATAAGCAGATTCTTTCACTTTATGGTCAATGAAGTATACATAGCTGCTTATGTTTTTATTTAAGGCTAATTCTCTTGAGTTCAATTCGCTATAGTATGCATCAAACTGAATGCTATCCAACCAGGCTTCTGATTTGAGGATGGCGGAGACTTCTGCAGAAAAAGTAGGCTGTTCAGGAGCGTAATATATGGCCCATTCACGCTCTTCTTTTGCTCCATAGCGATAAACAATACAGGTAGATATAATTGGCTGTTGCATTAATAACTGTTCTGCTTGAAGCGCACAGTAGTCCCGAAGCTCTTGCTGAGGAGAATGAATGGGAACTACTGAGGAATTAAAAGAAGGTCTACCTCTTAATAGTTCTGGTGATAAGGTCTGCTTAGACATCGCCTTCCCCTCAAGCACAGCATCAGTATTCATTGCTCAGCCAATTATTAATGTTTAATGACAAACCTTAGGCCAATCTGGCATAAGTATAGTTCTGGATTTTTTGGTCGGCTTCTGCGAGTCATAAAATTTATTTACGTTTAAACAACGAGCCGTTACATTGAATAAATTTTCCTAAGCCTTCCCGTACTTCAACAGTAAAAAATTCATGGAATCTTCACAGTGAAAAAAAGTAATAACTTCCCAGACAAGTTCTTAGCCTGAAGTATGAAAAAGTAACATAACCCATTGAAAAATGGCTAAGGGTCCTAGCTTCAGGCTATATAAAACTACGCCCATCCTTACATGAACTCAAAATCTCGACCAAAGTCTAGTAACCCTCTTCCCTTTCTCTAACTACGCTGTTGCCTGTACAGCCTATGTCGGCGGTCCTATGATCCCCGCTGTTATTCAGACTTTGGCAGAAATCCTGGCTGGTGGAACCTCTCTCACCAGCACAGAGCAAATCAGTTTCGAGTCTCCAGGGGTTCGCCCAGAGACTATGGGACCTTCGTTGAATCTGTATTTCTATGATCTTCGTGAAAGTGCGCAAATGCAGCACTCTGGAAGGCAAGTAGACCGCAGGACTGTGTCAGAGGGTCCACAAGCGGCTAGCATCGGCTGGGCACCCGCTTGGTTTGATGTTTCATTTTTGATAACGGCTTGGGACCGCACGGCTCTGGGAGAGCATCATCTGCTATCGGAAGCCTTGACCTTACTCTTGCGTCATCGCCTATTGCGGGAGGACCTCTTAGCGCCAGCCTTACGGGGCAACGGTAACCTGTCGATGACGGTCTCAGCCGTCCAGCCCATCGATATGGCCGCGCTCTGGAATGCTCTGGGTATTCCTTTGCGGCCTGCGGTTCAGGTAAGCGTGACCACCCCCTTCAGCCTCCAAAGTACCCCTCCGATTCCCCTGGTTTGGGAGCGCATCCTCCAGCTACAGAGCGAACCTGGAGGAGCCACGGTGCGGACTAAGAAAGTAGCGGTGGCTGGCTTAGTGAAGAGTGCTATTTCTACGTTGCCGCTAGAGGCAGCGGAAGTCGTACTCGTCGGTACTGAAAAAATGGCGACCAGTAACGAAGACGGACTGTTTTATTTCGAAAACCTTGCTTTGGGCCATCACATCCTGGAGTTGCGCCGCTCTGGCTATATGCCGCAACGGTGCAATGTTCTGGTCGATGGTCAAAACTATGCCTTCAAAGAAGTGCTACTCACCCCGACCTAACTTAAAGGGAGACCCCCATGCCAAGACTGGATTACTTTGCCCCTGGCGTCTACGTTGAAGAGATAGACCGAGGCAGTCGCCCGATTGAAGGCGTCAGCACGGCTATTGCCGGATTTATCGGTTTTACGGAAGATGTGCGCGGTGGTGCCGAACTCTTCAAACCGATGCTGGTCACCACATGGACCCAGTACCAAAATTATTTCGCCCGGCCTGGTTCTGATGGTTTTACCGATTTCAATGCTTACTTGCCCTTTGCGGTCTACGGTTACTTCCTGAATGGCGGAGGCCGTTGTTGGATCGCCAGCGTTGGCACCCAGTTGCCGGGTACGGCCCAGCCTCGGGAAACGACCTATACCGGCCTACAAATTCAAAGCCGGGGTAACCGTCCATCGCTAAGTTTTAGCCTGCGCCCGGAACAGGCAGCCTTTGGCCCCGTCGCTGTTGCAATTGTGGATAGCGGACCGCGTGCGCTTCCTGAAGGTACTGAGGCCCCAGAAGGAGAAGCACCTGCCAATACAGGTGAATATTTTTCCGTCATTATTCGCCGGGAAGACCAAGTCCTGGAACGGTTTGACAACCTGACGATGAACCGGGAAGCACCTGCTCAGGTGGCAACCTATGTAGTCACAGCCCTCCAAACTTCTGCCTATGTAGTAGTCCAAGATCTCTCTCAAACAGGGCGACCTTTGGCTCGGAGACCAGGTAACGGCGTCTATGAACTGAGTCCGCCTCCGGTTGTATCCTCGCCGGAGCGTTTTTCGCGGAACGTGGAAGGAGCACGAGATGACCGGACTGGGGTGCGCGGTATTTTTGAGATTGATGAAATCACGATGCTGGCCTGTCCAGACCTGATGCGGGCCTATGAAGCGCAGCTTCTAGATTTAGAACAGGTCCACGGCATCATGGAATTGATGGTTAGTCTGTGTGAAGGAGCTGCCAATGGCGATGTGCCGAACCCTCCCAACCGCATGGTCTTACTGGACCCACCCCCAGACCGGACGAAACCCCAGGATGTAGCCCAGTGGTTGAGTGCTTTTAACCGCCGTTCTATGTTTGCGGCCTTATATTATCCGTGGATTAAAGTGGCCAATCCGCGCAACAACGGCAGACCGATTCTGGTGCCTCCCTGCGGCCATATGATGGGCGTTTGGGGTCGTACCGACGAAACCCGGGGGGTCTATAAGGCTCCTGCTAATGAAGTGCCACGGGGCGTCATTGGACTCGGCTATGACGTAAATTTTCGCGAACAAGAACTCCTGAACCCGATCGGTATTAACTGCATCCGTTCCTTCCCGAATCGAGGGATCCGGATCTGGGGTGCTCGGACGCTTGTTGAGCCAGATAAGACCGAATGGCGCTATATCAGTGTCCGCCGACTGATTAGCTACATCGAAAAATCGATTGAACTGGGGACCCAGTGGGCGGTTTTCGAACCCAACGATGAAGACCTCTGGATGCGTGTCAAACGAACGATCAGCAATTTCCTAGAGCGGATCTGGCGTGAAGGAGCGCTGTTTGGTTCTACACCGGAAGAAGCGTTCTACGTCAAATGTGATGCAGAATTGAACACCCCCGAAACGATGATTCTGGGTCGCTTGTACGTGGAAATTGGCGTTTGTCCCGTCCGACCTGCGGAATTTGTGATTTTCCGGATTACGCAGTGGAGTGGACGTGAAGAAAATGAATAAGCACTCGGACGAACAAGGAATTGAAAGAGGATGTAATCAGGAGTTAACCCATGGCTGAATTTTTAACCAGTTGTAAGTTCTACTTTGAGGCAGATGGCATCACCGACAAAATGATCCGTGAGATTTACGGTCTTGCCTCGGAATCTCCTGTCGGTGGGGGGGCTCAACCCCATGGGTCTGGTAAAGGTGGAGTTAAAGCCCGCCAAGCCACACCCACCAATGAAAAGTTTAACAACGTCACTGTTAAGCTCATCGCCACCAATGAGATGGACCTCTATCAGTGGTACGAGAAATGTAACAAGAACGATGCAGGGGGTTCTTCTTGGAAAAGCAGTCGCAAAGCTGCTTCGGTAACGGCCTATGACCAAGCAGGCACAATGCAGGCCCGTTGGGAAATAGTGAATGCCTACCCCTGCAAATATGTCGGTCCAACCTTCATCGCGTCCACCGGGGACATGGCAAATGAAACCCTGGAATTGGTCCATGAAGGCATTAAGCGCGTGTTGTAAATAAGGGGACGAAGCTGTGGCAAAGCCTGATGAATATTTGACTCAATGTCGCTTTTATTGGCAGAGTGACAAAGTCACGGAGAAAGTCATCCGCGACATTAAGGGTATTCAGACCGAGTCACCTGTTGCCAGCAAAATGGATCCTGTCGGTTGTGATAAGGATGGAACCCATGTCTGGCAGGCGACTCCTACCTTTGAAAAAAATAATGAGGTCACCATTAAGTATGTGTCCTCTAACGATAAGGATGTCTGGGATTGGTATTCCAAGACCAATCAATACAACAAAGGCAACAAGTGGAAGGACAATCCCGGTCGTCAAAGGGTCCAAATTAGTGCGTTTAAACAGGATGGAAGCGTAGCCGCTATCTGGGAATTACAAAACTGCTATCCCCGCAAATATTCCGGACCTGACTTCAATTCGGCAGGGACGGAATGGGCCTATGAGACGGTGGTCTTGGTCTATGAAAACTTCGTGCGCGTCCAATAGGAGAAGGCTATGGCAAAACCATCTTCTATGGAAAAGAAACCCTATGAATTCCTGACCGCTTGTCGCTTCTATTTGGAGCTTAGCCTGGATGGTTCAAAGGACCCTGTGGATGCCATCTTCTTTGAATGTAAGGGATTAAAAGCTACCCAGCAGGTAATCGAAATTTGTGAAGTGACGCCCAACAAATGGGGGAAGGCTAGTAAAGGACAAGTAGTTCGTACTAAGGTTCCTGGAAATACTAAGTACGATAATATTATTCTTCGGCGTGGAATGAGCAGTTCCATGACCTTTTGGAATTGGTTTGAATATAGTCAGGGAGGTGGCTGGGCTGATGGTGGAAGCCACCCAAAACAGAGGAAAAATGGTTCGCTTACGATTTTTAACCAGTCAGGAAAGGCTGCTGCTAGAATGCAATTCAAAAGAGCTTGGCCTACTATTTTTAAAGTGTCTGATGTAAGTGCAAAAAGTACTGAGTTTGAAATTGAAGAATTAGGAATTGCTGTAGAAGAGCTAATACGAGATAAAGTATAGGGACAGGTCATCATGCTTCAGACTGAATTTGAATTTACACTCCCTAAAGGTTACTTGGATGATGAGGGTAATCTTCATCGAAAAGGGGTGATGCGCTTATCCAGAGCGATGGATGAAATTGCTCCTTTGCGGGACCCTCGCGTTAAATCTAATCCGGCCTATGCCACCGTGATTATTTTGTCTCGGGTGATTACTCGTCTTGGGGCCGTAGATGAGGTGACTCCTTCAGTAGTTGAAGGTTTTTTTGCGGGAGATTTGAATTATCTACAGCAGTTTTATCGCCATATTAATGATTTAGATGGTGCGGTGAAAGAGCCCTCCCCTACCACCCCTACTAAAGAAGGAGTAATTGCCAGTTGATACTTAAGGGTAGAGCGTCCTTCAATTTTGGAACAATCCTATGCATCGTAAAAATACACTCCAAACGGAATTTGATTTCACTCTGCCAAGGGGATTATTGGATGCTCAAGGGCATGTCCATCGTCAGGGCGTGATGCGCTTGTCTACAGCCAAAGATGAGATTATGGTCCAAAAAGACCGATTGGTTCAAGACAATGCGGCCTATAGCGTCTTGGTCATGCTTTCACGGGTGATTATCCGTTTAGGAAGTTTGACTGCGGTGACCCCCCAACTCCTAGAAGGCTTATTTGCCCGTGACATTGCCTACTTACGAGAGTTCTATAACCGCATCAATCAGCAGGGAGAGGCCCATATCCCGACTCAGTGCCCTCAGTGCAGTGCTCACTTCAATGTGGAGCTTGCCCTATCGGGGGAATCTTAGGCTACCCCTCCGCTCGACTCTATGAGGAGGTAGCCTTTATCGCCTTTCATTTTCACTGGTCCCAAGACGATATCTTGAGCTTAGAACATCCTGACCGTCAGCGCTGGGTGTCACAAATTAGTAGGATGAATCAACAGGGACAAGGTTCATCTTCTATAGAAGATATTTGGAATGTTAGTTAAGCCTAACTATGAGGATACCCCTTGGAATGTTGTCGGCTAAATCCTCCTGAGGTCCGTTTTTGTCGGACCTGTGGCCGTTTGTTACACAGCCAGGGAACGCTGCGTAATCCTGAAAACGGTTGGGAATATGAAGTTATAGATGTGTTAGTACAAGGGGGCATGAGTACTACCTATCGGGTGTATAATCCCCAGATCCAGCGGCTGGCGGTGCTGAAAGAGATCAATGCTGACCTATCGCGCAAGGCTAAAGCCCGCGAGTTGTTTATGCGGGAAGCGCAGACGCTGCAAGCACTCCAGCATCCCGGAATTCCTAAGTTCTATGATTTTTTCTGCACCGATGAGCACTATTCCCTTGTCATGGAACTGATCCACGGTCCCACGCTAGAAGCAATAAAACCTGTGGATGTAGCCCAGGCGGTCGGCTGGATTTTAGAGACCTGCGAGGTTTTGAGTTACTTGCATGAACGGGGCGTTATCCACCGCGATATCAAACCCGCTAACCTGATTCTGCGCCACAATCCCCGCCGCATTGTTCTGATCGATTTTGGGGCGGTAAAAGAAGTGGGAAGTGCACCGGGAACCCGAATTGCGACCCCTGGGTACGGTGCTCCCGAACAGAATCAGGGACGTCCTTGTTTACAATCAGACTTCTATGGCATTGGCACTACCTTGGTTTATCTGCTCAGCCGGAAGTCCCCCACGCACTTCTACAACCCTCGAGCACAACGTCTTATCGGTCTAGAAGAAGCAGGTCTCTCCCCAGCATTGGTTTCCGTTATCCTCTCCGCGACTGCTTTAGACCCCCACCAACGTCCCCAAACGTGTACCGAGCTGATGACTGCTTTGCGGCCTTTTGCCGACTGAATTAAGGTTATTGGGAGCTTTTCTCTCTACTATTTGGCTGGTCCCTAAACTTTTAACGCTGATTGATGCCAATTGGCGAAGCAACAATCTAAGTGGGTGGGACAAATTATGTGTGCATCGCTAACATGGTTTACAACGACAAGACCCGTCTTGGCTTGCCAATATCCGTTAGGTAATCAGCGTCTCGTATTCGCTCTTTCTTGCGAAGGGTAGGCCGGGAAATGCCACAACGATGGCTAGTGAGGTTGAAATTACCCGTTTTCTGATAAAACTGCATCCAGCCGAAGCGCGCATTTTGACCATTGGATCCATGTGTCCGGCAGGCGCAACCGAGAAAAGCTCCCCACGAAATTGGGGGCACTCTACCATGCTTGAACTGGTAACCATGTTAGCGATGCACACATAACCTTTGCACAACAAGGGTTTTAGCCACAAATTACTTGCGCAACTTCCTTATAGAAGCACATGCTTATAACGATTGGGCTTATTGCCCATTTCCGCATGAATTCTTGCGGTCACCCGTATTGAGGAAAGCCCCTGCCCTAGGACATTTGAGCGTTTTTATCGATGCCAGAACTAGGGATCTAAACGTTTTTGTTTTAAGAAATGTTGCAGTTCTTGAATTCGAGTGCTAGGGTTTGGACAGATGGGCTTCAAGTTCAGTTATGTGGAGGAGAGGTCATGCTAACGCTGTCTCTGCGACCCAATTCCTCGGTCGCTCTTGTAACTTCAGTTCTGTCCTTTACCTTTTAAGGATTTCGGAGTTCGCTGCACTCAAGCTAGTGCCCAGCTCACCAATTTTTTGAATCATCCTTGGGTGGATTTGGGTTTTCCCTCAAGTACGCATAGTTCCAGCCTTGTTACGGTTGGGTCCTCAGTAGGCAGCACTCAAGCTGAATTTACTAAGCTGATTGCCTTCTTCGGATTCAAATCTTCAATTCAACGCTTGAATCAGAGACCCCTCTTATTTTTGCGTGTTGCTCAGCCTTGTATTTTCTTTGCATTCGTTTGTTCTGGGTTTCACTACAGACCGAAGACTCTTCACTTCTATCGCTTCGGGATTACTCAATTTTGTAGTGCGACCTCACGTTTGGAGCTTTTACCAATGAATATTCTTGGAAAGACTGCTCTGGTCACG
>JBAUTB010000026.1:0-45668 GCA_049582005.1 Gloeobacterales cyanobacterium | reverse complement strand
TTGCAGGCTGATGAGTACTACTACCGAATCGGGGGAGATGAATTCCTGTTGGTAGTCCATAGCCCTCGGGCAGAATCTCTTGCCCAAGAGCTTTGTCGGGGATGGCAAGTGCTGAGTTCTGGGTTCTATACCGAGCGAGACCAGCACAGACGGTTTTTATTGGGAACCGACCGGCGGGGTATTGGGCGGCGTTGCCCCTTAGTGGAACTCAATATTGGGGTGGTTCATGCATCTCCCTACCGAGGCAGGGGATTATCAGAAGTTTTTTCCGCTGCCGTGGAGACAAACCTTCTAGCCCGTAGCCAACCAGGCACTACCTATGTAGTTAACGAAGAGACTCTTTCCCCTCCCCGTTGGACTGCCAGCCCTCCTTCTGTTTTGGTGATAGAACCGGATGCAGCCTTAGCCTATCTGCTTCAAACAGCCTTGGAAATCAATGGTTATCAGGTATGGGTCACCAGCTCTGGACACGAGGCCTTCAAATTAGCTTTAATCCATCAGCCCAAGGTAATCATCCTGGATCTCTATACCTCTGACTTGCCTGCAGGTCCCTATCTCTGTACGGAATTACGTCGTCAACCTGAGCTCTCTCAAACCTTGCTGATCGTAGTAGCTACCAATGCGGACCGTGAGGAATCCCTATCCGCTGGAGCAGATTTATTTATTCCCAAGCCATTCGAACTCAGTGACCTCTTGCAGTGGGTGGACCGTTTGGTTGAAGAAAATGCCAAGGTGGTGGACTTACCAGGTCTTCTGGATTCTTTTGATCATTTCAAAGCTCCACCACATTAGTGATCTTCGCCCTCACCCCGCCCTCCGGGCACCCCTCTCCCAATACTAGGAGAGGGGGAAAACAAGCCTAATGCAATAAAATAGCACTCTAGCACCACTGTTGTGGTAGCGTTCACCAATTAAGGGAATTCAATAAATGGTATCTTCTGATTTCCGAGCCACGACGCTTAAGACTGCGTTTCGCATTTGTAGTGTGGAACCACTGTCGGGTGAGAATCTGGAGCGCTACTATGTTGATTTGGCTCCCGTTCGCAAGACAGAAGCCATTGAAGGGGTAAATACAGTTCTTGATTTTCAAGAACCAGGAAGCTTTGATACGGTGCTGTTTACGGGGCATCGAGGCTGTGGTAAAAGTACGGAGCTGAAGCGGATTCAGAATCGTTGGGAGAAAGATTATCGGGTTATTTATTTGGAAGCGAATGAAGAAACCGATATCAATGATGCTGAATACAGCGACCTATATTTGATTGTGATCAAGCAGGTGGAGTATGCACTGCGTCAGCTTAATCTGAAGTTTGACCTAGGGTTACTCAAGAATTTTGAGCAGTGGTTTAAAGATGTAACGCAGGAAACTGAGTCCAGTGTTGAAAGCTCGGTTAGCGTTTCGGCGGAAGCGACGCTAGGCCCAGAAGCACCGTTTATTGCGAAGTTATTGGTGAAACTGTTGGCGCAAATAAAAGGGGCAGACAAACGCAAAACGGTCATTCGTCAGATACTGCAACGGGATATTTCTCGACTAAAGGCGGATGTTAACTTACTCCTTCGGGATGCCTATAAAAAAATTCAAGACAAATATCCCAAGGGCTTTCTGATTATTTTTGACAATTTAGATCGCGTGCCGCCCAAGGTGGGAGAGCATCTATTTTTTGATTATGCGGCACAGTTGCAAGAGCTAGACTGCACGGTGATTTATACGGTGCCGATTTCAGTTTTGTGTTCTTCTAAGAATATTAACAACTCGTTTGGCGATCCCCATATCATGCCAATGGTCAATATTTATGACCTAGTGCGGCACAGTTGTGATCTGGAATATAACCAAGCGGGACTGGACGCAATTGCCCGTGTTGTTGAGGGTCGAGTAAACGTTGAGGCAGTGTTTGAGTCGCGTGAGGAGTTATTAGAGCTTTCCAGGGCAAGTGGCGGACACGTTCGCCAATTGATGCAAATGATGCGGTCCGCTTGTCAGACGGCTGAAACTCGAAAGCACGCCAAGATTCTGGCGGAGGATGTAACCTATGCTATTAATCAACAGCAGTTTAATTTTGAGCGGTTTGTGCCAGAAGATCACTATAAGCTATTAGCCCAGGTTTGTTTGTCTAAGAATGTGCCGAAAGATGAGATTGGACAGTTGATGTTGTTCAACACTTCTGTATTGGAATATAACGGGATGGATCGATGGAATTATCCAAATCCAGTAGTCAAGCGAAGCGCGTTTTTTAGACAGGCTTTAGAAGATGTCCGTTCTGCCAAGCCCTAAAGTGAATCCATTTTTGGCGTTGAATCAGCAGGTATTGGCTGAGTTGGCGACGTTTGTGGATTTTGCGGAGGGTCTTACGATTGGGTTTGTGGAGGTCAATTTTGCAGCGGATGGGGATGCTTTAATTGAGGCACTCAGACAGAACCCAGTGTGTGAGGGGATTCAGTTTGAAGTGCTGAATCTGTCGAGGCAGCCAGATTTGCGATTTTTGCGAGATGAGCTGGTGCAACGCCTCTCGAAACTAGAACAGGTAGCTGACCAGAAACGGGTGCTCATTGTGCGGGGGCTAGAGGCTGCCATTGGCACGGATGGGGTGGGAGCTTATCCCCCTATACTGCAAGATTTGAACTTTGTGCGCGATGCCTATCGTATGAGTGTGCCGTACCCGATTTTGTTTGTATTGCCCGATTACGCAATTACGCGCATTGCTAAGTATGCGCCGGATTTTTGGGCATGGAGATCGGGAGTATTTATATTTAAAACTCCAGAGCAAACTCGCGAAGCTCTTCGTCTTGAAGTGATGGACGTGCCAGTACCATATATCGCCTCAGTGCAAAATCAGGAACAGATTGAGCAGCTCAAGCAATTGCTGATGGAGTATCATCCCTCTGGTCAACCTATCACGCCAGAGAACCAATCTATCTGTGCCGATCTGTACTACAAGCTGGGCAGTGCCTATTTAACGCAACGGCAGGCCACAAAAGCCAAAGATTATTTGGCAGAAGCGCTAAAGCTAGCTCAGCAACGGGAGGATCGCACCCTACAGCAAAGTGTCTATAGTCAGCTTGGCGAAGCTCATTTCCAATCTCGCCGCTTTGATGATGCCATTGCGGCCTACTCCACTTCGAAGGAATTGGCCAAGGCTATGGGCAATCAGAGCCAGGTGGCAACAGCACTCTATAACTTGGGAAACGTTGCGCTGGAACAACGCCAGTTTCAGCAGGCAAAGCGCTACTATCAGCAGTGCCTTGAGCTAGAAAAGGCACAAAATGATCGCTATTCCCAAGCCAGCACTTACCACCAGATAGGCAGAGTTGCTCAGGAATTGCGCGAGTTTGATGAAGCACAGCGCAACTATCAACAGGCCTTGAAGATCAAAATTGAATATGGTGATCGCTATGAACAAGCCCGTACCTACCACCAGATGGGCATAGTTGTCGAGGAATTGCGAGAGTTTGAAGAAGCACGACAATACTATCAACAGGCCTTGGAAATCTTTATTGAATACAGCGATCGCTACTCTCAAGCCAGTGCCTACCACCAGCTGGGCAGAGTTGCCGAGGAATTGCGAGAGTTTGAAGAAGCCCAGCGCAACTATCAGCAAGCCTTGGAGATCTTCATCGAATACGGTGATCACTATTCCCAAGCCAAGGCTTACCACCAGCTGGGCATAGTTGCCGAGAAATTGCGAGAGTTTGAAGAAGCACGGCGCTGCTATCAACAAGCTCTGGAGATCAAAATTGAATACGGTGATCGCTATTTCCAAGCCAGCACCTACCATCAGATAGGCAGCGTTGCCCAGGAATTGGGAGAGTTTGAAGAAGCACGGCGCAACTATCAACAGGCCTTGGAGATCTTCATTGAATACGGTGATCGCTATTCTCAAGCCAGCACCTATTTTTGTTTAGGTTCTTTGGCAGAAGCAGAAGGGAATCTTTCAGGGGCGAAAGCTAACTTCGAGCAAGCGCTTGAGCGCTATCAGGAATTCCGCGATGAATACTGGGTAAATCAGGCAAAAGAACGAATTCAAAACATTGCGCAATGATACAAAAACTTATACCAATCGCTCATGCTGAGGTTTCAGTACCCCAAAGGATGAAAATCTATTTTCAGAGCAATTCGATTAGTAAATACGATAGATTGCCCCCCCGGCCCCCCAATTCTGGGGGGAGAAGCATCCTTGGCTTTCTTTCAACTTATGAATGCCGATGCTTTGCACGGCCTACGGCCTACAAAGTCCCCCAAAATTGGGGGATTAGGGGGCTAGACTATCCAAAGAGTCGCTCAATCCTGCGCGTTTGCGGAGAGCTTGGGGGCTGTTGTCACATAAAGTCCAATTGCGTCGGAAGAATCGAGCCAAGTCATTTTCAGCAAGCGGCAGATAAATGGGGCGTCCGTGGGGACAAGTATGGGGATTTTGAGTATTGATCCAGCGGTCCAAGAGGTTTTGAAGAAAAGACAGGTCTAAAGGAGTGCCGTTGCGAATGGCTGTGCGACAGGCCAGACTGGCACAAGCGCTGTCTAAGTCTGAGCAGCGACTGAGTTCACGCAGGGCTTCGGCGCAGTCTGATCGTTCCAGCAAGCATATAGGTGCTTGACGGATCGCCCAAATATTCTCTCCGAAAGGTTCTAAGACTATGCCCAGTGTTTCCAGGTTTTCCTGCTGACGTTGGGTCAGATCTGTTACAAGCACGACGTTGGGTAATGCGGCTAATTTCCACTCCCGCTGGATTAATTCAAAAAGAACTCGTTCTTCCGCCACATGTTGCTCAATCAACCACAGCCCTTCTGGATGTTCCACCAGGATATAGGTGTTGCGAATTTGGGCTATGGCCTTCAGTTTTTGTCCCGTGTGGTAGGAAATGCCTTCTTCTTTCAACACCCTCTTCATCACTGCTCGAAATAGCCTGGAATCCGTGCTGGGGAGGTTGTCCATCAGCACTTGAGCCAGGGTCTCTTGGATTTGTTGGATCAGGGCTGGCTGGTCTTGGTATTGGACCGTTGTTTTGGCGGGATGGACATTCCAATTGACCCGCTCGGCGGGGAGCTCTAGGTTGACCACACACAAAGGATATCTCCCTTTAGGCAGGGCGCGCCTAAATAGCTGGATTACCCCTTCCAGCAGGGCTTGGTCTTCCACACAACGGCCATTAATTGTGAAAATTATCCAGTCGGGGCGAGGACGGGAATAGCGATTCGGTAAGCCCACAGTGACCGTAATTTTCTGCTTGGGTGTAGTATGGGTCGAGCCTTCAGCGAAATCGCTGGGTTCTAAACGGGGAAAAAGCTGGAGCAGAATATCTTTGGCCTTATTCCCTGGCCAGAGCGACAGTTTTGGCTTTAGAGCTGAATCGTTTTCTCCGATAGAAACCTGCCAGGTTATGTGGGGATGGGCCAACGCCCGATATTTTATCCATTGAAGAATCGCCATAACCTCCTTTTGGAGGTTGAGAAATCGACGACGGACCGGCATCTGACCAAAGATATTACTCAAGGTCACAATGGTCCCTAAACCAGCCCCTTGTGGTTTTTGTTCAATGACTTGGCCTTGATGGTCATAACTTTGCCAGGAAGCTAGAGATTGCTCCGGGCTATGGGTTACCAAGATGAGTTCTCCCACCGTTGCTAGCGCATGCAGCCCTTCCCCACGAAAACCTAGGGTGTTTACATGCCAGAGGTCTTCCACAGACCGAATTTTAGAAGTTTGATGGGGGAGGGCACAGACCAGGGCATCTTCTGGGGGCATTCCCCGACCATCATCACTGACTTGAAGGGTCCAGCGCTGGGGCCAGATACAGACGGCGATACGTTTTGCACCAGCATCCAGACTGTTATCCACCAACTCTCGAACGACCGCAACCAACGAATCGATGATTTCGCCTGCAGCAATGAGGCGAACAAGTTCAGGAGATAAAGGATGGATAGGGGGCATGAGTGGGAATTGCAGAACGCCCGTTCTGTCTAGACTCCATTCTGTTGGCTGGCTGCCATCGTCATCATCCAGAACAGATGAATATCCCGTTTAGTCAAAATAAAACAGGGTTACGATTTTACGTTGATCTTCAGCCTGTCGACAGGTCTCCAACAGTGTCTGCGAATCATGAAAAGCAAAACAGATTAGTTGCTGGCATTTAGCAACGATTTCAGCATTACAGAGATTGCTGGCCTCTGCTAAGGGCAGTTCATCGCGTTCAGGATGTTCTATAAGCTGAACAACCTGCTCTAATTGCTCTTGGGATTCCTTCGGCTGACGGGCTAGACCTTGTGGCAAAATAACGGTCACCGCATTGGGGTCGGCCCGCATAGCGCCGCGAATCACTGCGGCATTGGTTCCTCCAGAACCCGAAGTGAGCATTCGGTTCCCGGAAAGGGCCAGGGCATAGCTCAGTAACTCAATGAGCTGCTGATGCCCCAGAGGTAAATGACGAGAGCCCAGGATGGCTATTTGTTTAGAATCTGTGTTCTGGATGGTGAGGAGTTCCTCTAGGAACTCATCCACAGAAGCGACATTAGTAAAGGAGCGGGTCAAGGTTGCTTTCCTTTAGACTTAACACAAGACAGTAAGATAGTCCCATTAGTCTATCAGGACGTGTTCAGACAATCGTTAATAAAAACTATAGGAATTTGTAGCATTATGGGAGTTTCCGTACCTGGGCAAAACCTATCAGTTCTAACTTCCCAGGCTTAATCGATAGACGCAGTACACGGGCTGTGATGTTTTGCTGCTCTAGCTGATTGAGGTCTACCAATTGATTGACTCCCCCTAAAAATAGCGTAGTCAGTTCGGTAGGAACAGGAGTGCCGTCCAGGGAAAAGACCGGATTGACAAAGCGGACTGTGGTTCCGTGGTCTACTTGAATTTTTGTGCGAAAGCGGACTTCCACCGTTTGATTGCCCTGATCAGGAGTTCTGAGTTTGGCCAGAACCTCCACGATGCCATCTTGCAAGAGAATCTGCGGCTCAGAAAAAGTGATGCGTTGTACTTGTCCAGAGCCCCCGAGGAAACCAGGAATTTCTGCGCGGATGTTCTGGTATTGTTTGATCACTTCAGGACTATTTAAAGTTTTATTCAAGTCTTCTTCGGTCACTTCTATGCGAATGGCGGCTTGGAGAGGATTCTTTAAGCCGATGCGCGCACCAGAAAAGTTGATATTGATGGGGTCTGTTTCCATCTCTGCCACAGCGACCCGGAATGGCTCACGAACCACTCCCCGTGCCGCTAGCTGGACCCGTTCGACTTCCCCATTGATCAATCGATAGTTGGGCCGACTGAGAACCCGTACTTCTAATCGGTCAGCATGGTCTATTTGCTTGAGGAGTAAGTTTTTAGCAACCTGGTCAAGACTGTAGCCACCCAAATTACCAAGGGTAGCCAAGAGAGCTAATAAGGAAGCGAGCCAAGGCATACCCGGACCTATTTAGGATACTTAACGGTCACAAAGCCAACTTCATAGAGCTGCTGATAGGCTTTTTGGGCTATGGGGCGATCCGGTTGTTGGGATTGAATGATACGGACGAGGAGCGGAACGGCTAGCTCTGGTTTGTTTTCTGCCC
The DNA here is from genome assembly GCA_049582005.1 of Gloeobacterales cyanobacterium. Lineage (GTDB taxonomy): Bacteria > Cyanobacteriota > Cyanobacteriia > Gloeobacterales > PMM-0068 > Sivonenia. The sequence goes on along the minus strand of JBAUTB010000026.1, from coordinate 38,125 downwards.
GATGAACGAGGGCTAACTGATAGCTGGCTTCATCCCGAAGAATGGCGGCGGTTAAGGCCAGTTGCTTTTCTTCTTCAGCAATGCGGTTATCAATGCCCACAAAAGCTTTGTTGAGGGCTTGGTGAAAGATGGTGATTTGGTTGAGGGTGGTGACCGCTTCTTTCGCTTTGCTCACCGCTAGGGGGAATTTTTGGGCTTGCGCCAGCGTCTCTGATTCTTTAAGGAGCCCTTTCGCCTGCTCAATGGTCAGAAAGCTGCCGGCATTGTCTGTCTGTTTTACCTGCGCATCAGCAGGATAGACACTTTTCACAAAACCGAGGGCATAGAGCTTTTGGTAGGCGGCTTTACCCAAGTCACGGTCAGGTTGTTCTGACTGAACTACTCGGGTCAAAAGGGGGATCGCTAGTTGGGGCTTTCCTTCAGCAATATGAGTATCGGCCAATTGGAGGAGCGTCTCATCTCGTCGGATAGCAGCCTGGACCGCCAATTCTCGCTCGTTCTTTGAGACTTTAGTATCAATACCGCTGAAAGCTGCCGATAGAGATTGATGCAAGTTTGAAAGCTGGTTGAGCATTGTGACTGCTTCTTGCGTCTTCTGTACGGCTTCAGGAAAGCGCTTGGCTTCGAGTGCATCTTTACCTTGCTTGATTAATTGGTCTGCCGCAGCAGGACTCAAAATGCTACTTTCAGTTTCCAATTGGCGAAATTGCTGAGGGTCTGGGATGGTGACAGGTTCATTTTCCTTTGGCAGGGAAGTTGCATCCAAAGACGGTGCCTTTGTTTGGGCCATTACGGCAGGAGCTAGCATCACCAGAGAAAGGAAAAGTAGAATGCGCCGCATGAGGATACCCAGTAAAATAACGAATGAACGTGTGCGTCCAGCTTGAACCTCGCGATTCTATCACGGGGTAGTCTATTGATAGAGCTGTCTTGGCTATTCTGGCGAGGTCAGACCAAGTCGCGACTATTCCCTTACTCTCTCCTCATAAATGAACCCTTTCCTGCCTCGTATGCCCCGTGGCAAGCCGGTAACAACCACGGACTCCTTAGTTCAGCAAGTTCAAGTTAAGGTAAATAAGCCTTCATTTCAAAGATCACTGTTCACGGCAGGAGCGATTCTGCTCCTGAGCTTAACCCTGGGTGTCCGATTCTATAACGAACCCCAAGTGACAGTAGGTTCAAAGGCCACAGAGACTATGCTGGCACCACGGGATGCCACGGTCATAGACCGGGAAGCGACAGAACTTGCGAGAGAGAATGCTCGCCGTCAAATGATCCAGGTCTATGAACCTTTGGAAGAAGTCGATACGCAAGTTAAGAACCGTCTAACCTCACTGCTTGCAGGAGTGGAGCGTCTACGCCGTGTTTTAGGGCCTTTCCCCTTCGCGGATACGGGTTTGCTTACTACAGAAAACCAACGACAGCTATTACTCCTCACGGAGCAGGATTGGCAGTTGAAGCGTGCACAATGGCTTACTTCGGAACGGAATGCTAGTCCTTTGCCGCTTAGGTCCTTGCCTCCTAGCATTGCTCGGGCTACTTCCCAGGTTCGCCAAGATCTCGTCACCCAAGTTGAGGCAGCGCGTCAGAGATATCAACAGGTGCAGGAACTGCTTCCCACCGTCAACCCTCTTATAAAAACCGGAGGCGTGGTCTCCTTTGACGGGAGCAATGCAGCTCCCTTACTAGACCTGTCCGATGCTCAATGGCAAAGCGTACAGGCACAGGCAAAATTGATGACCGAGCGAATTTTAGCGATGGGCATACTTCCTGGCGTGCCAGAGGATATGAGAATGCGGGGGATTAGAGCCCAAATTCCAGCTAACTGGAGCCAAGCCGAACGCAGGGTAGTGCTTGGGCTGGTGAGTACGGTCCTTGAGCCCAACTTGAAAGTTGACCAACTGGCCACCATTAGAAAGATCGAACGGGAAGTTCTCGAAGTGGACGAGGTTGTCTTACCCATTAAGAAAGGTCAGGTCTTGGTCCAGGCAGGAGAAACGGTTACGCCCCGGTTGTTTGGTATCCTAGACCAACTCGGTCTTACTCAACGGGGGGTCAATTGGTTTGGCTTAGGGGTGCTGACAGTCATTTTGATTTTCTGTGTCGGTATTTTTGAGCTGTTCGTTCCTAGAGCCTTGCAGGGGTCTTCTTCTGGAGAAAAGAGCTCGCGCACCCGATATTTGCGCCGTGAAGACCAAATTTTGATCTTGATACTAGCGATAGCGGTTGGGCTTCTCGGAGCTGTTTTTTCTCTAGATTGGACGCTATATTTGCCTTTATCTGCCTTCGGACTGCTGGTGGGCAGTTTTTATGGGAATAAGCTGGGTTTTTTGGCGTTGTCTTGCTTTCTGCCTCCCTTGATTCAGGGGTGGAATTGGCAACATCCCTTATACCTATTGATACCCCCTATCGGCGGTGCATTCGTCGCTGCTTGGGTTGGGGGTCGCGTACGTTCGCGGGACGAGATGGCTTTAGGTGGGGTCGTTGTCTCCCTTGTCCAAGGAGGGTTATACCTGCTTATTGCCCTACTGCTATTGGGACGGCCTCTGGATTGGCAACTTTTACTGGAAGCGACACTGTGTGCGGCGAGTGGCCTGCTGTGGTGTATTGTTGCGCTGGGTGTAAGTCCTTTTCTGGAAAGGCTATTTGATTTGGTAACCCCTGTGCGTCTCGTAGAGCTTGCCAACCCAAACCGCCCTCTCCTGAAGCGTCTAGCCACCGAAGCCCCAGGGACCTATCAGCACACCCTCTTTGTGGCCAATTTGGCTACAGCTGCGGCGCAGGCGGTGGGAGCGAATGTGGAATTGGTACGGGCAGGAACCTTGTATCACGATATTGGAAAGATGGTGCGCCCCCTGTATTTCATCGAAAACCAAATGGGGCTTCCTAACCCCCATGATGAACTCTCTGACCCTGAACGTTCTGCTCAGATGATCAAAGCCCATGTAGCGGATGGGCTTAAACTCGCCAAAAAGTTCAATCTCCCGCAAGCGATTCGGGCTTTTATCCCAGAGCATCAGGGCACGATTCAGATTGCCTATTTCTATCACCAGGCCCAACAACAGAATCCTGAGACTGAAATTCCGAAAGAGGCCTTTACCTACGATGGCCCAATTCCCCAAAGCCGTGAGACAGGACTCTTGATGTTAGCAGATGCCTGCGAAGCCGCTCTTCGCTCCTTAGCGGATACAGGAGAAGAGGAAGCCTTTGGAATGGTCCGACGCATTCTCCAAAGTCGCTGGAATGATGGACAGTTGTCTGATTCAGGCATTGAGGAGCAAGAATTAGCCTTGATTGCTCGGGTTTTCGTCAAGGTTTGGAAGGAACAAAACCATACCCGCATCCGCTATCCGACCTTACCCAATGGTTCAGGCATGGCCAAACGCAGACCACGAGCTTCTGTTTCCTAGCTTCCCCGAGAGGCTACGCCCAAGCTGCGAAACAAAATCGCGGGCAGTCGGGCGGAACCAAAGACCCAGGTGGTTTCGTGGGAGAGCTCTTCCAGGTTGCTAAAGGCTTCAAACAGGTTGCCGGCCACCATTGTATTTTTGACCCGACCCACGATTTTTCCCTGTTCGACCTTGTAGCCTAGGTCCAGGTTGACGGAAAATTCTCCTTGGAGCTGATTGGATTGTCCTGCCCCTAAAACCTGGTCCACGATAAACCCTTCTTTAAGGCTGGAAATCAATTCATCGAAACTGGCCTGCCCACCCTCCATACAGAGATTCACGACTCCGGGGGATGGTCTAGAAAGGCCACTCCGGAAACCATTGCCGGTGGACTCGACCCCCTGCCGTGCAGCCCAAACTCGGTCCCAATAGAAGCTCTGTACCACTCCATTTTTGATGAAATGCTTGGCTTGGGTAGGGGTACCCTCATCATCTACTGGAGTATGGTTGATCCCCAGCGTAGGGTCTTCATAAAGGTTGAGACGAGGATCAAACAGGTGGAGTCCTTCTTTGCCCAAAAGGGGGGATGCTTTCTGGAAGACCATCTGACCATTAAAGGCTGTCCTAAATAAGCTTCCCAGCACGAAGGCTGCTGCCCGTGGCGTAAAGATCACAGGCAAATTTCCGCTATGAACGGAAGCCATAGTACTGGCCAATTGATATTTTTCGATCAGCTCCGTGGCTAAGGTCGCGTAGTCTGGTTCGCCGTCACGCTCCATCCCGTAGCTATAGATCTCCAGAAAATCCTGACCTCTGACCAGATTTCCTGAGAGAGAAGCGGAGACTACTGTGCTCGCTTCCTGGGCAAAGGCTCCCCCCGTCGTCGCAATAGCAGAACGAGCCTGCTTAACCGTGAATCCGGCACTGATTATAATATCGGGGTTGAACTGGTGTATTTTTTCAATCAGGGCTTCTCCCTGACGAACTAGCGAATCTGTAGTTGGTGGGATATAGACAGAGCGTTCAGGTTTGAAGGGGGTTGATTGGGCGAATTCGAACTCTGCAGGATCCCCAATGGCAGCCGTGGCTATGGCAGCATCCACTAATTCTTCCATCTTCGACAAATCCGTAGAGGAAGCAAAGCCAACCCGGCCTTCGTGAATAACCCGTAGAGCCACTCCTTGAATAGCTTTAGTGGTCAGAGATTTCAGACGGTTGGTCTCAAACTCTACGGGAGTTTCGGCTCGGTCCAAATAATAAACTTCGGCTTCCGCCTTCCGTGCACGGGCGATACCCAGTAATTTTTCTACCAGGGGTGCAGCTATTGCGGGAAGCACTTCTGTCACAATGGTTTCTCCAAAGGGTCTGCTTTCCAGTGTAGGCCAGGGATGGATAGGCATCTGCGTATAGGCTTGTGGGGAATACTTTTGATATTGCTTGGGGCCTGTAGTGTCATGCCAGACAGGTCTTTAACAGAGCGGGTCAAACAGACCGTATTGGATAAACCTGCTTTTGGATTGGAGACGGCTGACCTTTACTATCCTGATTGGTTTTTGGGGCGTTGGCAGGCTGTGGCGACGCTTGAATCTTTTGAGGCTCCCCAAGGACAGTATGAAGACCAAGCCAGCATGGAGCGGGCCATTAAAGAACAAGGCCGCCCCGTGCGCTATGAGGTTCGCTTTTACAAAAATGAGCAGGGGAAAGTAATTGCAGATCGTGCTTTTAATGCAAAATCGATTACTGAAGCCTATCTTGGTCCCAACACCGTCCGGGAAGTCCTATTCGATCCCCAACATCCGGATCGACAGAAAGTTCTGCTTGTCAATGGGAGTAGGGGTGAGCTCTATATTACCCAGCGTCATAGTGAGTCTTCTTCCCCTCAGCAATTTAATACTTTAGAGTTCTACCGCCAAGTTTTGGGGACCTTGACCGGAGTACCCAAAACTAAAGATATTCAGGCAATCACGCTTTATCGTCGGGGTACAGACCCAAAAAAGTTTCAAGCGATTCAGCAAACTTCTGTTTTTCTGGTTCCCACGGACCCAGCCTATTTTCAAAGTCAAAGTAAGGCCGTCTCCCTCTACACCTATCGCCTTGATTTTCAGCGTACAGACGCAAACCCCTGAAGACTCAAGTACCCGCATTGCTTAAGTCCTCAGGGGTTCCGCGTAGCGGTGGTAAAATTGGGTCACCTATGCTTCAGGGCCAACTGTGGTCCATACGTTTCGAGAGCGCTATCCTACCGGCGGTATTCTGACGGACCTGCTAAGAGTCGAGCAGGGCCTTTTTGTAGTGCGTGCAGAAATACGGGTGGATGACCGTACTATTTTGGCTACCGGCCTTGCGGCGGCAGCAGATTTAGAAGAGGCTGAAGAACGGGCTATTGAACGGGCTTTCGAGCATCTAGCAACGCAGACCCGGACGAGAACCAGCTGGAGCCCAGAACCTCTGTCATCAGAAAGAATAATCGAGTCGGAGCGTCCCCGCAGGTTTTTGAATGGTTCCTTGAGGGGAGCGGATGTCGGAGCTTCCCATTCTCTTAGCGAAGAATTGGATAATCTTGATCTCAGCGGGACCGTAGCCCCTAGCACACCGCAATTGAATAAAAACTTTACAGAGTCATCCGTCCCGATAGACCTCGCTGAACTGATAGCCCAAACCAATGTTGAGATGAAGCGCATTGGTTGGATGGCGAAACAAGGGCAAGACTACCTGCAACGAACCTTTGGGAAGCGCTCCCGTCAGCAATTAGATGAAGAAGAACTAGCAGAATTTCTAGAATTCCTCAAAAGCCAACCCACCCAAATGGCTAACCGCCGACCGCAAGCTCCATTTTAAGAGTCCCCAGGATCCCCCGGAGTGCGACTGCGGGTCACTGTCAGCAACACAGCCATCAACTCATCGGGGTCCCAGGGTTTGGCCAGGAAGTATTCACCTCCACTCTTGTAGCTCTGCACCCGATTTTGCACATCCGCATAGCTAGAGATAAAGACAATAGGAGGTGCTTTCGAACCGTAGGTTTCTTTTAAAGACCGACTAAAAGTAAATCCATCCATGTCGGGCATATTAATGTCCGTCACAATGGCTTCTACAAACTCAGGATGAGTTTGTAAAAATACCAAGCCTTCGCGGCCGCTACCTGCAGTAGACACCTGAAAACCTCGGTTTGTAAGATATTTTTCTGCAATCCGCCGCTGAAACGGGTCATCATCTACGACGAGAATCTGTTTGCTCACAAAAATCTTCCATGTGTCTGAGTTAAGACTATTACTGTTCTACCTTGCATGTCTCCGTAGTACTACGTATAAAACTATTGATCACTTTAAAGAGTCTATGAAGTCTCTGTGTCATTTTTGTTACCTTAGAGCATTATAGTTCCTCAATGGTTTTCCAGGCTTCATTTTGATAGCTGTCCTTTATCTCTGCGTATTTTTACGAGGAGCACTCCGTAATGCTCCTGATTACCCTTTAGGAAGAATCGACAAACAAGAAACACTGCTCACAAAAATAAGCTATACAAAGAATTCTTGAAAAGGCTCAAGTTAGATTTTTAGTCCAACTTTGTTCTAACTATAGTAAATTTCTGCAGCAAATGAATTATCCCAGTGCAGTTAATTCTGTTGAAAAAGGGGTAAAGCCTATATCCAGAGAGCAAAAACTCCTTTTCCAGGTACAGGATAATCTTAATCAGAATCAGCGAATTAAGGTAGTGTAGAGTACTTTTTTTGGAAGTATGTTGAAGTATGTTCTTGTTAGCAATGTTCTTGGTAGTACATTCACCAGCCTTCGCCCAGTGCGCAATGAATCTAGATAATTTAGACAGTTCTGTTCCCTGCTTCTGCTCAAATGTTATGGGGGGTTCTGAAGCAAGGGAATAGGGGTTTTTGTTTTTCAACATTACGGATAGAAGACTAACAGGAATTTTGGGGTTAAGAACGCTAAAATCTCATATCGCTTCAGGACATGATTCAGATGCAATAGGTCAGTAATCTTCTACATAGCTTCTACGGAGTCCATAAGCACTGAATCGGCCTTGCCCCCAGAAACTGTTCTCTATGAATAGGCATGGGCAATGGCAAGATAAAAGTAGCTTAAGGCATTAAGGGTTATGGACGCAGAAGTCATTGTGATCGGAGCAGGCATCGGAGGCTTGGTCACAGCAGCGCAGTTAGCTGCTGGAGGGATTGATGTTTTGGTCCTAGAAAAGTATTTGATTCCAGGGGGTAGTGCAGGCTACTTTGACCGCGAGGTTCCAGAAGGCCACTATCGCTTTGACGTGGGCGCTTCGATGATCTATGGCTTCGGAACAGAAGGTACTACGAACCTCCTGACCCGCGCCCTGGCAGCAGTGGATGAACATCTAGAAACCATTCCTGACCCTGTGCAGATCAGCTACCATCTGCCTAGGGGATTAAACCCCCGCGTTCATCGAGACTATAAAAGATTCATCGAGGAGTTGAGCCGCTATTTCCCTGAGGAAAAAGAGGGAATTCGTGCTTTTTATGATGAGGCATGGCAGGTCTTCAATTGTTTGAATGCCATTGAATTAAAATCACTAGAAGAAATTCGCTATCTCACTCGTGTATTTTTCCAAAATCCTGTGGCTTGCCTGGGGCTGGCTCGCTATCTTCCCGTGAATGTGGGTAGTGTTGCCCGTAAATATCTGAAAAATCCAGATCTGCTCAAATTTATTGATATGGAATGTTACTGCTGGTCTGTGGTGCCTGCAGACCAGACCCCGATGATTAATGCAGGAATGGTCTGGGCAGACCGCCACTACGGAGGGATCAACTATCCACAGGGAGGAGTGGGCCGGATCGGCGAGGCCTTGACCCGTGGCCTCACCAAAAAAGGAGGACGTATTCGCTACGGAACACGGGTCACTCAAGTACTGATAGAGCGAGGGCGAGCGGTTGGAGTCCGGCTCGCTACCGGAGAAGTCCTAAAGGCAAAAAAAATAATTAGTAATGCTACCCGCTGGGATACTTTTGGGCAGATGATCCCTGAAGCAAATATCCCTGCCACAGAAATTCGCTGGCGCCAAAGGTACAAACCCTCTCCTAGTTTTCTGAGTTTGCATCTAGGCGTAAAGCGAGCAGTCTTGGCCCAAGAAGTGGATATGCATCATGTCGTGTTGGAAGATTGGCAGCGGCTAACCGAAGAACAGGGAACTATCTTTGTGTCCATCCCCACGATACTGGACCCTACCATCGCCCCTCCAGGCCATCATATCATACACACGTTCACGCCCAGCTCTCTCGAACATTGGCAAGGCCTGAACCCCACAGACTATGCCCAGAAGAAAGCTCAAGATGCTCATCGCTTGATCGGGCGGCTGAGTAGGATATGGCCGGGTCTTGCTGAAGCTATCACCTTTATGGAAGTAGGCACGCCTCGCACCCACCGACGATTTTTGGGAAGAATGGGGGGGACCTATGGCCCGATTCCTGCGGGGATCCCCCTTGGGCTTTTAGGCACTCCTTTTAACCGAACGGCCATCAAAGGACTCTATTGTGTAGGGGATAGTACTTTCCCTGGACAAGGATTGAATGCAGTGGCTTTCTCCGGAATCGCATGCGCCCATCGGGTTGCTGTAGACCTTGGGATAACCTCTGGTATACCTTTAAGAACCTAAGTGTATGTGCAGCAGGCAAGAGGGGTTGGGTCGCGGTGGCAGAAAATAAAATCCTGATTGTTGATGATGACCCTGATATGCAAAAAGTTCTTTCTCTATATCTAGAGAGACATGGCTATCGGGTCTTAACCAGTGGAGATAGTGTCCAGGGCTTGGAAAAATTTAGACAAGAGCGCCCCGGATTAGTGCTTGCCGACTGGAATATGCCTGGGATGGATGGAGTGGAGCTCTGTCGCCAAATCAAAAAGGTAGATTCCACTGCGTACTTTATCTTCCTCAGTGGACGTAGTGCCGTTAATGACCGAGTAAAAGGCTTGGATGCTGGTGCCGATGATTTTTTATCCAAACCTGCGGATACCAGAGAATTACTGGCGCGGATCCGGGCTGGATTTCGCCTCTATGAAATGAGTATTGAGCTACAGGCTGCTAATTGCCATTTAGAGAACACCTTGGATCAGGTTCAAAATCAGCAGAGTTTAATGGCCCGAGACTTGAAGAGTGCTGCCGAATTTTTGCAATCCCTACTTCCTAAGCCTTTTTCATCTCCCCAAATTAAAGCTAATTGGCGTTTCCTGCCTTCTACGGTCTTAGGGGGAGATTACTTCGATTACTTTTGGTTGGATGACCATCGCTTGGCGATCTATATTTTGGACGTGACCGGGCATGGAGTGGGTTCTGCCCTGCTGGCTGCTTCTACGGGGTATTTACTACGGGCAGACCCCTTTGCCGCTGGAGACCGTAGCCGGCCAGAGACTGTCTTGACGTCACTCAACCATAATCTGGTCGCTAGCGAATCCGACCTTTTCTATACAATGTGGTATGGAGTCTGGGACTTGCTGGAAGGAACCTTAACCTATGCCTGTGCAGGCCATCCAAGCCCCATCCTGTTCTGTAAGGAAGGCTTAGTCCCTTTGGAAGGGAGATCTTTGCCGGTTGGCGTGACCGTCGAGACCACCTACATGGCTCATCAGGTGAAACTACACCCAGGCAACCGACTTTACTTATTTAGTGATGGTATCTACGAAATTTTTGGGGCTCAAAAACAGCTTTTGGGAGAAAAAGATTTTCTTGATTGGTTGGCCGAAGCGAGTACGTTACCCTTCGAACAAAGTCTGGACGAAATTATTGCCTGTGCCTGGGCTTTTCAAGGACATACGCATTTTGCCGATGATGTGTGTTTGGTCGCTTTGGAGCTTATATCCTGATGGCTAATCTTCTAAGAAATCTGCACTATGCAGGAGACAACTGCTGAAACTTTCTTGAGAAATAGCTAACTTTTTATCATGTTCCCAATCAATTTCAGGCATCTGCTCAAAAGCATTTTGGAGAGCCCCTTCCCAATACTGTCGGATCGCTATGAGATAGGGATCACGCAGAGGTAAATGCATTTTATGCTTGAGTTCAAAGGTATCAGCATGATACATGATGAGATGAATAGGGGGACCTACAGAAATATTAGATTTCAGGGTTGAGTCCATAGAGAGCAAGGCACATCTAGCTGCTTTCTCAACCGGAGTAGTGTGCCGCAGAACCCGATCTAAAATAGGCTTGCCGTATTTAGTTTCACCCGTTTGCAAAAAAGGGGTTTCTGGCATTGCTTTGATACAGTTTCCTTGGGTATAAACCAAGTAAAGTTCTGGGTCTTCCCCTTTGATTTGGCCACCGACCAAGAAGCTCGCGTGATAGTCAATCCTGTCTGCTTCTAAGCTAGGTCGGTCTAGCTTTTCCATTTCTCGCAGCTTGCTGCCCACATAACGGGCCACATCATACATCGTGGATAAATTGTGAATATTGACTTGATTGGGAGTATGGAGGTCTTTTTTTAAGCATGCGATCACTCCTTGGGTGATCGATAAATTGCCAGAGGTGGTGATGACAATTACCCGTTCTCCAGGATTAGAGAAGTCAAACAGCTTCCGATAGGTAGAAACATGGTCCACTCCAGCATGGGTGCGGGAGTCAGAAGCCATCACGATTCCCGATTGGGTAACGATGCCCAGGCAGTATGTCATAGCGGGTTACTGAAGATAGCTGAGGAACTCTAAGATGAGGAACTCTAAGATAGTGTATAGGTAATCGGCCTTTATAGCAGCGGAGCTCATACACTGGATAAATGACTCGCCAAGCCGCTCCTTCTTCCCTCCAGGTGCTTCTGGAGTACCTCAGGCCTCATCAAAAAGAATTCTGGTCTGGTGTTTTTTTTCTTTTATGCACCACTCTTTTGGGCGCAACGATTCCTTGGTTTATCAAAAATGCCATTGATGACCTTAGAAAAAATTTAGATTATCACCAGCTCTTGCTTTATGCCGGAGCAATTTTTGGCATGGCTACGCTCATGCTGGTGATCCGGGTTATATCCAGAATTTATCTTTTCAGGATTGGGCGCCAAGTAGAATTTGACCTGAAAGGCCGAATATTTGATCACTTACTGCTCATGTCGCCTTCTTATTTTTCGATCAACCCAGCTGGGGACTTGATCAGTCGAGCCACCAGTGACGTAGACAATATCCGTAGGCTATTGGGTTTTTCGGTATTGAGTATCCTCAATGCTATTTTTACTTACTCTTTGACCGTACCCTTTATGTTGGCCGTGGATGTCCAACTAACGCTGCTGGCCCTGTCGGTCTACCCGATCATGTTCGGGACTGTGGCCTTGGTCGGAGGCAAACTGCGCAATCAGCAGAACGACGTCCAGCAGCGTCTCAGTGGTTTGAGTACCCTTTTGCAAGAGGACCTCAATGGCATTGCCCTGATCAAGGTCTATGCCCAGGAAGAGAATGAAGAAGAGGCTTTTGGCCGTCAAAATAAGCAGCTCCTGGAGGCCAACCTAAACCTGGCCCGGACGCAAAACACGTTATTCCCTCTGTTGGGAGCTCTCGCTGGCGTGAGTCTGTTGGTCCTGTTATGGGCAGGGGGACCAAAGTTAGCCGAAGGCACCTTGAGTATCGGTGGATTAACCGCTCTAACGGTCTATATTGCTCAGCTTATTTTCCCCACAGCGCTGCTGGGCTTTACGATTACCTCTTTCCAGAGAGGTCAGGTCAGTATTGAGCGGGTAGAAAATATTCTGGCGACTCCTCCGGCCATTACAGACAGACCAGATGCCATCCCCTTACACAATCCCAAAGGAGCCTTGGAAGTGCGTGGGCTGACCTTTAGGCATGCCAATACGTCGATTCCCACGCTTCAAGATATCCACCTGCAGGTGCCGATAGGGAGTACCGTCGCCTTGGTCGGTCCAGTGGGTTCGGGAAAAACCACCCTCGCCCATATCTTTCCCCACCTGCTTGAAATTGCTCCCAACCAGGTTTTTTTGGATGGCCAAGATATTACGCGTATCCGGCTTGCAGACCTGCGGCGAGCTATTGCTATGGTCCCTCAAGAAAGCTTTTTATTCAGCACTACAGTGGCCGACAATATCCGCTATGGAAAACCAGACCTCGATTTGGAAGCGGTCATTGAAGTCGCCCAAGAGGCCCGTGTCCACGAAGAAATTATGTCTTTTCCGCAGGGCTATCAAACGCTCGTCGGAGAACGTGGAATTACCCTTTCTGGAGGACAGCGTCAGCGTATTGCCCTAGCCCGTGCCTTACTGATGGATGCTCCCGTTTTGATTTTGGATGATGCTCTTTCCAGTGTGGATAACGAGACCGCAGAAGCCATCCTTGAGAACCTGAAGCGTCGGCAAAAGAAGACGGTCCTTTTGATTACCCATCGCCTGAGTGCCTCCGCCCGTGCGGACTGGATTGCCGTTATGGACCAAGGCCATATGGTCCAACAGGGCAGCCATTATGAGCTGCTGCGCGAGCAAGGATTGTACCGTAAGCTTTGGGAACAGTCCCAGATGATAGAGGGCGTTGGCGGTGCTTTGGAAGACAGGATCCGCTAAACGATGATCCAAAAGAAACGCCTTACGAAAAGCAACCTACCCACTAAAATCTGCATTGTATGCAACCGCTCCTTCGACTGGCGGAAGAAATGGGAGCTTTGCTGGGATGAAGTGAAATATTGCTCTGACCGGTGTCGCAGGAGTCGCTAAGTGTCGAGATGTCTCTCTAGGGTAGTGGCGAGGGTTGTTTTTGGAACCGCTCCAACCACCATATCTACGCGTGTCCCTCCCTTGAAAACCATCAAGGTAGGAATGGAGCGAATTCCGTAGGTCGAAGCAACTTCAGGATTTTCATCCGTGTTCATCTTGACCACTTTGATCCTGCCAGCATACTGTTGAGAAATTTCATCTACGACAGGAGCGACCATCCGGCACGGCCCACACCAGGGAGCCCAGAAGTCAACAAGGACAGGTAATTCAGAATCTAAAACTTCATCTTTGAAGGTTGCATCAGTAACCGGGTGTGCGGATGACATGCCTAAGAAACTCCTAGCGGAAAAAAGGAAGTAACGTGGCTATGATCGTACCTTATGCCTGCCCCGTGCTGTATGGAAAGGTCACAAAAAAAAACCGCCTAGACTGCTCCAGGCGGGTCATGGTGTGAGGAGTGAACGGAAACATGCGTCTCCGCCCTCTCTATGATAAGGGATGGACCCGAAAACTTCTGTTGCAATCTACTCGACAAGTCATAATTTGTGAAGATTTTTAGCAGAAGGTCTGCATACCCTGGAAAGTTACTACCAAAAAGAGAGGTCAAGACTGTCCGCGTTGCGTCCTGTCCTCTCTTTTCAGGTTCACTCCCCACTTGGCTGCAGTATAAGCAGATCCTCGTTAAGCTGTAAAGGAGGTTTCCAAAATGCTGTACCTCCTCTATACAACTTGTTTCAAGGCTATTTGCCTAGAAGTTTTGTTTTCTGAGTTAACTGAGCTTCAATGTGAAGTCTTATAAAATCTTTATCCTGATTCGCGCAACAGGAGGTTCACGGCCAGGCGCTCTTCAAAATGCTGGCATCCCGCGTTCAGGAATGGCATTGTTTCGCGAAGAGAAAAAAAGTTTATTGCCAGGAAAACTCGTTTTTGCTATTGTTTAATTGTTTCGCTGCTTTGCGATTCCTCTTTTGTTCGCCAGAGGTCAAACGTACGATGGTGCGTTCTAACCAAACTTCACCGCCTTTCATCGGAGCTGATGCTGAGCTTGGTAACCCTAAGCAAATTCTTTCTAATGAAGCGTTGGTTCTGTTGAATGCACGCTCAAATACCAAAGGTTTTTTGCAGCTAATGGGACATTTAGTGATTGCAGGATGTAGCGGTTTTGTTTGGGCCACTCAGGGCACTTATCCATGGTTGGCCGGACCTGCCCTAATAATCTATGGATTTAGCCTGGCTGCAATGTTTGCTCCTTTGCATGAGTGCGTTCATCGCACGGTGTTCACCAGCAACCGGGTAAATGATGTGGTAGCTTGGCTGGCAGGGTTGCTGTCTTTTTACAACAGCACATTCTATCGGCGCTATCACAAGTGGCATCATCGCTATACACAGATTCCTGACAAAGACCCTGAACTGAGCGACCCGAAGCCTAGTAATTGGCGAGCATACCTTTGGGAAATTAGCGGCGTGCCCTGGTGGATTGGCAAAGTAAAGGGTCATACACAGATTGCTTTGGGGCGACTGGATACTTGCCCGTTTATCCCTGATGGCGTTCGGGCTGAGGTCATTCGTTCAACAAGACTGCAACTCATGGTGTATGTACTTGCGATTGCTTGGTCTTTCTATGTTCAGCAGCCCTGGTTTCTGCTCTACTGGGTATTGCCTCTTGCCGTCGGCCAACCCATCCTAAGGGTCATTTTGCTGGCAGAGCATACGGGCTGCACCAATGATGACAATCCCCTAACGAATACCCGTACCACCAGGACACTTTTCCCCTTGCGGTTTCTGATGTGGAATATGCCCTTCCACGCCGAACATCATCTCTACCCCTCAATTCCTTTTCATAATCTGCCTGAGGCTCATGAAACCTTGCAGCACCACTTGACTCAGGTTCATGCAGGCTATGGGCAGGTCCACCGTCAGATTTTGGCAAATCTGGGAGTGAATTTGGGGCGAACATCATGAAGGACTCTCCCGATAGCTTCCTGGCTTCTGCACACTGAATTGAACCTTGCGACTAGGAAGAAAGACGATGACTCAATTGCTATCTGAAATAGCTCAGGAAAAAGGGATTCGCTACTTTCTAATTTCCTTTACCGACTTATTCGGGGTGCAACGATCGAAGTTGGTTCCGGCTGCAGCCATCGATACGATGGCCAAGCAAGGAGCGGGGTTTGCAGGATTTGCGGCATGGTTAGACATGACTCCGGCAGATCCGGATATTTTGGCGATTCCCGATGCCCATAGCCTGTTCCAGCTACCCTGGCAACCAGAGGTAGCCTGGTTGCCATCGGATCTCTACGGCACGGATGGACAAGCTATCACCCAAACACCGCGATGGTTGCTTAAGCATGTTTTAAGTCAGGCCGCAGCCCTAGGTTATCGTCCGCGAATCGGAGTGGAATGCGAATACTTTTTACTGTCGGCAGATGGGGCGCAGCTTTCTGATGTGCGCGATCAGCAGGGCAAACCTTGCTATGACCAGCAATCTCTAATGCGGCGCTTTGAGGTAATTGCCGAAATCTGTGACGCCATGCTAGGGCTGGGCTGGGGAGCTTATCAAAATGACCATGAAGATGCCAACGGCCAGTTTGAAATGAACTGGACCTATGCGGATGCCTTGGTGACGGCTGACCGCCATGCCTTTTTCAAGTACATGGTAAAAGCGATCGCTGAAAAACATGGTCTACGTGCGACCTTTATGCCCAAGCCTTTTCCCCATCTAACGGGGAATGGTTGTCACACCCACCTCTCTCTCTGGGACAAGGACGGAGCCGTGAATCTATTCCATAACGACCAGGGAGAACTGGGGCTTTCCCTCTTGGCATATCAGTTTATTGGCGGCGTGCTGTCCTCTGCAGATGCCCTTTGTGCCTTTACTAACCCCACGGTTAATTCCTATAAGCGAATCAATGCTCCTGTCACTGCTTCTGGGGCTACTTGGGCACCCAGTACCATTAGCTATAGTGGCAACAACCGTACGCACATGATTCGTATTCCCGAAGCTGGGCGCTTTGAGTTTCGTCTGGCAGATGGGGCTGCAAATCCCTATTTGTTGCCTGCTGCCCTGATCGCCGCCGGACTGGACGGCATCACTCAAAACCGCGACCCCGGCAAACGCGCTGACAACAACAACTATACAGATCCACTGCCGCCCGCCACCGCCCAAAAATTGCCCGGCAATTTACTGGATGCTCTACGTTGCCTAGAAACCAATCCTGTAATGGCACAAGCTTTGGGCCGGAACTTTGTTCATTCCTATGCCAAACTTAAATATCAGGAATGGCACGACTACAGCACCCGCATTAGCCCATGGGAGTTAGAAAACACGCTGGATTGCTAGGATGCTTGAGAATGACTAATCCTTTGACACAGAACTCGGATGATTTATCCCTGGCCCGATACTTGGGCAATACCTTAAAAGACCTGCGCCAAAACCACGGCCTGACCATTGCCGAAGTCGCAGAACAAGTCGGTATCTCCCGTGGCATGGTATCGAAAATTGAAAATGCGCAAACGGCGACGAGTTTGGAAATAATCGCCAAACTCGCTAGTGCCCTTGGGGTCTCTCTGTCGAAGCTGTTCCGTAATTACGATGTGCCCGAAGGTGGTGCTCAGCTCATTAAGAATGGTGCCGGGATGGAAGTGGTGCGAAAAGGCACAAAGCGCGGCCATACGTACCACTTGTTGGCTTATAACCCAGGCCCCAAGAAAGTCTTCGAGCCCTTTCTAATCAGTATGGATGATGCCTCTGAAGTGTTTCCCACCTTTGAGCATCCCGGCGTTGAGTTTATTTATATGTTGCAAGGCAAGCTGAACTACCGTCATGGTCAGCAGACCTACTGCCTCGAAATTGGGGATGCTTTTACCTTTCGAGGTGACATTCCCCACGGCCCAGAAACCCTCCTTGAATTGCCCATCCGGTTTCTGGCAATCCTTTACTATCCAGAGGGCGAGCGTCCGTTAGATAATTGACGGTGCAATTATCGCCCTTTGAGATGGCTACTCTCGGTGGAATAGCGAGTACATCCAACCCATAACTCAAACTCATGGTTTTGCAACGGAGCCAGCAAAAGTATCGAGAAATATCTTCAATTCCTCTTCCGTGCTGGTTAATATTAAAGAGACTATACCTACTCTCCCTATTTTTATGAAGCACGTTGAACGGTTAATTATTTTCGATACCACCCTCCGGGATGGCGAACAATCTCCTGGGGCTACACTCAATACCCAGGAAAAACTCGAAATTGCCCGTCAACTAGCTCGACTAGGAGTAGACGTCATTGAAGCAGGTTTTCCCTATGCTAGCCCCGGTGATTTTGAAGCGGTGCAGCTCATTGCCCGTGAACTAAAGGGCGTGACCATTTGTGGTTTGGCAAGAACGCTACCCCAGGATATTGACCGTTGTGCAGAAGCGTTACAAGATGCTGAGCGGGCCCGTATTCATACGTTTATTGCGACTTCTGACCTGCACATGCAGTACAAGCTGCGCAAATCCCGTGAAGAGGTGTTGGCAAGTACGCAGGAAGCCGTTACCTATGCCTGTAATAAACTGCGGGAATTAAGGGGCGACCGCTTTTGGGAAGTCGAATTTTCTCCAGAAGATGCTGGGCGTTCAGACGAAGCTTTTCTCTTTCAGGTGATTGAAACTGCGATCCGGGCGGGGGCAACCACCATTAACATTCCCGATACGGTTGGCTATACGACACCCAGTGAATTTGGAGGCTTGATTCGTCGTATTCACGAAAATGTTCCGAATGTGGATCAAGCTATTATTTCGGTCCATTGTCACAACGATCTGGGCTTGGCTGCGGCGAACTCTTTGGAAGCGGTGAAGAATGGAGCACGCCAGGTCGAATGTACGATCAATGGGATTGGCGAGCGCGCGGGCAACTGCTCCCTGGAAGAGATAGTGATGACGCTGTTTGTTCGGAGGCCCTATTTCAATCCTTACTTCGGTCGCCCAGCAGAATCAGAAGAGCCTTTAACCCAGATCAAAACTACGGAAATATATCGGACTTCCCGTTTGGTTTCAACGCATACAGGAATGCTGGTCCAGCCCAATAAAGCGATTGTTGGGGCGAATGCTTTTGCCCATGAGTCAGGAATTCATCAAGATGGGGTTCTCAAGAACAAACGCACCTATGAAATTATGGATGCCGAAAGTATTGGCCTTGCTGAAAACCACTTAGTGCTAGGCAAACTCTCTGGACGTAATGCTTTTCGTTCTCGCCTCCAAGAGTTGGGCTTTTTCCTCGGTGAAACGGATCTAAACCGTGCTTTTTTGCGCTTCAAGGACCTTGCCGACAAGAAGAAGTATGTAACGGATTGGGATTTGGAAGCGATCGTCAATGATGAAGCTCGTCAGGTCCTAGAAGCCTATCAATTGCTTCAGGTCCAGGTTTCCTGTGGGGACCAGGGTCTTCCCACGGCCACGGTCAAAATCTTAGTTCCTCAGGGCGAAGAACTGATTGATGCAGCCGTTGGTACCGGACCGGTAGATGCTATCTACAAGGCCATTAACCGGATGATTCAATTACCTAACGAACTGATTGAATTTTCTGTACAGTCGGTGACTGAAGGCATTGATGCTTTGGGTAAGGTAACAATCCGCTTACGTCATGGCGGCAAAACCTTTACCGGGCATGGAGCCAACACGGATATTATCGTTGCCTCTGCCCGCGCCTATATCAATGCCCTCAACAAGCTCCACAACGCCCTATCCCATCCGGAAATTTTGACCAATCAGGAAGAAATCGCCGGACAGAAAGTATAAAGATGAAGCAAAGTTTGAACTAAGTAACATTAATTTCTGTTACGTTGTAGGTAACCCTTCAGGTACGCTCCTGTGCTTGAGCTTCACTGCCATACTACCTATTCAGATGGTACCTACACTCCTAGAGAGTTGGTTTATGCCGCCTATGAAAGTGGAGTGCGTGCCTTAGCGATTACGGACCATGACACAATGGCGGGATGGGATGAGGCGATGGAAGCCGCCCGAGGACTAGGGATAGAAATTGTCCCTGGGCTTGAACTAAGCACGACCCACAACAATTGTTCACTCCATGTTTTAGCTTTTTATCCAGACCGGGAAAAGCTATCTGCGTTCCTGGCTGAGCGGCGCTTGGGTAGGATTCGTCGGGCTGAGACCATGGTCCATAAATTAGAGGATCTCGGCCTGCATATTGAATTCCCGAACGTAGAGACCCCTGGACGTCCCCATATTGCTCGTGCACTCGTGAGGGCGGGCTACCTCACCCGCGAACAAGAAGCCTACGATCGCTACCTGGGCGATGGAAAACCTGCCTATGTCCCCTATGATCGCCTGAGTGCCGTAGACGGCATTGCCATGCTGCGTTCCTGTGGTGCCGTTCCCGTGTGGGCGCACCCCTATCTTTTCCAGGGAGGCCCTGTCGCTGAGGTGCTTCCAGAGCTAGTGGCAGCAGGATTGATGGGCCTGGAAGTTTATCACTCCGATGCCAGTCCCAGAAGCAGCGGTCGCTTGAAGGCTTTGGCAGAACAATATGGTCTGATTTGTACGGGCGGTAGTGACTTCCATGGCACCAATAAAGACCATGTCTATCTCAATATGCTCAAACTTCCCTTGTCTCTATTAGATGACCTGAAAGCGGCACACAAAAAAGCTCAGCGGGAGCTAAGCCTTTCGGTATAAATTGAGCATACTGGCGTTAACCGAATCGTCCTGTGATGTAGTCTTCAGTACGTTGGTCCACAGGTTTAGAGAAAATAGTCTCTGTTGGGCCGCTTTCGACCAAATTCCCAATGCGACTTTCATCAGTATTGAAAAATAACGTGTGATCAGAGACGCGGGCTGCCTGTTGCATGTTATGGGTGACGATGATGATCGTCAGCTCATTACGAAGACTGAACATCAATTCTTCAATACGCAGGGTCGCAATCGGATCAAGGGCAGAGCAAGGCTCATCCATGAGCAAGACATCCGGATTCACTGCCAGTGAGCGGGCAATGCATAGTCTTTGCTGTTGACCCCCAGATAGTCCTTGGGCAGAAGTGCGGAGCTTGTCTTTAACTTCCTCCCAAAGCGCTGATTTTTTGAGTGTCGATTCAACCAAGTCGTCGAAATTGTCCTTACTGCCAAACAGTCGAGGACCGTAAGTAATATTGTCATAGATAGACATTGGAAAAGGATTAGGACGTTGGAAGACCATCCCTACCCGCTTACGCAGACGGGTTAGGTTCACCTTCGGGTCGTAAATATCCTGCCCATAAAGCAAGATCTTTCCATCAATACGGACTTTGGTTTCTGCCTCAGCAATCCGATTGAGGGATTTTAAGAAAGTAGACTTGCCACAACCGGATGGCCCAATGATGGATGTGATTGATTTTTCAGTAATGTCTGCATTAATGTTATCAAGGGCCTTACGGGTGCCATAGTAGAAGGCCATATCCCGAACTTGATAAGTCTTAACTACATTATTATTTCCAGCGGAAGATTTTGCCATACCTATATTCTCCCTATTGACCATGAGTAATACTCCTAAAAACGGCGCCGAAAAACGTAACGGGCCAGAATGTTGATCGTTAAAACTAACAACAACAACAGTAGAGATGCCGCCCAAGCTTGAGACTTAAGGTCATTATAGGCAGAGGTAGCATAACTAAAGATTAAGGTCGCCAAGGAGGCGGTTGGTAGAGTAGGGCTGGAAAACCAGTAGGTACTTGATGCTGCTGTAAATATAAGAGGTGCCGTTTCACCAGCGGCCCGTGATATCCCGAGTAAAATCCCCGTGATAATGCCTGGGAATGCCGCAGGGACAATAACCCGGGCTATGGTCTGGAAGCGATTGGCCCCCAAACCGAGAGAGGCAAGGCGAAGTTCCCAAGAAATAAGTTTCAGGGCTTCTTCCGTGGTGCGCACGATGATCGGAAGCATCAGAATGGCAAGCGCAAACGCACCTGCATAAGCAGAAGGTGTCTTTAGAGGAATTACGAGAACACCGTAGGCGAAAACCCCTACGATGATCGAAGGCACACCGGACAGAACGTTTACACCAAAGCGGATGAAGTCGTCAAGAACATTATCACGGCCGTACTCAGATAGATAGATGCCTGTCAGAACGCCAATGGGCACACTCAAAGCAGTGGCAAGTGCCACAATAATAAACGATCCTTGGATAGCGTTTCCAAAACCACCGATGGAGCCTGTTGGTGCCGGAAGTGACGTAAGAACGGTCCAGTTCAGAGAAGAAAAGCCATTGACCAGGACATAATATAACACCGAAAATAAGGGCACCAAAGCAATCAAGGTGAAAGTAATCGACAGGACCGTCATGCCCTTGTCAAAGAATGCTCGTCCAAAAGAGAGCGGTTGGTCTAGCTCTTCAGCTAGACCTGACTTATTAGGACTACCGGTTGACATCATCACTGACGCTCCAAAGAGACACGGCGAACAAAGATTTCAGCCAAAATATTGACAGACAAAGTAATTACAAAAAGCAAAAAGCCTGCGAAGAATAGAGAAGAGACGTGCAGTGCGCCGCTTGCCTCTCCAAACTCGTTCGCGAGAACCGCTGAGATGGTATAGGCAGGAGCAAAGACAGAGTTGGGGATTTGGGGGGAATTACCGATAACCATAGTCACAGCCATCGTCTCACCCAAGGCGCGACCCAAGGCGAGAACACAGGCTCCAACAATTCCCGAGGTTCCGGCTGGTATCATTACCCGGAAAATAGTTTCCCAGCGGGTCGCACCGAGGGCCAAAGAAGCATTCCGTAGGCTTCTTGGTATGGACTTTAGGACTTCTCGGGTAATAGCGGCCACGGTGGGTAGGACCATGACGGACAAAAGCAAACCCGCCGTAAATAGGCCATAGCCAGAGGCACTACCCCCGCTTAACCACTGCAGCAGGGGACGTATGATTGGGATCATCACAAAAATGCCCCACAGCCCATAGACAACACTTGGAATAGCTGCGAGTAATTCAACCATAAAGCTAATTGGGGTGAGCACCTCTTCCGGCAGGAAATCTTCCGTCAGGAAAATAGCGATTCCCAACCCGACCGGTATAGCGAAAACCATAGCAATGGCTGCGGAGGCCATGGTTCCAAAAACAAAGGAAAGACCACCGAACTGATCACTATTCGGATCCCAGTTGCTATCAGTTAGAAACCCCCAGCCAAATTGTTTAATGGCAGGCAGAGAGTCCACTGCTACTACCAGAGTCATCCAGATAAGCACGCCAATAACAGCAAAACCCGCCACCTTTAAAACATTATTGAATATAGGGTCGGCTGGCAGAGTACCCGGCTGGGTGAATATCTCTGACGATGCTTCTTCTTTACGAGTCAATTGCGTCATTGCAGTCCCTCGATGGATGGGATGAAGAGGTTTCTATATTACTTGACTTCTTGATTTTCGCTACTGAACTTTCGATACGGACTGCTGAACCAGTTTCACCAAATTTGCAGGAAGGGGAGCATACTCCAGGGAAGCGGACATCTTTTGACCATCGGCAAGCGCCCAATCAATAAATTTCTTCAACCCATCAGCCTTAGCTTTATCATCCATTTTTTCGTACACCAGCATCCAGGTTAGACCCACAATCGGATAGGACTTAGGGCCATCTGGATCCTCAATAAAAACCCTCAGATTTTCGGGGTACTTAGTACCTTCAAGAGCAGCACTCACTGCTGCAGGGCTGGGAGCAACAAATTTACCTTCCTTGTTTTGGAGTACGGCTTCAGGTAATTTATTCTGTGAGGCATAGGCAAGCTCAATATAGCCAATTGCACCCGGGGTCTGCTGGACCTGAGCGGCTACGCCATCATTACCTTTGGCTCCAAGCCCAACGGGCCATTTCACAGACTTACCAGAGCCCACCGCTGTCTTCCATTCAGGACTGATACCAGAAAGATGATTGGTGAAAATGAAGGTGGTGCCAGAGCCATCGGCGCGACGTACTACAGAAATCGCTTGATCCGGTAGTTTTACCTTTGGGTTCGTCTTCACAATCTTGGGATCGTTCCACTTGGTGATTTTACCCAGGAAGATACCGGCAAGGGTCTCACGGTCGAGCTTGAGATCCTTGGGAGCACCTGGCACATTGTAGGTGACTACGACAGCGCCCGCTGTCATCGGTAACATAAGAATCTTGCCAGGAGCTTTCGCGAGTTCCTCGTCGGTCATCGCCGCGTCGGATGCACCGAAGTCTACAGTCTTCTTCGTAATCTGGTTGATGCCACCCCCACTACCGATAGCTTGGTAGTTAATTTTTACGTCTGGATTCTTCTTGTTGTACTCAAAGAACCATTTCGTGTACAGCGGCTCAGGGAAGGTTGCGCCAGCACCGTTGAGATCTAGGGCGTTAGCTGCCTGTATGGCAATAGGAGAAGTGATTGCGATCAGTGCCACGAGAGTCGCGAAGGCGCGCCGAGTCCATTTCTTAGTCTGCATAAGTAACTAACCAACCTCTTGATACTTTATGTTTCGCTCTTGACGAGCGTCACGGGTTTTGGGCACCCATATGGTACCGAGACTGGGTTAATCAAAGGTTAAGTCAGAAAATTTTCTGACCCTGATGCTTGAGGTAAAGAGCGCGTAGTCTATATTTACAGAGCAATAGGCAGAAGACCTTCGCGGCGAAAGTCTCAGACTGGATAATCTCTCGTTAACCTAATACGGTTATAAATAACTAGTAATTCTGGTAGTCTAGTCGCGTACGTTTTTTGGGGTAATTTGCCCTATCCCTTCCTAGGCTACCAGAGCGTGACCTGCAAGGTTGGGGTGAAGTGTTCTTACGTTGAGGAGTGAGCGAATGCGTACTGTAAACCTATTACGGCTTTCTGGATCGTTAGCCTTGACCGTTTGTTTAGCGGCCTTGCCTGCTTTGGCTGCTCCTGATACCTCTGTCGCTGACATGCAGGGCGAACGTGTTAATCCTGACGTAGCTCAGGTATCCTCTGTTTCAGAGTTGACGGACGTAGACCCAAATAGCTGGGCTTTTCAGGCGTTGAAATCTTTGGTTGAGCGTTATGGCTGTATCGAAGGCTATCCCAACAAGAAGTATCTTGGGAATCGTCCTTTGAGCCGCTACGAGTTCGCTGCAGGACTAAATGCCTGTTTGGACAAAATTGGCGAACAAATTGCGGCGGCGACAGAGCCCCTGGCGACCAAAGAGGATATGGCTGCTGCCCAACGCCTACAAGAAGAATTCAATAAGGAATTGCTCGCCCTTAAGGGTCGTACGGAAGCCTTAGAAGCTAAGACAAAAGAATTGGAAGCTCAGCAGTTCTCTACGACAACTAAGTTGGATGGAGAAACCGTATCCGCCATTGTCGGAGCAAGTGCTGGTAGCAACGTTTTCACCAATAATAATGGGGCTTCCATACCCGGAAGCTCACAGAACGTTATTTTTGGAACCCGGACGCGTCTGAATTTCCGTGCCAAGAATCTGGGCATCGAAGGAGATGAACTAAGAATTCGATTAACTGCCACTACCGACGGGGGTGCCTTCTTCGGTACGAACCCTAACACGAATACTTCGCCTAACGATGTCCGGGTTGGTCGGATAGATTACCTGGGTACTGGTACAGCTCCGAATGGCTTTACCAATGGTAACGCTCCCGTTTCTTTTGACAAGCTCTACTATGAATTCCCCCTATTCAGCAAGGATTTCAGAGTAAGAATTGGTCCTCGCAATGAAAACAAAGACACGCTGGGTCTTCAGCCTAATACCCGTGATGACCAAACACAGTTCTCTTTGAGGGGTTTCCACCGTAATATTGGCCTTGCCTTGGTGGGGACTTCTGTGCCGTCTCTTTCTGGTATTTGGAAGATAAGCGACCAATGGAGCTTGCGGGCTATCTATAGTGCACTGTCCGGTGGTGATTCCTTCGGTTATGGGAGTGGCGGTGTTACTGGACCTAGCCAGGCAGCTGTTGAAGTTGGTTTCAAGCCTAATAAATCCCTTGACATTGGACTTGGTTACTATCGTACGGTTTGTAACTCTACGAACGCCGCTTTTAATAGCTCAGGCCCTGGTGCTCAGAACCGAATTTTTTGCGCAGCAGATTCTGGCGGTAGTAGCTTCTATCCTTTTGCTGGCAATGTTGGCGGTGTTCCGAGCATTAACAATGTCCAGCACAGTACGGTTAACTTCCATGCTGACTGGGAATTTATTCCAGACTTTTCGGTGTTTGGTCGCTATTCCTTTGGTACTGCAAATATTACTCAAGGTATTGCAGCAAATGGAGCCGGCGCAAATCTAAACTATAGTGAATGGATGGCTGGTTTAGCCTACAATAACGCTTTTGGTCGTAAGGGCGATGCTCTAGGAATTGCTGTCTTGCAACCTGCGAATATCACCAGCAACAGTTCGGCTAACTATGCTGCAACTTACCCTACTGGGACTTTCCCTCTCCGTGCTGGTTCTTCGATTCCCACTGCTACGGAAATCGATTACGGGCTTTACTACCGCTACACCCTGACCAAGAACTTTACGATTGGGCCAGAAATTTACTTCATCACCAACCCTGGCAGTATTGCTGGCAACCCTACGGTGACAGAAGCTCTCTTCCGGGCTCTGTTAAAGTACTAAGCAAGAAATCAATCCAGTAGACGAGAGGCTAGTTTGGCTCTAGCCTCTTTTTTTTATGCGTGAGCTGATAAGAAGCGTGGATGCCCTCACCTCGCCCCTTTGTATCTTCGCTTTCTCTTCAGGCAAGAATAATATTACAGATTTTTCTGTCCGAGGGCATTTACCCTAGGATATGGAGTCAAACTATCAATTTTTCTCGGTTATTTCAGGCTAATAACTATCGTTATCAACCACGGTTAATTTCCCAAGGAGATAGTTAGCTTGGTTGAGGCGATCAGCAATCGCTTTTCTCCAAGCCAGACTAACTTCCGGATCTCCCAATACATCTTGCGCTAGTTGACGGTAGAGCGCACTCGTAGCAACATCAACACGCTCCAGCATCTTGAGGTTGTCGTAGACAGTTTGTGGAGAAAATTGCATCATATTCTTTTCCTTGTTTCTTCATGTATACGTTTCAGAAGCAACACACGGGACTGGACTGTAGCTAGCTATCCTCCTAAGGTAAATCAGTACTACCCATAAGGTAAAGGTCACAGGCGCGGGCTGCACCACGACCTTCATGGAAAGCCCAGACAACAAGGCTCTGACCACGGCGGCAGTCACCCGCCGCAAAGACACCAGGAATGCTGGTGGCATACATACCGTAGTCAGCTTTCACATTGCTGCGGGGGTCACGCTCCACCCCAAGTGCATCAAGCAGGGGTTGCTCAGGACCGAGGAATCCCATTGCGAGAAGAACAAGCTGTGCAGGCAAGACTTTCTCCGTGCCCGGAACCGGTGCTGGGATAAACTGCCCTTTCTCATTTCTCTCCCACTGCACCTGGACGGTATGAACGGCTTTGACCTGTCCGTTCTCATCACTTTCGAACTTCGTAGCCGTAGTCAGATATACCCGTGGGTCTTCCCCAAACTGGGCAGCAGCTTCCTCTTGACCATAGTCCATCTTGTAGACCTTGGGCCATTCGGGCCAAGGATTGTTGGAAGCGCGTTCTGCTGGCGGCTTGGGCATGATTTCAAGCTGTACCAGGCTCTTGCAGCCGTGGCGAATCGAAGTGCCCACGCAGTCCGTACCCGTATCGCCACCGCCAATGATAACCACATCCTTTCCTGCAGCCGAGAGTGGGGTTTCGTTCTTGTCCAGAACCGCCTTCGTATTGGCCGTCAGGAAATCCATCGCAAAATGGATGCCCTTTAGCGGTCGGCCCTCGATGGGTAGATCGCGGGGTTTGGTTGCTCCGGTACAGAGCACTACGGAGTCGAATTCTTGGAGCAGTTGTTCCACGGGTAGGTCTTTACCGACCTCTGTGTTACAGATAAACTTCACTCCCTCCGCCTCCAGAACATTGAGGCGACGAAGAACCACGGCTTCCTTATCCAGCTTCATATTGGGGATGCCGTACATCAGCAGGCCACCCGGACGGTCCGCGCGTTCAAATACCGTCACCCAATGCCCTGCTTTATTAAGTTGAGCCGCAGCGCATAGACCGGCAGGACCGGAGCCAATGATGGCCACGTTCTTTCCTGTGCGTTTAAGAGGGGGGTCGGGGGTGATCCAGCCTTCTTCCCAACCTTTGTCAATGATGGAGTACTCGATGTTCTTGATGGTGACGGGCGGATTATTGATGCCTAGGACACAGGCCCCTTCGCAGGGGGCAGGACAAATGCGGCCTGTGAATTCAGGGAAGTTGTTGGTTTTGTGCAGGCGATCAAGCGCTTCGCGCCAAAGTCCACGATAGATCAGGTCGTTCCACTCAGGGATTAGGTTATTGACCGGACAACCGCTCGCCATTCCACTGATGACTGTACCCGTATGACAAAATGGAATGCCGCAGTCCATACAGCGAGCGCCTTGGGTGCGGAGTTTGTCCTCCTCCATCGGCAGGTGGAATTCATCCCAATTGCGGATGCGTTCGAGGGGCGCTATTTCAGACGGGGCCTCGCGGAGATATTCAATAAAGCCAGTTGGTTTTCCCATGGTCGTGTCTCAAGAATGGCCATTTAGTAAGGTTTTGCAGGTCGGAATGGCCGTTCCTCCCTACAGAAGTCGCGAATCCTAGCTGCCACTGATGCGGGCGACGTCGCGGGCGTTTGCTTCAAAAGCGGCAGAGAGCGCATCATCGCCACTCAAGCCCTCTTTCAGAGCTTCTTGCAGCGCTTGTAGGACGCGCTTGTAATCCCTCGGCATCACTTTAACGAATTTAGGCAGCATTGCTTCCCAATGTGCGAGGACCTTAAGGCCCTTCTGGCTCTGGGTATAGTCGACATGACGCTGAATCAACTGATGAAGGTCATTGATTTCCTCTGGGTCTTCGAGTTTTTCAAGTCCGACCATTTGCGTGTTGCAGCGTGTCGCAAAGTCATCCTGCTCATCGAGGATATAGGCAACCCCCCCACTCATACCTGCTGCAAAGTTACGCCCGGTGCGCCCGAGCACGACGACTTTGCCTCCGGTCATATATTCGCAGCCGTGATCTCCGACCGCTTCAACGACCGTGTTCACGCCAGAGTTGCGAACACAGAAACGTTCACCAGCAATCCCCCGGATATAGACCTCCCCGGAGGTCGCCCCATACAGCGCTACGTTGCCGACGATAATGTTGTCCTCTGCAACAAAGGTGGAAGCTGCTGGCGGATAGAGGATAATCTTGCCGCCGCTGAGTCCCTTCCCGAGATAGTCATTCGCATCCCCTTCTAGTTCGAGGGTGACTCCCTTTGGAACAAAGGCCCCAAAGCTTTGACCCGCACTGCCTTGGAAATGCAAATGAATGGTATCTTCTGGCAGTCCTTCCCAGTGGCGCTTGGTGATTTCATTGCCGAGAATCGTACCAACGGCACGGTTTACGTTCTTGATCGGGAGGGGGGCTGCTGGTCTTATAGACTCGCCCTTCTCGATAGCCGCCTTACAGAGATCGAGGAGCACCGTCATGTCGAGGGATTGCTCCAAGCCGTGGTCCTGTGGAATCTGGCAATAGCGACCCACTTCGGGTCCCACCTGCGGTTGGTAGAGAATCTTTGAGAAATCAAGACCCTTCGCTTTCCAATGCGCGACCGCTTTCTTCGGATTGAGCACATCGGTACGGCCCACCATTTCATTGAGCGTGCGGAAACCGAGTTGGGCCATCAGTTCGCGGACTTCTTGGGCAATGAAGGTCATGAAGTTCACCGCATGATCAGGGTCACCCGTGAAGTTCTGGCGGAGATAGGGGTTCTGAGTGGCAATACCCGCTGGGCAGGTGTTGAGATGGCAAACCCGCATCATGATGCAACCAAGCGTGACCAAGGGGGCGGTGGCAAAACCAAACTCCTCGGCTCCAAGCAAGGCCGCAATCACCACATCCCGTCCCGTCTTCATCTGTCCATCGGTTTCCACCACAATCCGTGAGCGGAGATTATTCAGGACCAGGGTCTGATGCGCTTCGGCGAGGCCCAGTTCCCAAGGCAGTCCTGCATGCTTGATGGAGGTCTGAGGGGAAGCACCGGTGCCTCCGTCGTAGCCTGAGATAAGGACAACATCCGCGTGCGCTTTGGCGACTCCCGCTGCAATCGTGCCGACACCGACTTCGGAGACGAGCTTGACGCTAATCCGGGCCGCCCGGTTTGCATTCTTCAAGTCATGAATCAATTCAGCGAGGTCTTCGATCGAATAGATATCGTGGTGGGGTGGGGGCGAGATCAAACCAACCCCTGGCGTTGAGTGACGCACCTTAGCTATCCACGGATATACCTTCTTTCCAGGAAGCTGTCCGCCCTCGCCGGGTTTCGCACCCTGGGCCATCTTGATCTGAATTTCTCTGGCTTGGGACAGATAGAGACTGGTGACGCCAAAGCGACCGGACGCGACCTGTTTAATCGCACTATTTTTCGAATCACCCCGCTCGTTTGTCCACGTATAACGGTCAGGGTCTTCGCCCCCTTCTCCTGTGTTCGATTTGCCGCCAATACGGTTCATGGCGATGGCCAGGGTTTCGTGGGCTTCCTTCGAGATCGAGCCATAGCTCATCGCCCCTGTCTTAAAACGCTTGAGGATGGCTTCAATCGATTCCACTTCCTCGATGGGCACAGACGGGCGCTGCTTGAATTCAAGCAGTCCGCGCAGCGTATAGTACTTCTGCCCTTGTTCGTTCACCAGGGCCGCGTAGCGCTTATACAGCTCGTAGCTGCCTCCCCGTACTGCTTGTTGCAGCGTGTGAATCGTCTCTGGACTGAACAGGTGGGCTTCCCCTTCTTTGCGCCACTGATATTCACCCCCAACATCCAGGGTATGACCATCCACCGGACGATCCGGGAAGGCATGGCTATGCCGCAAAATCGCTTCTCTGGCAATCACTTCCAGGTCCGCCCCCTCAATGCGCGATGCCGTCCAGGTGAAGTATCGATCGACGACCGATCGGTTCAGTCCAATCGCTTCAAAAATCTGGGCCCCACGATAGCTCTGTATCGTTGATATACCAATTTTGGAGGCGACTTTAACAACACCCTTTGTTGCTGCTTTGATGTAGTTCTTACAGGCAGTCTTGTGGTCCATATCGACCAATAAGCCTTGACGGATCATGTCATCGAGGGTCTCAAAGGCAAGATAGGGATTAATCGCCCCGCAACCATAGCCAATCAGGGTTGCGTAATGATGCACTTCCCGTGGTTCCCCGGATTCGAGCACAAGACCTACCCGTGTGCGCGTGCCTTCACGAATCAAATGGTGGTGCAGCCCAGCCACTGCCAGCAGTGCTGGAATCGGGGCATGCTCTTTATCCACCCCACGGTCGGAGAGGATAAGGATGTTCACACCGTCAACAATGGCCTGGTTTGCCTGCGCAAAAAGCTCTGCCATCGCCTGCTCAAGCCCCTTCACCCCGGACTTCGGATCGAACAGAATCGGGAGCGTAATCGATTTGAATTGGCCTTGTGCCACATGCTTGAGCTTTGCCAGCTCTTCGTTGCTGAGGATGGGTGTTTTCAGCTCGATCAAATGACAACTTTCAGGCTCAGGTTTGAGTAAGTTACGCTCAGAACCGATGGTCGTCTCCGCCGAAGTGATAATTTCCTCCCGGATGGAATCAATCGGTGGATTGGTGACCTGGGCGAAGAGTTGCTGGAAGTATTCGTACAGTAGCTTAGGACGGTCAGAGAGCACAGCCAGTGGCGTATCAGAACCCATAGCTCCGATGGCCTCGACACCATCTCGTGCCATCGGGGTCAGCAACATACGCAGTTCTTCAAAGGTATAGCCGAAGGCGATTTGGCGTTGCAGGATGGTTTTATGGTCTGGTCCCGGCACCTCAGGTGGGTCTTTCACGTTCGAGAGTTCAACCATGTGCTGATTGATCCACTCCCGATAAGGGTGCTCCGTAGCAATTTGGTTTTTAATCTCCTCATCGGTGACGATGCGGCCTTCTTCCATATTGATGAGGAACATACGACCGGGCTCTAAACGACCTTTTGCCGCTATCCGCTCCGGTTCGATTGGCAATACACCCGCTTCGGAGGCCATGATCACGAGGTCGTCTTTGGTTACGTAGTAGCGAGAGGGACGGAGGCCATTACGGTCAAGCACCGCACCGATCATGGTGCCGTCGGTAAACGCAATCGAGGCGGGACCATCCCACGGTTCCATCAGGCAGGAGTGATACTCATAAAATGCTTTTTTCTGATCGCTCATCGACTCGTGGGCCGTCCATGGCTCAGGAATCATCATCATCATGGCATGGGGTAGGGACCGCCCCGCCAGCACCATCAGTTCCAGGGCATTATCGAAAATAGTCGAGTCACTGCCGTCAATGTTGATCACGGGCTGGATCTTTTGGATGTCCTCACCGAAAAGCTCTGACTGAAACAGAGACTGACGGGCAATCATCCAGTTGATATTGCCGCGCATCGTGTTGATCTCGCCATTATGGGCGATGTAGCGATAGGGGTGTGACCGCTCCCAACTGGGAAAGGTGTTGGTGCTAAACCGGGAGTGGACCAAGGCCAGGGCACTCTCCATATCCGGATCATGGAGGTCGGGATAATACTGCCCTACCTGTACGGGCATCAGCATTCCTTTGTAGACTATCGTGCGGCAGGAAAGGCTGGAGGGATACCAGCAAGAATCTATCTTGGTTTTGCGAATGGCATTGTGCGACCGCTTGCGGATGACATAGAGCTTCCGATCAAAGGCCAAATCATCCGCCAAATCGGCGGAGCGCTGAATGAAGACTTGCTCCATAAACGGCTCGCTTGACTTGGCGGTGTTCCCCAGCGATGAATTATCCGTAGGTACATTACGCCAGCCCAGCACCTGTAATCCTTCTTCTGTCACAATTTGTTCAAAGATCTGTCGGCTCGTGGCCCTTGCCTCAGGGACAGGGGAGGAGTAAATCATGCCGACGCCATACTGACCGGCTTCTGGCAGCATGATATTTTCTAGGGCTGCTACTTTTTTCAAGAATTTGTGCGGTACCTGCATCAAAATACCAGCTCCATCCCCTGTATTTGTTTCGCAACCGCAGGCTCCACGGTGGTCCAGGTTCACCAGGATAGTCAAGGCCTGCGTCACAATAGCGTGGGATTTATTTCCCTTCATATGCGCGATAAAGCCGACCCCGCAGGCGTCGTGCTCGAGCTGTGGATCGTACAGGCCCTGTTTTGCTGGTAGTTCGTTGCTGTTCATAGTGGATGGCTGGCCTACTAAAGAGAGTATTTAAAAGCAGGAATATTAACTCTAGCTTGTGTGGATTGTGCAACAAGGAAGCTTAAGGAGCTTCGGTTTTAAGGAAATTGTCATATCTGAGGATTTGGACCTCGCCCCTGCATCCGTCCCTCTGTCCGTTCAATCAGATATTAATAAGCTTAAAAGTCTCTTCAGGATAGCGTTTGCAAGAGTGAAATCTCTTCTCATCCCTAAGAGAATGCTTGCCCAAGAATATTGCAAAATGTAACAGAGCGTATTCCAAGACACTGATGGCAAAAGCCAAGGGTTTTATTTCCTGCAAAATTCCTCCGGTGGCGGAGGAAGCGGCAGAGTCTTCTCAATTTTCCTGAGCAATTCAAAGTCTGCTTCCGGAAGCAAGTAATTTTTCTGATCAAGGGAGCGTTTCTTCTCAAGAAAAGCGAAGGCTTGCCGGAATTGCTCTGGCCCTGTCTCGATCGGTGATTCGGAGTGGCAGGGAATAATTCGTTGGAAATTCCATCTCGCTACTTTATCGGCCCAGTCAAGGGTTTGCTGGGGGGCTCGGTTTAGAATGAGGGCCTGTAAAACCGGTGCCACCAATAGACGTCCTCCGCCCTGGAGGGTTTCAAAGGATTGCTTCCAGGAAGGTTTCCAGCGGAAGGGAAAGAGACCGAAATATGCCTTTTTGGAACGGTCTGGGGCTTTACACGCATCGCGGATCATCTGCTTGAAGCCAATGACTTCTAGAGCACTCGGTTGAAAATAGAACGTGAACAGGGAGATGCGTTGCCATCCCTTGCGGCGGTTTGCCTCCGTGTCTTCAACAAGATCGAACACACTATCCTTGGCATGGAATAGCAAGGGAAAGGGGTCTAGTTGGACGATGTCTGGGGGGTCTTCTGAGATGGAAACCACCGCATCGATCACGAGTAACGTACGGGTTGGTTTGTGGAAGAAAGCCACTTCTTCATAGGGCTGTCCGACGCCAATCGGACCGAGGATAGCGTAATCGAACTGGTTGGCAAAGGGTGCAGCGCTACTGTCCACGGGAAGGATGTTCGTACGTCCTAGAGGAAAACCCAGCCAACTCAGCGGCAGATTGAGGGGAAAGCTCCACTGATGAGGCGCGACGAAGACCTGGGCCTTGGGGAAGCGTCTAGCAAAAGGACCGACGAATACTTTGTGCTCTAGGCCAGAGACGGTGGGTAGAATAATGTATTTGACATCTCCATGCTCTGCCACTAATTCTTTGACAAGTCGGATACATTCTCGGGTTGGAGCAACCGGAGTATAGACGAGCAGACCGCCTCCATCAAGTTTTATGACCGTCATGCGAATCGGCGTAATAACGTATAAAACTCCTTGAATCTGATCGAACGTCCAGATCGTGCCCTTAACCACTTCCTTGCGGAGGGTTCGTCGCTTGCCGTAGGGGTACAGGGGTACCAAAGGCCAGAAAGGCCATGAGCAGTCTCTAGGACTGATGGATTGCTGCCGCGACTGTTGCACGTTCATCGTGCTCTGGCTACTCCTCTACCGATACATGACTCCATGCTTTACATCTCTAGATGCTAGAGGTTAACAAATTATCTGCTCAACAGTATGCCTTGAGTCCAAGTTTTAGTCCCGTGTATGGCGCAGTTGTACCTAAAACTTTGCGGAGGCTGACTCAAAATTTGGGGTGTGCATAGTATGGTGGGCACTAAAGCGAAGGAGCTGATCGGCATGCGGGATGAAAAAGTCTCTATAGGGCAAGTCTTCATTGTGGGTGCTGGCCCCGGAGACCCAGACTTGATCACGGTGCGTGGGCAGAAACTGTTGGCAAGCGCGGATGTGGTTCTGTATACAGGTTCTTTAGTGCCAGAGTACATGTTGGACTATTGCCAGCCAGAGGTTGAGCGCATCGATACTCGGTCTTTGGTTTTAGAAACATGGTGGTCTTTAGTATTGGAGCGCGTACAGGCCGGAAAAATCGTGGTGCGTCTACAGGATGGGGACCCTTCGCTGTATGGAGCTTTGCACGAACTGATGGTGCATCTTTGGCAGCACGAAATACCTTTTGAAGTGGTTCCGGGGGTGAGTGCCTTCCAGGCCGCCGCCGCCCGTTTACAGGTAGAACTGACCATTCCCAACTTGGTGCAGAGCATCATTCTGACCCGTACCCAAGGGCAAACGGATGTTCCCAGCACTGAAGACTTGGCCTCCTTGGCGTCCCATCAAGCCTCTTTGTGTTTATATCTCAGTGCCCATCACTGCACCAAGGCTCAAGAACAGTTGCTCAGCCACTACCCTCCCGAAACGACCATGGCGCTTTGTTATCGCCTAGGCTGGCCAGATGAGTACGTGCGGATCGGTCGCTTAGATGAAATGGCTCAGATGACCCGCGAAGCAAAACTGAACCGGACGGTGCTCTATATCGTTAGTCCAGCGCTGAAAGGACGTCCTGAGGCTCGTTCTCAACTCTACAGTCCTGGCCATACCCATATTTTTCGGACCCACCAAACAGCATAAGGTTCCACGATGATCTGGCTTATTGGGGGGACCCAGGAGAGTCGAGCGATTGCTCAGGTCTTGAGCGCCCATCCCTATCCTTGGGTGGTCACGGTAACGAGACCCAGTGCCGTTCGGCTTTACGAAGGATTACCAGGCAAAGTGCTGGTCGGAATCCTCACGCTGGAAAGGCTCGCTCAGTTCCTCCAAGAACAGGCTATAGACTGTATCGTTGACGCCTCTCATCCCTTTGCTATGGTTATCTCCCGTCAGGCCATGGCAACAGGTTTGCCTTATTTGAGATTCGAGCGTCCTGAGACTTTCCTAGAACCTCCTGCTCAGGTCTTTCCTGATTTTGAGCATGTTTTGTATCCGGAATACTTAGGAGGGCATCGGGTTTTGCTGACGGTGGGGGTGAAAGCGCTGCCTCTTTTTGCTCCTTGGCATTCCCAAGCGAAGCTATGGGCCAGGATTTTGCCCACCCCTGAGGCGGAGAAACAAGCCTTACGGGCAGGTTTTGCTCCAGAATTCCTCATTCCTGCACGCCTCTCCATAACCTATGACCAGGAATATCAACTTTGGCAACGGCTACAGCTCAATACGGTGATTACGAAAGCCAGTGGCGAAGCGGGGGGTGTTGCCATTAAACAGTCGGTGGCTAAAGCTTTGGGGATAAGGTTAATGGTGATTGCTAGACCTCCGATTACGTATCCGTTGCAAACGGATGATCTAGAGGTTGTGCAGACTTTTTGTGAACAATACGGTCGTTCAGGGGTTTCTTAATGGCAAAAACAGGTTATACCCTTCCTGTGTTTGCGGTGGCTGCGGCTAAGGCGGCCTTGATGCATCTTCTAGGGGAATCTAATTCGTTCATGACCATTGATTTACTATCAGGAAAGGCAGAAATTGCTATTCAACAAGTTGCTGCTTTGGATGCGAGCAGTGCGTTAGCGATCACCCTGAGTGACCCAGGAGACAACCTGGACCTAACCCGAAATACGCCCATCTGGGCCTGGATACGATTAGCAGAGCCACAATCCCAACGCTTAGTCTTAGAAGCAGGAGAAGGCCTTGGGAAAACGAGCACAGGTGAGCCCGCGATCTATAACTATGCGCGTCAGCTTTTTGAACGCAATGTATTACCCCTGATTCCAGAAGATAAAACAGTCATCGTCCAGATTATTCTTCCTCACGGTCGTCAATTAGCCCAGCGCACTTCCAATGAAGCTTTTGGCATCCTGGAAGGACTGGCGCTCCTGGGCACGAGTGGTATTTCTCAACCCTTATCTGCCGCAGATCATTTAGATGAATTTCGTCAAACCCTCCAAGCAAAAGTAAAGAATTCTCCTCATCTGGTCTTTTGTATTGGCAGTAATGGGCAGCAAGTTGCTACTCGATTGGGTATCCAAGAAAAATCTATAGTCCAAACTGGAAATTGGATTGGAGCCTTGTTGGTGGAAGCTGGCTTGAGGGAAGCTCAATCGATTTTGTTGGTGGGCTATCATGGGAAATTGATTAAACTAGCGGGTGGTATTTTCAACACTTCCAGTCACCTTGCTGATGCGAAGCTGGAAATTTTAGCAGCCACGGTAGCGCTGGTTAGCAAGGATCTAGAAGTTGTCCAAACCGTTTTGAGCTTGAAAACGGCTGATGCTGCTCATCACTATCTAGTGGAACAAGGATTGTCTGAAATTGTATTCAAGACCCTTGCTCAAAAAATTAGTGCAAAAGCTCAAGGCTATATCCAAAAATATGCTGATGTATCCGTAAAAGTGGGAACGATTCTATTTGACCGTAAAGGGCAGATTATCAGTCAGGATGAAACGGCTTCAGAACTTTTTTGACCCCCTGCTAGAAAGAAAGTTTGAGCTGTAAGTGCTCATCCCCCCTTAAGGGGGGATACAGGTGGGATTGGCTTGAGGGAAGCAGGGAGAGACGTCTTGAGGAGGCACAAAGAGAGGTTATGAATTGATTAAAGTAGCACTATCTTTTTGCTTGTTTTTCAGATAGGTAAAAACTGACTTATCCCCAATATCTGGTGGAATTGCTTGGATTGCTTTGCGGAACCCAAAGACTAGAAATAAGACAGCCCAGATTCCTAATAAAACCTGCTCCCACAGCACGGGCATAAGTCCAAATAGATGTCCAAGCATAAGGACAGGGACTAGGAAGGTCAGGAACTTGGTCTCAAAGCGATTGAAACAGAAGGATTCTTTGAAGAAAATTCCGGTTAGGGCTGCGAAGGTGAATCCGATTCCAAAAAGAGCGAGGGGCTGATTATAGATAGTTAAAGCTAGCGGTTGCGGATCTTGGAACTCAAACCATAAAGCCGCAATACTGCCAATCCCCCAAAAGATTTGCAAAAGGCGATGCAGCCAGGCCATGTAGATATGAATGGTCACTAAAGCCACGCCCATCGCTAGAGAGAAAATAAGAAAGAGCACAGACAGCATATTTAAAACCAAGGGGTCGTTACCCTGCCACAAAATAGCGACCGTTCCAAGGGCAAAGCATATTGCTGCTACGCCTAAGGCACTGCGATAAATGATCACGCCCTGACGGTCTTGCGGGGTAATAGTGAATTCACCAAATTGTCCTTGGTAAACTTCTGGTTCACTGAGACGAGTCATCGCTTAATCCTATTCTAGGGTTCCTGCTCTAGACTTCTAGCTTGGCAGATTCTAGGCTGGGAGGCAGGGGTTTGTTACAAAGATATGGTTGAGGCTGTGGGTGATGGTCAGGCTGATGCCATTGTGACCTTTAACCGCAAAGACTGCGCAGATATCTCAAAGCAGTTTAATGTCCAAGTCTTAACCCTCCAGGAGGTTCTATGAGCAATACGGCAAATTATCCACTACGGCTTTCAAAGTCCTTGAAAAAAGCAGCAGAAGAGCTTGCGAAGCAAGACGGTATCAGCATGAATCAGTTCATTGCTACGGCAGTTGCTGAGAAGGTGGCCGCGCTAAGTACGGAATCCTTCTTTAAGGAACGGCAAGCGAGAGCAGATTTTAAAGCGTTTGACCAGGTGCTGAACCGAGAGAGCGGGGAAGCCCCGCTGCCTGAAGATGTTCTGGATTAATTGTGAGAATGGCACGAGTTCACTAGAGTCTGCCTAATCTGTGCCTATAAGGCTATGATATGGGAGTAAATCTTGACGCTAATCCCTCCTGCTGGCCGATAAGGAGATATAAAATGGCTGTACAGTTCCGAGAAAAAGCATTGATGGCTTATGAAACCATGCCGTCGAGTCAAAAAAATAAGGTTTCTCGGGTAATACAGCAGTTAGATGTCAATAACTCACAGCACTTGAACTCTCACATACTCAAGGATCAGAATTTAGATACGTGGG
>JBAUTB010000025.1:0-2048 GCA_049582005.1 Gloeobacterales cyanobacterium | reverse complement strand
CTGCTTCGTCAGTTCTTGAAACAGCCCCACCTCCTTACGCTGCTTACATTG
Organism: Gloeobacterales cyanobacterium; assembly: GCA_049582005.1. Classification (GTDB taxonomy): domain Bacteria; phylum Cyanobacteriota; class Cyanobacteriia; order Gloeobacterales; family PMM-0068; genus Sivonenia. Next base: position 1,997 of record JBAUTB010000025.1, on the reverse strand, counting down.
GCATTGATTGGGCTGACCAAAAGCACGATCTTTGCCTGTATGACCCAACCACTGAACAGTTTGAATTTTCTGTTATCAGCTCCCAACCGGAAGCGATCTCAGTTTGGGTTGAAGGATTAAGGAAACGATTTCATGGACAGTCAATTGCCGTCTGTACAGAGCAGAAACGAGGACCGTTGATTTACGCCTTGTGCAAGTACGAGTTTCTGGTACTGTATCCAGTCAACACGCTCCTGGTGGCGAACTATCGTCAAGCATTTTCTCCCTCTCGTGCCAAGTCAGACCCTACCGATGCTCAAATTTTGGTAGAACTTTTGCTCAAGCATCGGGATAAACTCAAAGCTTGGCAGCCCAGTAGTAGCAAGCTGCGGGCACTCCAGCAGATGGTAGAGAATCGACGGATGCTCGTGGCGGAGAAGGTTCGCCTGACCAATCGCATCACCGCTGCCCTCAAAGGCTATTACCCACAAGTGTTGGACTGGTTTGAGGACAAAGATACCCAGGTTTTTTGTCACTTTCTAACTCATTATCCCACCCTCAAAACGGTACAAGCTGCCTCCCAAGAGGAACTGGAGCAATTCTTTAAATCCCATCATGTGGTACAGTCAAAGACCATCCAGCGTCGGCTTGAGCAAATCGAGCAAGGCGTGGTGTTAACGGAAGATGCAGGGATTGTCGAACCACTCCAACTGTTGGTCAAGGCCTTAGTTGCACAGCTACAAGTGCTGCTGCCGAGTATTGCCACCTTCGATGCCAAAATTGAAGAACTGTTTGACTCTCACCCCGATGCTCAGCTATTTGCAGCCCTCCCTGGTGCCGGACCTCAGCTTGCACCCCGATTGTTGGTGGCATTTGGGGAAGAACGTGCACGCTTCCAAAGTGCTCAGGACTTGTTGCGCTATAGCGGCATTGCGCCTGTGAAGGAAAGCAGTGGGCAAAAATCCTGGGTACATTGGCGTTGGAGTTGCCCCAAATTTCTCAGACAAACCTTTGTGGAATGGGCCTTGCAAACGCGCAAACACTCATTTTGGGCAGAGGCGTTCTATCAGATGCAACGCAAAAAAGGTAAAACTCATCAGGCAGCGATTCGAGCATTGGCATTTAAGTGGATACGGATTGTGTTCCGCTGCTGGCAGGAGCGACAGCCGTATGACGAGGTGAAATATTTGATGGCATTAAAGCGGAAAGGTTCACCGTTAGTACAAAACTTAGCACTCACAGAAGAGACAAATTAGAAATCAGTTTAGCTAAGAAAAAGAACAGAAATAAAAACCAAAATAGAAACGGAATTGAATTGAAAATAATCTCAATTCTGAAACATTTGTGCTGTAACTTTATTTGCACAGGAAACAAAGAAGAGAATCCAGAGAGAATGAGAAAAGAAACTAAAACACAAATTTAGAAGCAATTCCCTTGACTTCGTCGGACTCAGGGCATATTGTTAGATCGCGCTCGTGCAACTTCTTTCTCCTCAACTGAGTGCATATCGAATTTGTCAATACCTCATATTGTTAATTGGCAGAGGGTGTTACGCAGTAGGCAGCAGCGGGAAGACCATAGTGACAAATTCTTTGGTTGTTTAGAGAAACACCGCTGATGGTCTTACCAGCAGACACACGCACAGGGATTGGAGTACGACCTTTCGCATGGTAGAAAAATGCGTCGTAGACTCTTCCAGTAGCTCCGTCTGTAAAACTCCCTTTTACTTGACTGAAGACAAAGTTTTCTCCAGGTTTAACAGATAATTTAAAGGTGCGTTGTCCTTCTTTTGTACGAATGCAAGTCAACTGTTGATAATTGCTGATAGATTGAGCGCAAACAGTCATTGCCGGAATGAAATCTGAGGGATAGGACAACTTACCTTCGATTACACCACCAGATGAATTGCTTGGTTCAGCAGAACTGGGTGTGGAAACGAATAGGAACGCGAGAAATATAGTGCCAGCAGTAAATCTTTTCGCTTGTGCAATCATTGTTCCTCTTACTCTAGATTTAAA
>JBAUTB010000024.1:0-20387 GCA_049582005.1 Gloeobacterales cyanobacterium | reverse complement strand
CATTCAACTGTCCTGCTTTGAGCAGTTTAACAGGCTGGAAACCGCATTCTATCGTTGAGCGATTCAGTCATAAAACTCTCTGTCAGCTAAGATTTGAGCACAAATGTCTCATAATGAGAATTGCTGGTGGTTAGCTTTAAAAATAGTTTGTATGTGGATATTGCTCAGGGGCATCCTGAAGAACCCAGTTTGTCTCTTCTGAAATTCTCGCTAAGTGCGCTACCGGGTGCCATTTTGGGTATTCTTTTGACATTTCCCCGCCAATCTACGATAAAGCAGCCAAAAGAGCACATAGAAATGGTGCAGTCAAAGGAGCCAATGGAAACTGAGCAGTCAAAGGAGCAATTAGGGCAGTTAAGAGAACGATTGGAGCAGTTAAATGAACGAATATCAATAGAAAAAGAGCAGTTAAGTGGGATAGAAAAAAACCGACGAAGAATCCTGATACAAGGCGGACTCCTTTTTTTGTTCTTGATAACATTTTCAGTAATCTATTCATTGCGTGTTAGCTATGTCAATCGGGCTATTACTAATTTCAACCAGCTTCTGGCTATCTCCAGTCCCCACCTTACTCCAGATGAAAGGCTGAAACAGATCTCACTATTTGCCCAAGTTCGCAACCGTGATGATTACTTTAAGATCGTGACTGATCTATCCACCGCATGTGAGCAGAATAAACTAAAAGTTCCTGAGTTTTCAGTCTGGTAAATTATCTATAGTGTCAATATCTGGTCTCCCTAATGGGAAGCTCTAGTAGCCTGCCCTCAACATGGCAGAAAGAGTGAATAAGTGACGCTGATTACCTACGAGATAATGGCAAGCCAAAATAGGTCAGGTAATTAAGCTCGGCGATTTATCCTAATCGAAAGGCGATGCACCAGGGATTTCCCGAACTAGAAGTGGAGATTTGTCAAAATCTTAAATACTTCTTTCTTCCTTAGGATAGTCTGGATGAATCCAATCTTGACAGAGTGAATGGCAATGCACCAAATTGACATTGATCAAGCAAAAAGCCAATTGGAAAGCTTATTGCAAGCTGCACTTAGCGGAGATGAGGTTATCATTACGCAGAATAATCAACCTATCTTAAAGCTGGTGCGCCTTGCTCAACCCAAGAAACGCCGTCAGAGCGGTAGTGCCAAAGGATTAATCTGGATATCACCTGATTTTGACCAACCCTTGGAAGATTTTGATGAGTATATGGGATGAAACTCTTACTTGATACTCATACATTTCTTTGGTTTATTAACGGTAGTGCGCAACTGAGTACAGATGCTAAAAACCTTCTTGAATCTGAGGCTGATTTGTTGTTGAGTACGGCAAGTCTTTGGGAGATAGCGATCAAATCTAGCCTTGGGAAGCTTACTCTGCCCAGAATATATGGACAGTTTATTCCCCAGCAGCTATCACAGAATGAAATTGAAGTTTTACCAATTAGCCTAGAGCATCTAACCGTTATTGCAACGTTACCATTACATCATCGTGATCCATTTGATCGATTACTAATTGCACAAACAATAGTAGAAAAAGTACCGATTGTTAGTATAGATGTTGCTTTTGATAGTTATTCAATTGATCGGATTTGGTAAATCTATTGGCAGAGCGTCTGACTATCCTGCTCTAGATCTGCCTCAGTGTAGTCAAGATAAGCCTGCGTTTTTTTAAGGAAGCCTCAGTTGCCCATCGCGAAGGAAGGTGGAGCATTTGTTGCACCTGCGCAGAAGAAAGAACTCCTGCCCGATAAGCCTCTATTGCCAGAGCTTCGAGTGCTTTCTGGGGTAAATCCCCCCACGTTGCTTCTAATTGCTGAACAATTTTCTCTGGCAAATCAATAAGGATATTCATGGTTGTGCTCCAGACTTATTCCTTGCTGTTGCTATTTTAATCGTAGTGTTCTTTAGTTTCAGAAATCAGAGCAACATGGACTAGACTCATTGCCGAAGTCCCTGTCCTCGGTCGGCAGGGGGCGCAGCAGGCCCTTTCGGAAAATGGTAATCCGCAATTTAGTAGTGTAAATGCGATTATGCACGCTATTAGCTACCGTCTGATACTAATTTCCTTTTTGTATGCAACAGATAAAAATGTGAGTTCCTTGCTCCGAGTGGTTTTTCAAAAAAGGGGTGTCGCATGTTTTTTTGAAAATGGTATGACTTCACAGAAGCTGTAACCCTACATTGGTCACATCAAAAATAGTGCTGGTGAGACCGCAAAACGTTCTCCTAACTTCCGAGCCTGCGTTTTGCTGATCTCCCGTTTGCCATTGATGACTTCTGAGGCAATGCCGCTAGAACCAAAAACATCTAGTAGGTCAGTCTGTTTTAAATGGTTAGACTCTAACAGATGAAGCAACCGACTGTGCGGAGTAGAAAGATTCTGGAGCGGATAGTTCTCCTGCTCAAACTTCTCAATGAGCACGAGGAGCAAATCATACAGCCGGTCTTCTTCAGGGGTTAACTCAGTTTTGTGCATCAATGCTTCTACTATTGCTAACGCTCTCTCATTCTCAGCTTCAGTTGTAATAGCTTGGGGTAAAACCTTGGACAAAAGCGTAGCGTAAACCTGAAAATCAAAAGTAAGGGTCATTTTTCCAGTCCTCCTTATCGTATTGGGCATGGGTGAGGAAATATTTGAAATAGATCGTTTGTTTGATGTAATTGATGGACACAATCAGTCGGTAGCGATTCCCCTTGATGTTGAAAACCGTAAAATTTCTCACCGCTTCTGCAGAACGATAGGTTTGTCTGACTTCTTCTAGATTCTGCCAAGTAGCCCCCTTGACCACTTGATACCAATCTTCAATCTGACTTGCCACATCGGAAAACTGTGCTGCTGCTTGTCGGAGTTCACGAATGGCAATCAGGTGCATACCAGAGTCAATCCGAATATTTTTTATTCTCTCAAAATGAGAGAACGCTGTCAAGGCGGACCAGGCAATGCGCAGCGTCATTTCCTCTTCGATGAGCTCTTCCGTCCGCGCCTCAATGCGGGCACGGTGTCCAGGCGAGTTGCGGAATTGCTGCTTGGCAACAAGTTTATCAACGCGACGGAGAAGGGACGTATCTAGGGTCAACGCGACTTTTGTCTTAATCATAGTCAGCCGTACAAGTATGATTTATTCAAATAAACACTCCATGGGTTCACTTGGGCAGCTTCTAGTTATAGATAGCTAAACAGTTACTTTACTCAAGCAAGCTGTCAACGTCTCTGCGACCTGTTCAGCCTGCGAATCTGTAAGTTCTGGGAAAATGGGGAGGGAAAGCACTTCGGCAGCAGCTTTTTCGGAAGCAGGCAAATCGCCTGGTTTATAGCCAAAAGATTGGAAGGCATTCTGCAAATGAATGGGGACGGGATAGTAAATCATCGCGCCAATACCCGCCGCCTGCATTTCTTTAACCAAACGGTCACGGTCTAAAACGCGGAGGGTGTATTGATGATAAGTATGCGTATTACCGGATGCTGTTGCGGGAGTTTGTACCGGTAGGTTCTCAAACTGTTCATTGTAGAACTGGGCAATTTCGGCCCGTCGGTTATTCCAATTCTGTAGATGAGGAAGCTTCACTCGCAAAATAGCCGCTTGGACTTCATCCAGACGGGAGCAAAATCCTACTTCATCGTGGTAGTAGCGGACATTAGAGCCATGGGCTCGAAGTTTGCAAATCTGAGCGGCCAGGGTTGCGTCCGCAGTAACGACCATACCACCGTCACCAAAGGCTCCTAAATTCTTGGTTGGGTAAAAGCTAAAGCAGCCTGCTGCTCCAAAAGAACCGGAAGGACGACCTTTATAGGTAGCTCCAATCGCTTGAGCACAGTCTTCTACGACTTGAATCCCATGCGCTTGAGCTAGGCCCATGATAGCGTCCATGTCTGCCATTTGACCAAACAGGTGAACGGGCATAATCACCTTAGTCCGGGAGGTGATCTGCTGGGCTACCTGCACAGGGTCTAGGTTAAACGTCTCAGGGTCGATGTCTACGAAAACAGGCGTCGCTCCACAGTAGACAATCGCTTCTGCAGTTGCAATAAACGTAAACGAGGGTGTGATCACCTCGTCTCCAGGACCTATGCCACAGGCCTTGAGTGCGAGATGGAGGGCATCCGTTCCAGAAGCGACGCCGATGCCTTCGGTTACTCCACAGAGCTGGGCTATTTCTTTCTCAAAAGTTTGGACATTGGGGCCGAGGATATAGCGACCATCAAGCATGACATCGGCCAGGGCTTCTTTGAATTGTTCTTGGAGTTTGGCAGTTTGAGCACTTGTATCAAAAATAGGAATCAAACTGGGACCTCCGTCCGTGGTGTGGGGTTATCAGCATCATTGACATTGCGAACGGTGCCGTCTATAGCCATTTGCTCAATCAAACTAGCCAATTTCAAAGCTTTCAAAGCTTGTTCCCCACCCACAGAAGGGGGTTCTCCTCCTCGGACACAGTGAATGAAATGCTCTAGTTCGGCATGGAGCGGTTCAATGTTCGTGGTGGAAACTTTCTCAATCAGCCCATCTTGGCGATACAGCACCTGGCCATACTCCGTCATGTAGTTACTGGTAGTTTGACGGTGGATTAGAATCTGATGGTTCAAAAAATCTGCTTCAACCAGTGAATTTTTGCAGTGGGCCGCCAGGGTCCTAATCTTGCGGTGGGTGACTTTGCTGGCCGTCAGCGTCGTGACTACCCCATTGGCAAAGACTAAGGTAGCGGCCACAAAATCTAGATAGCCAGAATCTGAAGCCCGATTGCCAAAAGCCTGCATCTTGACAACTTGAGAGGGAACTAATTCCAGAACGAGATCAATGTCGTGGATCATCAAGTCAAAGACCACACTGACATCGTTGGCTCGCTGAGAATAGGGGCTCATCCGGTGGGCTTCCAAGGCTAGGACTTCCTCTCTTTTGAGGACATTGGAGAGTTCGCGGAAGGCTGGATTGAACCGTTCGATGTGCCCCACTTGTAGAATCAAATCTCGTTCGACGGCCTCTTTGACGAGGGTTTCCGCCTCTTGAATATTGGCTGCAATCGGTTTTTCGATAAGGATATGGACCCCCGCTTTCATACACTCCATACTGACATCGAAGTGGAGCCGGGTTGGGACGGCGATGCATACGGCATCGACATGGGGTAGCAATTCTCGATAATCGTCAAAACATTTGATGCGATACTTGCCCGCCGTATCTGCAGCCAATTCTTTATTGGTATCGGCAATACCGATGAGTTCAACGTCTTTGAGAAGACTGAGGACGCGAGTATGGTGTTGTCCCATATTGCCTACGCCAATCACCCCCAAACGCAGCGGCCTAAGAGGTTGGTGAAGAGCAGGAAACGAATTGAGAGCATCGACCATATAAGAAAGCTCATTTGTGTTGCTAATTCAGCAGACTAAGCAAACTAAATTGGTAAGAATTGTATCACGCAGGCTTCCAGGGGATATGAATCCCCTTATCTGCTCATGTTCCGTCTAGATACTAAAGTCTAGTCACAGAGCGGCCGGGCATCCCAACGCGGCATTTTAGGTTTAACAACTATATTCTCTGGTCGATGACGTTCTTTCAAGATTTCTACCACCAAGTTTTCTAAGTCTTGGCCTGCATAATCTGATAGAAACAGCAGGTCGTAAATGACTAAGACTCTTTTTTGACTGACGGTATAACGAACCAATCCGCACGGTTCGCCATCGAAGACCACTATGGCGTAGCGTTTTTTGAGGTCTCCTAAAACGCCGTAGGGACCAAATCCCAAGAGGTCCATAAGGTCTTGACATTGAATAAAGTCCTTTTTGCGAACGTCTCTTATGTGCAGCATGAAATTGTGTACTAATATTGCAAATATCCAGAGGTTCGATCCCCGTGATTGATATTCAGTCTACTCGGCTCCGTCTCCAGAGCCCAGAACGGCAAGAGCGGCTTAAAGCTCTTCTATCTTTACGTGATGAACCTGCTGAACTCTGCGCAGATTTAGCGCGCGGTATTATTCAAGACCCGGCGGTTCAGTTGAGGGCCTTTGCTTGTGTGTTGCTGGGCAAGAAACCCTGTGAACTCTCTTTAGAACTCCTCCTCAAAGTACTACAAGAAGATCCAGACCATGGGGTGCGCGCAGATGCCGCTGGCGCTCTGGGCAATCTAGAAGACTTGAGGGCTTATGATGCGCTGGTTCGAGCTTTCTACGAAGAGACGGAATGGATTGTCCGTTTCAGTGCAATTGTAGCCCTAGGCAATCTAGGGGATGAACGAGCTTTTAACTTGATTTCCGAGGCCCTTAAACAGGGGGATGGTCTCATGCAAGAGGGGGCCGTTAGTGCGCTTGGAGAACTTAGAGACCCTAGAGGGCTACCGCTTATTTTGCCCTTCGTCGGCTCTGAATCTTGGATGATGCGCCAGAAAGTGGCTCAAGCGTTAGGAAGTATTGGTATCCCTGAGACCCTGTCTCCTCTGAAATTCCTCGCCAAAGATCCGTCTGAGACCGTAGCTCAAGCTGCAGAGGCTGAACTAGCACGTTTGGCTAAAGTTGCCCAGGATTCTGAGGATCAACAGCCACGTATTGGAACTTAGGCTTTAGATTAGAATAGGTATACGCAAGAGTGCAGCAGTGCAGCCAACGCCGCAACGAATTTTAATTAGATGAAATCGGTGCAGCGTTAAATGTGTCCTAAGTACTCAGGATTTGAAAACCTTTAGAAGGAAGAGATTACCATCGGCGGTTTTCATCGGTCGCTTGTGCAACGTTCACTCCTGAATGCTGAACCTTGAAACAGCGATCGGTTCTCGTGAACCTTTTTTACCGACCTTAATTAACTAGTTAAACCATCTAAGTACCCATCCCTATGAAAGATTACTCCTTCTTGACTGAAGAACATGATGCCTGCGGTGTAGGTTTTTTGGCGGACACCAAAGGCCGTCGTACCCATGACATGCTCACTCAGGCGTTACATGCCTTAGATTGCATGGAACACCGAGGAGCCTGTGGAGGAGACCGAAATACGGGGGATGGGGCTGGGATCCTTTCGAATATTCCCTGGGAACTTTTTGAAGCTGAAGGCATTGTTCTCCCTCCTGCCGCCCATCGAGCCGTAGGGATGGTGTTTTTGCCAAAGATAGATGGGGCGGAAGGGTCACACGAGGCCGTCTCCTACTGCACGAGCCAATGTGATCAGGTTTTGGTGGATGCTGGATTTCGGGTGGTTCAGTGGCGTAAAGTGCCTGTCCATCTTCAATTCCTCGGTAAAGAGGCACGCAAGACCTGTCCTGAGATTTATCAGGTGATTTTGGAGTCTCCGACCGATTGGTCAGAAGACCAGATGGAACGGGAGTTGTTTTTAGTGCGTAAGCGAATGAAGCAGTCTTTGATCGAACGTCCTGAGTGGTATCAGGCGTTCTATGTCGCTTCGCTTTCCAGCCGCACTATTATCTACAAGGGTTTGGTTCGCTCTGAAGTCTTGGGGATGTTTTACGATGACCTGACCAACCCCAACTATAAAGTTTCGTTTGTGGTGTACCACCGTCGTTTTTCTACAAATACTGACCCTCGATGGCCGCTGGCTCAACCCTTGCGGATCCTCGGTCACAACGGAGAAATTAATACGGTCATTGGTAACCGCAACTGGATGAGAGCGAGAGAAGCAGACCTGAGCCACCCCTTTTGGGCTGACCGTCTGGGAGAATTGAAACCTGTGGTATTTCCCACGGGTTCCGATTCAGCCAGCCTGGATAATGCCATGGAACTCTTGGTCCACTCTGGGCGTTCCCCGCTTCATTCTTTAATGATGCTGGTGCCTGAAGCCTATCAGAACCAACCAGAACTGGCGGCGCATCCTGAAGTGGTGGATTTTTACGAATACCACAGCGCTTTGCAAGAGCCCTGGGATGGCCCAGCGCTCATTGCTTTTGCCAATGGGAAACAAGTGGGAGCTCTATTGGACCGCAATGGTCTGCGCCCTGCTCGCTATATGATTTTGGACGACGATACAGTCATTGTTTCTTCCGAGGCTGGAGTGGTCGATGTCCCGATTGAACGGGTAGTGGAAAAGGGGCGTCTCGGTCCTGGGCAAATGCTGGCCGTAGATTTAGAGCAAGGAGAAGTACTGCGCAACTGGGAGATCAAAGCTCGGGTTGCTCAGGAAAAACCTTATGGGCAATGGATTGCTACCCATCGCCGACATGTGAGTGCGCCTAGCTATCTAACGGACAAAGTATTTGATGCTCCTGCGCTCTTGACCCGCCAAAAGGCCTTTGGCTATACGGCTGAAGATGTAGATGTGGTGATCAATCCGATGGCCGCCGAAGGTAAAGAACCTACCTTTTCTATGGGGAACGATGCCCGTCCTGCCTTCCTCTCGGATCTACCCCGTTCTCTGTACGACTATTTCCAGCAAAGGTTCGCTCAAGTGACCAATCCCCCCATCGACCCGATTCGTGAAGGATTGGTAATGTCTTTGGAGATGCACTTGGGAGCACGGGCCAATCTGCTTAGCCAAACCCCTGAAGCTGCCCGTACGATTCATCTTAAGAGTCCAGTTCTGAGTGAAAATCAACTGGAAGAGCTTATGCAGCAACCAGAACCCTTTGGGGCAGCTGTACTCTCCATAGTCTTTAAGCTTGAGGATGGTCCCCAAAGCTTAGAAAAAACCTTAGACCAGCTCTGTACCGATGCTGAAGCTCAGGTCAGAGCGGGCAAGTCTCTTTTGATTCTTAGTGACCGGGCTTTGGATGCAGGCCATGCTTCTATTCCGCCTCTGCTGGCGGTAGGGGCGGTTCATCACCATTTGATTCGGACGGGACAGCGGATGAAGGCCAGCCTTATTGTCGATACAGCGGCCTGCTGGAGTACCCATCATTTTGCTTGTTTGCTGGGATATGGGGCCAGCGCGGTCTGTCCTTACTTGACCTATGAAACGATCCGTCACTGGTATGACCATCCGAAAACCCAAATGGAACTGAGCCAGGGCAAACTAAAACTTACGGTCACGGAAGCGCAAGAAAGGTATGTCGATGCGGTAGAAGCCGGGATTCTGAAAATTCTTTCTAAGATGGGGATCTCGCTCTTATCCAGCTATTCAGGAGCCCAAATTTTTGAAGCCTTGGGATTGGGGCCAGCCATAGTCAAACAAGCTTTTGATGGCACCCCGTCTCGCATGGGGGGTCTCGAGCTGGAAGATCTGGCCCGTGAAGTGGTTACCTTCCACCAACAGGCCTATCCGGAGCTAAAGAGTAAAAAGCTGAGCCAGTATGGTCTTTTGGCCTACAAGCCTGATGGAGAATACCACATCAACAATCCCCAGATGGTCAAGGCTCTCCATGCGGCAGTGGGACTCAAAGAAGACAAGTCTGGTTTATCGGAGTACGAGCTGTATGAACGCTATCTATCCATTGTCCGAAATCGTCCACCTACCGCGATCCGAGACCTATTTGAATTGACCTCTGACCGGACTGCTATTCCCTTAGAAGAAGTGGAATCCTTAGAGTCTATTGTGCAGCGTTTCTGTACGGGCGGGATGTCTCTAGGAGCGCTCTCGAAGGAAGCCCATGAAGTTTTGGCAATTGCGATGAACCGCATTGGCGGTAAATCCAATTCGGGTGAAGGGGGGGAAGACCCACTACGCTACAAGCCAATTCAAGATATTCAACCCGACGGCACTTCTCCTCACTTCCCTGGGCTAAAAGGATTAAAGCCTGGAGACCGGGCTGGTTCTGCCATCCGCCAAATCGCTTCTGGACGTTTTGGGGTGACGCCTGAATATTTGAAATCGGCAGACCAATTAGAAATCAAGATCGCGCAAGGGGCAAAGCCTGGTGAAGGGGGGCAGCTCCCTGGACATAAGGTATCTGCTTATATTGCGGCACTCCGGCGTTCTAAGCCTGGTGTTGCTCTCATTTCCCCCCCTCCTCACCACGACATTTATTCCATTGAAGATTTGGCGCAGTTGATTTTTGATTTGCATCAGATCAATCCCCAGGCCAAAGTTTCGGTTAAATTAGTGGCGGAAACCGGAATTGGAACAATTGCCTCAGGAGTTGCGAAGGCCAATGCTGATGTAATCCAAGTTTCTGGTCATGAAGGGGGGACAGGGGCTTCTCCGCTTAGCTCGATCAAGCATGCCGGTTCGCCTTGGGAGCAAGGCTTAGCAGAAGTCCATCAGTCTCTAATCTTGAATGGTTTGCGCGATAGGGTCCAACTCAGAGTGGATGGGGGCTTGCGCACAGGTTGGGATGTGGTCTTTGCTGCGATGTTGGGTGCGGATGAATACGGTTTTGGCACCATTGCCATGGTGGCGGAAGGTTGCATCATGGCGCGCATCTGTCACACGAATAACTGCCCCGTTGGGGTTACCTCGCAGAAAGAAGCGTTGAGGGCACGTTTTCCTGGTGTTCCTGACCATGTGGTGAATTTCTTCAACTATATCGGTCAAGAAGTCCGGGTGATTTTGGCTAACCTTGGTTTCAAGACATTGGATGAAGTATTGGGCCGTATGGACTTGCTTAAAGAACGCGCTGTGCATTTGAGTAAGGTCAAGAATTTAGATTTGTCCTTCTTCCTGGATGGAGCAGGGACTTCCTCTGACCGTTCTTGGGTTGCTGCCCGTAGCCCCGTAGCCCATAGTAATGGTCCTGTCCTCGACGATGAATTGGTCGCTGATTCAGACATTGAAAAGGCTATCGCTCAACATGGCACCCTCGAAAAAACCTATACCATCCTCAATACAGACCGATCAGTAGGAGCCAGACTTAGTGGTGTTATTGCTGAACAGTACCGAAATGATGGATTTGCTGGACTGATTCATCTGACGTTCAAGGGTTCTGCAGGGCAGAGTTTTGGAGCCTTTGGCGTTAAAGGACTGCGATTGGTCTTGATTGGCGAAGCTAATGATTATGTCGGTAAAGGAATTAGCGGAGGAGAAATTATCATTCGCCCCTTTGAAGGGGCGAACTACATCCCTTCGGAAAATGTGATTATTGGGAATACCTGTCTCTATGGGGCTACCGGAGGAACTCTTTATGCCTATGGGCGTGCTGGTGAGCGATTTGCCGTACGCAATTCCTTGGCGGATGCAGTCATCGAAGGTGCTGGAGACCATTGTTGTGAGTATATGACAGGCGGCCATGTGGTGGTTTTGGGACCAACGGGCCGTAATTTTGGAGCAGGGATGACCGGAGGTCTTGCTTTTATCCTTGATGAATCTGGGACCTTCCCGGAGAAGTTCAATACGGATAATGGTAAAAAACTGCAGAGGGTGACCAGTCCTGACGGACAAACCAAACTGAAGTCGCTCATCCAGTCTCACTATCGTTACACCGATAGCGAAAAAGCCTGGATGATACTAGAGCAGTGGGAATCCTACTTAACTCAATTCTGGCTAGTAGTTCCTCCCTCTGAGGCAGAGAGTACCCTTGTGCAAGCTCAAGGACAAGTCTTGGCTCCAGCAGAGTAGTTCTTTCCTCAAAAAACCCTATCCAGTGAAACGATGCTACTTTTCAGTGGTCATATAGGTTCCACCAAGCAGGTGCATATGATTTTTGCCTTCAGGTGGAGAGCTTTCTTCTCTGAGTTTTTGTGTTTCTTGAACTTCTAATTTAGCTAAAGTTGCTGCGGTATCAGCCAACAGTAAAGCAATAGTGGTTCGCTTGATTTGGTCTTCTTCATCCAAGAGTTCACGACCCAACAGTCTTACTCTATAACGATAAGTTTGAATATTGCGTGGATCTAGTATACGGTTGCCCATCGCTAATTACAACCTCTCAAAATAACTGTGTACTTCTTAATAAGGGCGACATATTCAGCGCACTAAAACTGGACTAGGTGTCTGTGGGATCGGTGCGGACGAAGGGAGACCTCCATCGCCACGATCATTTCCTTTGAAGAAAAACCACCACACCAAGCCAGCAGTAACTATAAGTCCCAACAGGTTAGCCCAAAAACCCAGAAATGGCTGACAAGATTTATCAATCAAATGCCAAAGACTTCCAAGAAGACAGCCTTGCCAAATCAGATACGAAGAATCCCGAATCTGGGTTCCTAAAATGTAGAGTACAGCGCAGAGGATCCAGGTCAAGCAAAACCCTTGGAACTGGCCAAAAATTGCGATGAGAATCGGTTGCCACAAGGCCCAACAGACGAGGTTGATCAGCAAGATCAGCGACAGAGAAATAAGAAGAGGGGTATAGCCTACCACCTTGATAGCCCTATGACTCCCTTGTAGGTATAGTTTTAATGAATGCATAGCTCTAACCGTGAGGATTCTGTTACTTCAGCTAATGTATTACATAAAGTTCACGCACATTACCGTACCATCGCGGAAATTTTTTCAATGAAGTTGGTATTTCAGAGATCGGTACGGAGCGATTACTTTGTAAAGCTATATACTATCTGTTCGGAAAGTGCTCCATTTAGGTAGTCTTCTAAAGATGTTAAAGGTCGCTCTTTGCGGTCTAATCTTTCGCTAAGATGGGCTAATGGGTCTTTCTCACTCCCGACCAGAAACTCCATACGAGTCAAGTCTTTCCATTGACTCACATGGAGCAGAAAGTTCGCCAGTTTCTGATAGGTTTCCAGTTGGGGGTCTAGATACCAAGCTTCTTCCATCTTTGGAGAAAAACCTACATGTACAATAATACTCTCCGCACCAAAAAGAGCCCGAGCGACTAGGCGGTTTTCTTCTCGAATCGCCAAATTGGACTGATCAGCTAAATCCCTAATCTGAGCGATATAATTTGCTCGCTGATTGGGGGTTTGTCTTTCCGCCAAATGCAGGCCAACTGTCACATAATCCGTTGGCTTCTGGGGTAGTAGATGGCCTAGCTTAAGGGCTTTAGTATTCAGGTAACGGGTGTTAAAGTCTGTTTCTTCAATGATGAGGGGAACTCTTGCCGTAATTTCCAGATTGTATCCCGAAACTCCGGCAATTTTTCGAGGATTGTTGGTGATGAGCTTCATTTTGCGGACGCCCAGATCATTAAGAATCTGAGCTCCAATGCCATAGTTTCTAAGGTCTGCGGCAAAACCTAGGCGTTCGTTGGCTTCTACGGTGTCTAAGCCTATATCCTGCAGGGCATAGGCTTTCAGTTTATTCACCAGCCCAATACCTCGGCCTTCCTGACGCAAATAAACTACTACGCCCTCTCCCAGGTGATCAATCATTTTCAGGGCTGCTTGGAGTTGCTTGCGGCAATCACAGCGCAAAGAACCGAAAGCATCTCCTGTAAGGCATTCTGAGTGAACTCGAACTAAGGTTGACTCTTGACTATCTGCAAAAGGAGCATAAGTCTCAGGGGCGGTTTGAGACCGCACAATGGCTACGTGCTCTGAATTGTCTAGGGTGCTGCGATAGCCAAAAATTTCAAATAGGCCATACTCTGTAGGTAACTTGGCTCTGGTCTCCCGTAACACCAATCGTTCGGTCTGTAGACGGTAGCTAATCAATTCTGCAATCGAGATAATTTTGAGGTGGTGCTTTCGGGCATATTCAATAAGTTCAGGCAATCGCGCCATAGTGCCATCTAAATTTTGAATTTCGCAGATCACTCCTGCTGGATAGAGGCCTGCCATGCGGGCCATATCTACGGCTGCTTCCGTATGGCCTGCTCGTTGGAGTACGCCACCCTCTCTAGCTCTCAAAGGAAAAATATGTCCCGGTCTGCGTAGCTGCTCCGGCCTTGTCAACGGGTTAATGGTGGCCAGAATCGTTTTGGAACGATCCGCTGCTGAAATGCCAGTGCTGACCCCTAATTCTGGCCCTGCATCAATGCTGACCGTAAAGGCTGTCTGATTCTTATCAGTATTCGCACTCACCATCAAGGGTAATTGCAATTGATCTAGCCGTTCTCCGGTCATGGCCAAGCAGATCAGTCCTCTGGCTGCTGTAGCCATGAAGTTAACCATCTCTGGAGTGGCAAACTGTGCGGCCCCAATGAGATCCCCTTCGTTTTCTCGGCTTTCATCATCAACAACGACCACCATTTTTCCAGAACGGAGATCTTCAAGAGCATTGGGAATAGAATCAAAGCTGACCATGAGGTGCATATCACAAGATCTATTTAGATCATACGAGACACCGGTCAGCCTGGCGGAATCTGCTAACCCACAGGCTCCGTAGGCGGGAAGCGGGCGTTTCAAA
Source organism: Gloeobacterales cyanobacterium (assembly GCA_049582005.1). Lineage (GTDB taxonomy): Bacteria > Cyanobacteriota > Cyanobacteriia > Gloeobacterales > PMM-0068 > Sivonenia. The sequence continues at coordinate 6,290 of JBAUTB010000024.1, read as the reverse complement.
TATAGGATAATTGCCCCATTTAGGGTTGCTTATACGCAGCCCCTAAGGGACTGAGCACAGTTTTTATGCTTTGATTGGGCGCTATGTACCGGATACGTTGGTTATTGGCATCTGCGACATAAACGCCCCCCTGAGGGTCGACCCATAGGCTGTAGGGAGAACCAAACTCAGCATTTAAGGCGGTACCGCCATCCCCCTTCAATCCAAAAGCACCCGTTCCTGCCACCGTTTGAATCACGCCTTCTTGATTTACCCGGCGAATTCGATCACTGCCTGTGTCCGCGATATAGAGAGACTGGGTCCGACAATCGGGGGCTACGGCTACGGCGCTATTGATAGAGGCTGCTACGGCTGGACCTCCGTCTCCTTTAAATTCACTCTTTCCATCGCCCACTACCGTCTGGATCCTTCCGTCTGCGTGAATGACGCGTATGCGGTTATTGCCTATATCGGTGACGAGTAGACCACCCTTGCAATCTACGGTTACAGACCAGGGACTACTGAGTTTTGCTTCTAGGGCTGGACCGTCATCTCCAGAAAATCCTTCTTGGCCGTTGCCAGCCAAAGTTTCAATCGTGCCATCAGCATGAACCACGCGAATTCGGTGATTGCCATGGTCCGCAATATATACGTTGTTGGCTAGGTCTACAGCTACCCCTGTCGGATCATTCAGTTGTGCTTTCCAGGCAAGTCCGCCATCCCCAGAGAACCCAGCCTGACCTGTGCCTGCTAAGGTCTCAATGGTCCCGTCGGAAAAGATTTTGCGAATGCGATGATTCTCATGGTCGGCCACATAAAGACTGCCATCAGGACCCAGCGCAAGGCTCAGTGGAAAAATCCCCGCTTTTTGAGCAGGTCCGCCATCCCCACTAGCTTGGCTAGAACCATTGCCTGCTACTAAGTAAACTCGATTGTCTTTTTCTACCCGTAAAATTCGATTATTGCTATGGTCAATAACCCATAGATTTCCTTCCAAGTCTTGGGTCACAGCTACAGGAAAAGCAAAATCTTTGAGGATGGATAGGGAGCCACTGCTTGGAACATCGGTTGTAGACGTTTGGGCTGTTCCAAGTCCATGAAAGAGAAAGTTAGGGTTTTTGTCTTTAGTAAGAACCTCTCCTAGGCCATAAATTACAAAACCTAGGATCACTAGGCTGTAAAGTATCCATCCTCTTAGACCAGGTATGAACGTGCGGTCAGCCAAGATAGTTTTCCAATCGCTTCTGAGAGCTCAATTTTGAAAATCTTCCATTTCCATTGAACTGTATAGACGGCTTTCTTGTCTAAAGCCCTATATTTCAAACAGAGGGAGGAGAGAAATGATAGCCAAGGGTCAAATGTCAGGAGGTTCCGCACTTTGATCCTGCGTCTTATATGATCGTAGATACCTTAAGACAAGCTCAGGCGTGACCGCTCCTTTCATCACCACTAATTTCCGTTCATTGTGTTGGCCCATTTTAGCTATAGGAATTGGCCTTGCCTGGGTTGGTCTCGTGATTTGGGATTATTGGACGACGGGAGACCACCAGGCTGGTCAGTTGATTTCAGAATTCCAGGGACATGGCGCTTTAGTCTGTTTTGGTTTGTTGATTCTGAGTAGACCACTTGAATCCGTTTTGCCCGGCATTATGCAAGACCGTCGTTGGTTAGGATTAACGACTTTTGCTTTTGCTTTGATGCACACCCTCACTTCTGTTGAACATATTTTGGGAGGACGCTGGGATGGTATCAGTTTTCTGCTACCTATTTTTCAACTAGGAGTTTGGTTAGGAATAATAGCTCTAGGATTAATGGTTCCTCTCGTTTTAACCAGTAATCAATTTTCAATCCGGAAGTTGGGGAAATATTGGAAGCAACTCCACCTTTTAGTTTATCCCGCTGCTATTCTGAGTGTAATTCATGGCATTTGGATTGGTGTTCATTACTTAGGAGTAGATTGGAATATTTTTAAATTTACCAATAGTTTATTATTGTTAACATTAACTATATTTGTTCTGATAGCAAAATATTTCTCCCTTCAACTTTCTCAGTCTTCGCACTACAAAAAGGATAAATTGTGAACCTATGAAGTATGTATTCGCTTTGTGTAGTTTATTGGCCTTGACTACCATGCCTGCGTTTGCCCACGACTTAGAAAAAGATAAAAATATCGGGGCTTTATTCCATATTGAACCTGATGACCAACCAAAGGCTGGCGTACCCGTGGCAGGGTGGTTTGAAATCCGTAAGAAAGGGGGAAATAGCATTACAGGCCAGGACTGCTCTTGTATCGTTAGGATTTATTCTGGCAAGCCAAAACCAGCAACAAAACCAATTGGTGAATATAAACTTTTTGGGGGTAAGCAGATGACAGCAAAGCTGATGTTCCCTAGCCCTGGGCCTTATACGGTAAGACTTTTAGGCAAACCCAAAAAAGGTAGTAAGGTCGCCTTTAATCCTTTCCAAATCAACTGGTCTGTACGGGTCGTTCCCTAAAATATTTGATATGCGAGACTTTGGATATATTGAGTTCTTCTGGGATACTTAGAATGCAGTCCTTGAATCAGACTTTTTGTGAAATTCTTTTCAGCCCTTTCTACTATTTCTCTGGCCCTTGTCTTAGCCATTCAGGCTTGTGCTAGTCCACGCTATAAATGTGCTGATTTCAAGACTCCTCAGCAAGTCATTGATGCCTATCAGGCTGGAGCCACCTATCTTGATAGAGATGGAAATGGCTATGCCTGTGAGAAAACTTGGAATGTTTACGTTTTAAAAGACAAGAAGCAGAAAACTACAAAAAGAGCTAGACCTAAACAACAGGCTATATCTTCTTCCGTGGTTACCCCTCTATCCGCTTCTGCTTCCGCACAAGCGCAGCTGACTATGGGCAATCCCAGCCAAGCGGGAACTCAACCGGATAATTACCTTTTACTCAAGCCTCAGTATGCTCTTTCCTATAATGCTTCTAAAGGAATCCCTAACTGGGTATCTTGGCAACTCAATCAAAGTTGGCTTGGTTCAGTTGACCGTCAAAATGATTTTCGACCTGATGACACGTTGCCCTCGAATTTTTATCATGTGACACCCACTGACTATTCAGGCAGTGGGTACGACCGTGGACATCAGGCCCCCTCAGGAGATAGAACTCGTAGTCAGGAAGATAATTCAGCCACGTTTTTGATGACGAATATGATTCCCCAAGCCCCAGATTTAAACCGAGGTCCTTGGGAGAAGTTGGAGAGCTATTCTCGTCAATTAGTGTCTGAAGGGGAAGAGCTCTATATCATTGCTGGGGTAACAGGTGAGAAGGGTACGCTCGCTGAGGGTAAAATCAGTATTCCTGCTCGCAACTGGAAAGTAGTGGTAGTTCTGGAGAAGCCAGGTTTGGGCCTCGCTGGGGTTACCGAAAATACGCGGGTAATTGCCGTGGATATGCCCAATGAAGAGGGCATTAAAGAAACAGATTGGACCGCATACCGGACAACGGTGAAACAGATAGAGAAGGCTACGGGCTATAATCTACTCTCTAATGTGCCGGATAAGGTCCAACAAGTTATCGAGAACAAAGTGGACAGTCCTTAATTCGAATGTGGAATATAAGTGGGGGTTTCGACTACACTCAACCCACACGACTAAGCTCAACTTGAACAGGTATATTTCATGCCATCAAGCATGGCTAAAGTCTTCAAGGAGGAATAGTTTAAGTTTCTACTACTTTTGTGGAAAGTCCTACAAAAGAACCTTCTGGGGTCTTACCAACTATATAAACATCTAACTCTATCTGTCCTACACGAAACACTTGAATATCACGGAGTGTGGTCTGAAGAGTATGGACCAAGTGCTTGTATTGGGCGACTGTTTTCTTTTCTTCTGGCCCATACCAATCTTTCTCCTGAGTTGCCTGAGCAAAAAATTTATCGAAGTCCTCCAGTTGGATCGCGGTGTCCTTGGGATGTTCTGTCTGAGCAAGGAGTTTCTTTGGAGTCAAGGTATCTAAGGGCCAGGAAAATACTTGAAAGGGATAATCTGATTCGCTGGTGTATTGTAGTCCAGCAGAGGCTTGTTTAAGGGTATCCAGGATCGTAGTATCAGGGGAAGTCATAGCAGGAAGGAACGGTTCTCAACCAATGTAGCAAGGGTGAGAGCGCTGTTGAGCTAGCCGTGGAAACGCAGCATAGGATGATTGACGATAAAAATGATAACCATTATCGTCTTGATTATTGATCCTTGGAAAATTATGCGATTGCGTTATAGGGTACATTCACTCCTCGCAGGAATTTGCTGTCTATTGATAGTGTCTTGTAGTGCTCCTTCTATGCCCTCATTGGTCCACCCCCGGCAGCTCATTGTGGTAGCAACCTTTGTTCCTATGTACGAATTCACGAAAGCAGTAGCGAGGGATAAAGCTCAGGTTGAAATTTTGATTCCACCAGGCAGTGAAGTTCATGATTATCAAACAAAGCCAGAAGATTTGAGAAAACTTGCTCAAGCCAAGTTACTAATTAAAAATGGTCTGGGTCTAGATGACTTTGTCGATAGATTGGTATCCAACTCTGAAAATAAGGATCTTAAAGTCGTTAATTCTAGCCAAGGAGTAAAAACGCTTAATCAAACTAGAGGGTTAATTCCTATCGTCAAGGGAGAAGAAGCAGGAACAGTTAACCCTCATATTTGGCTGGATCCTATACGAGCAAAACAGCAAGTCAGAAATATCCGAGATGCTCTAATCGCTGTTGATCCAGACAATAGTGACTCCTATAAAAATAATGCCGAAGCTTATCTAGGAAAACTCGAAGCCTTAGACCAAGAATTTAAAAAGACACTAGCTTCCACTAATAAAAAAGAATTTATAACCTTCCATGATGCATTCCCCTACCTGGCAGATCGCTATAACCTCAAGCAGTTAGCAATCATTGCTATTCCTGAAGATGAATTGACTCCTGAAGACGTGCAAAAGACTGTACAAGCAGCTAAAATATATAAAGTTAAATTTCTACTTTCTGAACCCGGAGTAGATAATAAATTGTTCACTACTCTTTCTAAAGATTTAAATATCAACATCAAGACCATTGATTCTTTGGAAAATGGAACTTTGGATCCGGACTATTACTTCAAGGTCATGCGGTCCAATCTAGAAGTTCTCAAAGAGGCTCTGACCTAATCTAGGCCTTACTCACTATATTTTATTGAAAAATATTTCTATTACTGAGGGTGCCAGTGCTCACTCATGGTGAGCTTGAATCCAGGGGATATAGAGCTAGAGCTAAGGCCTCACCCAAAGCAGGATTACCTTGAAAAATATTTTTTTCTTCTTAGGAAGAATTTTCACTTGACACAGTAGCCCTGGCTATGGTTACTATAGCTCTGACAACTTTTATTGAGAGTAATTCTCAAAAAGATGGGGCATCATGGATTGGTCCTTTGCCCTCCCGGTGATGTCTATCGGGCTTCGGGAGGAAGTGGAAGCTGCTCTGGTAGTGAGTATTGTTGCGGCCTACATAGTCAGGGCTGGACCTTCTGACTGAATTCTGCTATTGAGTGGAATCCAGGACCTATGCTGTGAGACTTGTCTGGTGTTTTGCCCGAAGGACAATTTCCGGGAGTGATGTTCAATGCGCTTTTTGAATATACAGACCAACCCCGTCTTCTTCAGTTTTTAGTCTGACTCGGATGTTTGCTGAGCATCGCTAAGCTCTATCTAAGGGCTATCTTCCCAACGGTCTTAATCTCAAACACCCTTCTACTAGTAAACCATAACTACAATTAGGAGTTCATTTCCGATGCAATTTTTGCTTTCTCTACTGATTATTTTATTGCTATCGACCCCCGTGCTAGCTGGAGAAAAAACAGTACTTATTGATATTAACAATGCACCCATAACAGAGCTTGATAAGTTAGAAGTGAAGAATACAGCGGAGTTGCTTTCTGAAAGAATTCAAGCTGGTCGTCCTTACATAGAAATCAATGATCTGGTTACCAAAAAGGTGATCTCCCCAAGAGAGTTTAAAGCCATCAAGGATTTAGTTACCATAGGGACTGATAGTCAGTAATGTCTACTGTTATCAATGCTATCTGGCCCTTGAGCAGAGTTAACTGATTTTTTGAAAAGGTCAGTATTAAAAACTTAAACACTTGTGGTATGAGGAAAAAAAATGGCTCGCTCGATGCTTGCTATTGTAGTTTTGCTTGGAACGTCTACTATTTTCGCTTTGCCTGTCTTCGCTTTGCCTGATACTTCTGTAAAAATGTTACGGAGGGGAACATCCCAAATCAGTCAAGTTAATTCAGTTTCTGAATTAACTGATATAGAC
>JBAUTB010000023.1:0-37919 GCA_049582005.1 Gloeobacterales cyanobacterium | reverse complement strand
GGTCATAACTATAAGGTTTTGGCATGGGTTCACCGAATAACAGCAGGCACAAGATTACCTCTAGTCTACGTCCTAAGCCTCATGGCTGTTGCTATAAATTTAAAAAGACAAAGAGATAAAAGTTATCAAGAATTTATTTGCAACTCGCCAGGCAAGGAGATGAAGTCAAATGACATTCAATATGGCCCAGGTCATGGTTTTTCCCAAAAAATCAGCGAAGGTGAATCCGAATGCCATGTGATCACTGAAAGTATTGATGGATAAGGCTTTCAGAAAAAGTTTTCAAAAATCGTCAATTTTTAGTTTTTTTGGAGAAATTATCAAGTCTCTGCACCTTGAAATACTCGTTGTATAGTTGTTTCTACCGACGCTCCATTCAGCATTTTGGGAAAAGTTTCACTTATTACAAATCCCTTTTCTAGGTTTCCCTGCTTCGGCAAAATTGCCTCACTGAGCGAACGACGGTCAGATCTGTCCCGGATCGTCGTAATTCTAACCACTGGTTAAGCTGGTTGGAGCTAACGATGGGAAAGGCGCGGCTGGTTAATGCATCTACATATTGACCTCGGTCTAGGTGTTTGATTTTGAGTTGATCGCCCTGATAGAGCCACACTTCGGGGACACTGAGGGCTTGATAGATGCTGAGTTTGGTGTCGGAGCGATGGGCGATGTCGATTTCTAGGGCAAGGTCTGGGGGTAAGTCGTTAGAAATGGTTGTGCCTAACCCTTGTCCAGCTTGAGCATTTTGAATGTAGAAGCAGCTATCGGGTTCTAAGCCTTTACTGAGTTCGGGGCGGTTGATGGTCATTGAACCAAGGTCGTTAAAGTCGTAGCCTAATTCTTCGGCAAGAGTTAAAACGATCGCGGCGAGTGCGCGATTGAGTACTTCATGGTGTTGACCCGGCATCCTAATCTCTAAGACTCCATTGGCATAGGCGATACGGGTTGATCGAGCATCACCCAATTCTTGCATTAATGCGATATAGCTCTCCCAATTCACCCCGCTAATTTGCATAGCGCTGCCGGGGGTTAGCTCAATTTGGCTCAGGGGGGTGGCAATGGCTACGGTCACAACGTTGTGCTACCTGAAAAGCGCTATTGATATTTTAGCGGCGGGACGTGATATCTAAGACTGAAACTTCGGGCAAAATAGAAGTCTCTTTATTTATCAATCTATATTTGTGGAATGAGTACAACTTCCTGAATGCAGCCGAATATCACTACAGTTCCTTTCCACCATCTGGCTTCAGGGGACGTTTTATCCTTACAGCTCTATCGATTTAGCGATAGCTCACGAGGAGCTAAAGCTGGGCCTAAAGCCTATATCCAATCAAACCTGCATGGGGCAGAGATTGTCGGCAATGCGGTCATCGAGCAGCTCATTGAATGGCTGATCACTATAGAACCCCATCAATTTCAGGGTGAAGTTTGGCTTGTGCCTGCCTGTAATCCCTTGTCTACCAATCAGCGCACCCACTATTTTTCGACGGGAAGATTTAATCCCTACGACGGGAAAGACTGGAACCGCATTTTTTGGGAGTACGAGACAGATCCGCAAAGTCTGCTGAGCTTTGCTCAATCTCAGCTACCGCTAGACAGAGCCACGATTGAAGCCAACTATGCCCGGTTGATCCAGACTCAGTTTGCTGAACTTGCCGATAAACTACGATCGCCGAGTGGCGCACCGCTCTCAGAGCACTATCGCTTTCACCTTCAGTCCCTGTGTCTTGACGCAGACTACCTCATTGATATTCATAGCACTTCCAATCAAGGGCTAGATTACCTTTACTATTTTCCGCATCGAGAACAAAGTGCCCAGTTTTTTGGACTGAACTGGGGCATTCTTATAGATCAGTACGATGGAGGTGCTTTTGACGAAGCATTTATCAAACCCTGGCTGGCGCTGGAAAACTGTTTTGCGCAATTAGGGCGATCGCTTCACTTCGATAGAGAAGCATGGACGCTAGAACTTGGCACTGGGATGCAAATGAAGCCAGATTCCATTCAAAAAGGCGTTTCAGGTATTCAAAACTATCTCCTTCAAAAACAAGTCATTCGAGGCGTCCCGAATCATCCATCAGACTCAAAACTGCCCCTGTACTTGACTTGCACCAGTAAAGTTATAAAGTACTATGCCCCCTATGGGGGGATGGTTTATCCGACGGTCTCTCTAGGAGAAACTGTAGTACAGGGTCAGGTGCTTTATAAGCTTCATTGTTTCAATAAACAGGGGCAAGTCCCTGTCCACATTGAGGTCTTAGCAGAACAAAGAGGCATCGTTTATGACCTTGCCTCTAACCAAGCCGTTAATCTTGGCGAGTACGTCCTAGCGACGTTCTAGATGCGCATCTGCCTGCCATAGATAGACTTCTTGTAAAAGTCATGCAGCTAGCCTGAGTTCAAAATTGTATAACCCTGCAAGTAAGTTGAAGTCTAATCCAATACTTAAAATTATTACTAAGGTATCATTCCTTTAGCTCGCGAGCAGGTTATAATTATAATTAACGATTTATTAACTGTTAACAAGATAATGCACTTTTTAAGTAACTAGCTTTATCTTATGTTCTGCACAGCGACAGACTAAATTAGCTACCCTCTCGTTTTTATCTGCACGCGTTGACTTTCGAAGTGAATTTCACCAAATTACTTTAATCAGGAGCTAGCTGCTTTAAGAAAGACTCTTAAATACTATAAATATTATGCTATTGGCATAATGAAAAGGAGTGAACATGCATGAACTGATTCAGAACATTTTATCTGAGGATAACCGAACGGATTTACGCCAGTTTTTGAATTCACTCCGGACACTCTCTAAGCGGTATCTTCTTCGTAATGATGTTCTCAGCGCCTTTAGTTCCTATTGCAGGGAATTTCAAAAGCCTGAATCTTTCTATCAGTTCTCTGATTTGGGGAAGCTCATCTATGATGTCCAGGAACTGATCTTGGAAGGTGAAAGTTTTTGTCTGGTAGTTCGGCCTCAGATTGCTCGTCAGGAAGTCTATCGTATTTTTGATAATTTAGTCGTAGAGAAGATGAATACGCAAGAGTTGTTAGATCTCCGGGATCGTTTTGTCAGTCGCTCCCATCCTGAGAATGGCAACATTTTTGAAATTGATTTCCATGCTTTTTATGACTACTCCCCAGCCATCCGTGACCCCAAAAATATTGGTAAAGGAGTAGCATTTCTCAATCGCTATCTCTCCAGTAAATTATTTCAAGACTCCCAGCAGTGGTTAGAAGCTCTATTTAAATTTCTGAGTTTACACCGTCACAGCGGTTTCCAATTGTTGATCAATGAACGGATTCAATCCCAACAGCAACTATCGGAGCAGATTAAACGAGCTTTGCGGTTTGTGGGTAGTCGCCCAGCCGATGAACCCTTTGAAAAATTTCGGTTTGCCCTACAAAATTTGGGGCTTGAACCTGGTTGGGGAAACACCGCTTCCCGTGTTCAGCAAAGTCTGGAAATTCTTGACGGGCTGATTGATTCTCCTGATCATCAGACCCTGGAAGCCTTTCTGTCTCGCCTACCCATGATTTTCGGAATTGTTCTGGTTTCACCCCATGGTTGGTTTGGTCAAGAAGGGGTTCTGGGGCGACCGGATACAGGGGGACAGGTCGTATATGTCCTTGACCAAGCTAAAAGTCTGGAGAAGCAACTTCAGGAAGACATTACGTTGGCAGGATTGGATGTCCTCGAAATCCAGTCGAAGATTATAGTACTCACCCGCTTGATCCCCAACAGTGAAGGCACACTCTGTAACCAACGCCTGGAGAAAATTCACGGGACAACCAATGCCTGGATTCTTCGGGTGCCCTTCCGTGAGTTTAATCCCAATCTGACGCAAAACTGGATCTCCCGGTTTGAAATTTGGCCCTATTTGGAAACCTTTGCCCTAGATGCAGAACGAGAATTGTTAGCAGAATTCCGAGGTAAGCCCGACCTGATTGTGGGTAACTATTCGGATGGGAATTTAGTTGCTTTCTTGCTCAGTCGCCGTCTGAAAGTAACACAGTGCAATATTGCCCATGCCTTGGAAAAATCCAAATATCTATTTAGCGATCTCTACTGGCAAGACCAAGAAGACAATTATCATTTCTCCCTTCAATTCACCGCAGACTTAATCGCGATGAATGCTGCCAATTTCATTATTAGCAGCACCTATCAAGAAATTGTAGGAACTCCTGAAAGTATCGGTCAGTATGAGTCTTATCACAGTTTTACGATGCCTGAGCTATATCATGTGGTGTCGGGCATTGAGCTATTCAACCCGAAATTCAATGTGGTACCGCCAGGGGTCGATGAAAGTACTTTTTTCCCCTACACCCGTACCGAAGAGCGCATCCCTAAGGTCCGTGAGCGTATCGAGGATTTGCTCTTTACCTTAGAGGATCCTGCGCAGGTATTTGGCATGCTGGATGACCCACACAAGCGCCCCCTTTTCTCCATGGCCCGTTTGGACCGGATTAAAAACCTAACGGGATTGGCGGCCTGCTTTGGGAAGAATCAAGAATTACAGGAGCGCTGCAATCTGATTTTGATAGCAGGTAAATTACGAGTCGAAGAGTCAACGGACCACGAAGAAATCAGTGAAATCCAAAAACTCTATCAAATCATTGATGAGTACAATCTCCACGGCAAAATTCGCTGGCTAGGGGTACGTCTCTCAAAGACGGACTCTGGTGAAATTTATCGAACCATTGCTGACCATCAGGGTATTTTTGTCCAACCCGCTCTCTTTGAAGCTTTTGGTCTGACTATTCTGGAAGCGATGATTTCAGGATTGCCCACCTTTGCTACTCAATTTGGTGGTCCAGTGGAAATCATCCAGAACTACACCAATGGCTTTTATATCAACCCTACTAGTCTGGAAGAAACTGCTGATAAACTTCTAGATTTTGTTAGCAAGTGTGATCACAATCCCAGCTATTGGGATGAGATTTCCAAGCGTTCTATAGAGCGGGTTTATAGCACCTATACTTGGGGAATTCATACCACTCGATTGCTTTCTCTCGCCCGAATTTATGGTTTTTGGAACTACACTTCGGAAGAAAAGAGGGAAGCTATGCTGCGTTATATTGAGTCTTTATTTCACCTACTATTTAAACCTAGAGCTCAAAATTTGTTAGAGCAGCATATGCAGCGGTAATTCAACTTTTTTGATCCATGTGTGAATCGCAAACAGAGTTACTCATTCAAGCACTCACCGATTAAGCTTTATCAAGCTGAAGAATATGCCCGGTTGCAGGAAATTGCTCGTTTCCATTTAAACGTCCTGACATGGTCTTGATAATCCTGAATCCTTCGCCTAGATAAAAATGTAAGGCTCGCTCGTTGCCACTAAGCACTGTTGTATGAACTGTTTTGCCAGAGCGCGCTATGGCGTGTCGGAGCAAAGCTCGTCCGATACCCAGTCTGTAATATTCGGGATCCACATATAACCAGTTCACCTCATCATCAGCAAAAGCCACGAAGCCAACAATGTTCTCCCCAAAGCAACCTACCCAAACTTCTCCATCAAACAAATTCTCACTATCGGCGGTGTCCGTTAGCGAGATAAATGCTTCTACACTGACAGAGACCTGAAGTTCATCGAGCCGTGAACGGTTGTGGACAACAGTCATAGGATTCCAGTCCTCTGGACGGTAGAGCCTTATTTGAAGAGGGATAGGATGCATTAAGATGACGTCTAAAGGTGGATTTCAGTAGTGTTGACGCTCATCCAGCCAAGCCAAAGACTATGGCTGGAGATTCCCCGTTCACAGAGTCTTGGCTAGCGTAGATAACCATTCTGCTCTCACGGATAGGTCTGAACCACTATACAGAGAGATCTTCGTATGTCCATGGACCATTTAATAGCTAGAAGCATACCCAGTTCATCCTCGACAACCCAGATTTTAGAGAGCAGAAATCCCTGTGATTTTTGTATAAACCTGCACGGTGATGAATACGGAAGTAAAAACCGGGAAACGGGCACAGAGACGTAATTATTGGTTCTAAAAGACCTTTAGTTCATGTTTTTGTCTCAAAACTGTCCTTAACTGACTATGAATTTATGGTAGCCTGACCTAAATTTTGGGTTTACTCAAAAACTAATACTGAGGATAAATTATGGTCAGATTTCGCGGCTTTGCTGCTGCAATCTTGGGCGTTGTTTTACTTACATGCTCGTACAGTTCCCCTGTTCGGGCAAAAGACAGTTCTGAAGAGACGACAGGCAGCATGATGCGTGGAAAAGCCAGCTACTATGCCAACAAATTTGATGGCCGCCGTACGGCCTCTGGTGAAACCTTCCGTACGGACAAACTTACCTGTGCCAGTCGGACGTTACCCTTTGGCACCATGATTAAAGTCACAAACCCAAGAAACGGCAGAAGTATCCTAGTTCGTGTAAATGACCGAGGACCTCATACCCCACTTTATTTTTTGGACTTGTCCCCCGCTGCCGCTAGAGCGATTGGGCTGAGGGGTTCTGCCACCGTTGAAGCTCTTGTGCTCCGTTAATTTTTGCCTCTCTTGAAACCAGGCACACAGCCTCTACAGTGCTAGGCGGTTACTTGTGTAGAGAGCAAAATGTATAATGCACTATCGCTCCTCAACCTTATCACCACTATGTTTCCCATCAATCGCCCCCGCCGTCTTCGTCAGCATCCCAACCTTCGTCGATTGGTCCGGGAAACGGTTCTGACTCCCAATGATTTTGTCTATCCACTCTTTATCGTACCGGGAGAGGGGTATGCCAAAGAGGTTTCTTCAATGCCTGGAGTCTATCAACTATCGATTGATAAAGCCGTAGAAGAAGCCAAACAGGTCTATGACCTAGGTATCCCGTCGCTAATTCTTTTTGGTATTCCTGAAAATAAAGACTTGGTCGCCACTGGTGCGTGGCATGACCACGGCATCGTTCAAGAAGCCACCCGTGCAATCAAAGTAGCCGTTCCAGACTTGATCGTGATGGCCGATACTTGCCTTTGCGAATACACCTCCCACGGTCACTGCGGTGTGCTTAAGGAAGATGACAAGCAAGGCATCGTCTTAAACGACCCCACCTTAGAACTGTTGAAAAAAACTGCGGCCTCACAAGCGGAAGCGGGAGCGGATGTAATTGCTCCTTCTGGCATGATGGACGGCATGATTCAGGCGATTCGTAGTGGCTTGGATGAAGCAGGATTTATCGATACACCTATTCTTTCCTATGCGGCCAAATACTCCTCGGCCTACTATGGTCCGTTCCGCGAAGCCGCCGAATCTAGCCCTCAATTTGGGGATCGCCGCACCTATCAAATGGACCCCGCCAATAGCCGCGAAGCATTGAAAGAAGTAATGCTAGATATCCACGAAGGGGCCGATATGCTGATGGTCAAACCAGCCTTGGCTTATCTCGACATTATTTGGCGTATCAAAGAACTCACTCAATTACCCGTCGCAGCCTACAACGTCTCTGGTGAATACTCCATGGTCAAAGCAGCGGCTCAATTAGGCTGGATTGATGAAAAAGCGGTGGTCTTAGAAACCCTACTCTCGATGAAACGTGCTGGAGCTGATATTTTGATTACCTACCATGCCAAAGATGCCGTGGGGTGGTTGAAATAACTACTATGTCCCTTTAGATCCTGGGGCCGCGAAAATGAATGGAGGATTTAGCATTCAAGGTTGAGGAAGCAGAGCCGATGTTGTTAGTCGCGAAAGATAGGGCAAACTTGTACTTAAAGGCGAGGGTGGAGGTAGGCTAAAAAGGTGGACTACAAGGCAATAGTTGGTAAAACAATAGAGGCCGTTTCCGACGGAACTATACTTCATCTTAAAGAGCCGCTCGAACTGAAAAAAGGAACCCGAGTACGCGTTACCCTCGAAGCTATAGAGTGCGAAGCTATTGAGCAGAAAACTATTGAGCGGCAGAAACCCCGCTCATTCCTTCATATGGCAAAAAACCTTCAGTTGCAGGGTCCGACGGACTGGTCAACCAACCTCCATCACTATCTATATAGCGAGGAAGGAAGTGCAATCCTATGATTGAGGTGTTTCTAGACACCACCTATGCCATAGCCTTATCTAATCAAGCTGACGCATTTCATCAAAAAGCTGTTCAGCTTGCTGATCAGATTGAGGCGGCTGGAATCTTCATGGTGACAACCCAATTAGTACTGGTAAAAATAAGCAATGCCCTCTCAAGGCAGCAGCACCATGAAGCAGCAGTCAGTCTATTGGAATCAATCGACACCGACCCAAATATAGAGATAATTCCCCTATCGGAGTCCATCTATCATGATGCATATAAACTATTTTCCAATCATGCAGATAAACAATGGGACATGGTAGATTGCATCTCTTTTGTAGTGATGAGAGAGCATGGCATTAAGGATGCTTTGACGACAAACCCACACTTTCAACAAATGGGGTACTGTTCCCTCCTGCGGGACTAAGCCCCATAGCTTATCGAGAATGCCCATAAGCCACTGAGAAGGAGTTAACTGGGATGCAAGTGACTGTAAATAACGTGCGCTAATTTTTGACTGATTCCAGGTACTTCTGCAATTTCTTCTACGCTGGCTTTGCGCAGTTTAGAGACAGAAGTAAATTGTTTAAGCAGGCTGTCTTGGCGACTAGGACCTAAACCAGGGATTTCATCCAAAGCAGAGGTCGTCATCCGTTTGCCTCTAAGGTTCCGGTGATAGGTGATGGCAAAGCGATGGGCCTCATCCCTTATTTGCTGTAATAGCTGTAATCCTACATCTCGGTGATCAAGGAGAATCGGTTTTGATTGTTGAGGCTTGAAGATTTCTTCAATGCGTTTTGCAAGTCCAATCGTGGGCAAATGGTCTACACCCAGTTCTCCCATCACTGCACGAGCTGCCGATAGCTGTCCTTTTCCACCATCAATCACCACCAAATCAGGTAGTTCCTCTGATTGATTGGGTTTAAATCTACGCCCAATCACTTCAGCCATCGAAGCAAAATCATCAGGCTGACCGGCTTGAATTTTTGGATCGCGAATCTTGTAGCGGCGATAATGGGCTTTGCAGGGTTTGCCATTTATAAATACTACGCGTGAAGCTACGGTGTCTGTGCCCTGAATATGGGAAATGTCGTAGCACTCCAAACGTTGGGGAGGACTGGGTAGATCTAATACTTCCATCAAACGGACAAGGGCCTGTTGATGAACATCAGAACTGCGTGTAAGTCGTTGCAATTCCAGTTCTGCATTCCGGACAACCAGTTCAATCAGTTCCGCTTTCATCTGGCGTTGGGGAGCTTTGATACTAACCTTACGGCCTTTTCTTTCGCTCAACCAAGCTTCTAGAAGTTCTGGGGTAGGCAATTCGTATTGGGTCAGAATCTCTAGGGGCAAATCCTCTGGGCCCAGGCTGCGGTAGTGCTTTTCCAAAACTATTTGCAAGAGAGGACCAGGTTCTTCTTGGGTGGCCTGAAACGAAAAACCCAAACGACCAATCAACTTACCTTTCCGCACCTGAAAGATTTGAACGACCACCCGATAACTATCGGCTGCCAAGGCTACGGCATCCCGTGAAATTCCAGGGTCAGGAATGGACATTTTTTGCCGCTCTGACAACATTTTCAGATTTTGAATTTGGTCTCTGAATTTGGCGGCTGCTTCAAAATGGAGTTCTTCGGCAGCATCCCCCATGCGCACTTCAAGGGCTTGGACCAATTCATCTGTTTTGCCCTGAATCACCTGTTGGGCTTCCTCTATTGTTTTTCGATAATCCTCCGGCGTAATCAATCTTTGGCAAATACCGGGACAACGGCCCATGTCATAGTTAATACACGGACGGTCTTTGAAGACAGGCGTTGGTCGCTGCCGGAGGGGAAAGACACGTTTTAGAAATTTAACGGTTTCGTGGAGCGCTCCAGCATCCACATAGGGACCAAAATATTTATCTTTTGGATTCCGGTAGCCTCTGGGCCGACAGACCAGAATCCGGGGATATTCTTCCGACCAGGTAATGCAAAGGAAAGGATATTGCTTGTCGTCTTTGAGCAGAATGTTATAGCGAGGCTGACGGTCTTTGACGAGGTTCTCTTCTAAGGTCAGGGCTTCTGCTTCCGTATCCGTAAGAATCAGTTCAAAATCCGCTACCTGCTGAACCATGATCTGAGTCTTGGGAGAATGATCCGTGCCTGCCTGAAAGTAAGTCCGCACCCGATTGCGCAGGTTTTTGGCCTTCCCAATGTAAATCACCACCCCCTCAAGATCTTTCATCAGATATACCCCAGGGTCCATGGGGAGTTCAGACATTCTTAGGGCAAGGCGTTCAGAGTCTTGAAGCAGCAAAGTTGGCATACATATATTGTGTCATTTGTTCTTGTCCTGAAAATTGGGCCATCTAAAAAAGGCCACCGGCACAAGGCAGATGACCTCCAAACACTTCAAAGAAGCATTTATTTATTCGTCCGAAAAGTCATCCCGCGTAACGGTGACGTTCTCATAGGTAGGACGAGAAGGCGCACGACGGTTGAGAACATCAGCCATCAGGTCTACTTCCACATCCTTGGAAGAACCATCGCTCTTAGTTTCCAGTTTATGCACGGACACATCCAATCCCAGGGACTGAAGTTCACGCACTAGGACCTTGAAGGACTCAGGAATGCCTGGGCGAGGAATCGCTTTCCCCTTGACGATGGCATTGAGGGCATCATTACGGCCAATCATGTCATCCGACTTGACGGTAAGTAGTTCTTGGAGAATGTAGGCAGCTCCAAACGCTTCCAAAGCCCACACTTCCATTTCTCCAAAACGCTGCCCACCTTGCTGGGCTTTTCCTCCCAGAGGCTGTTGGGTAACCAGAGAGTAAGGACCGGTAGAACGAGCGTGAATCTTATCGTCTACCAAGTGGACCAGTTTCAGCATGTAGGAGCGACCGACGGTAATCGGACTATCAAACGGTTCGCCCGTACGACCATCAAAGAGGGTAATCTTACCCACCGACGGCTTGACATACTGTAAACGGACATCGTTGCTGATCTTATCGGAAGCATTAGAGCAGTAGACCCAAGGCTTACCGGACTTTTCACGGGCCTGCATCAATCGGTCGTGGACTAGGTTCCGAGAAGCCTCTTCCCCAAACATTTCGTCAAACGGGGTCAGTTTGAAGCGAGTACCCAGGATATCGCCGGCCCAACCGAGGAGGGTTTCAAAGACCTGACCGACGTTCATCCGGGAAGGCACCCCTAGTGGGTTGAGCACAATGTCAACGGGCGTGCCATCGGGCATGTACGGCATATCTTCCTTGGGAAGAATCCGGGAAATAATTCCCTTATTCCCATGGCGACCGGCCATCTTATCCCCAACTTGGATCTTGCGTTTTTGGGCAATGTAAACTCGGACTACCATGTTGGCACCAGGAGGCAATTCGTCCCCCTGTTCACGAGTGAATACCCGCACATCCACAACTCGGCCTTTCTCCCCGTTAGGCACTCGCAGAGAGTTATCCCGCACATCGCGTGCCTTTTCTCCAAAAATAGCCCGCAGCAGCTTTTCTTCAGGGGGCTGGTCTGATTCACCCTTAGGCGTGACTTTACCCACCAGAATATCTCCTGATTCGCACCAGGCACCGACTCGGATAATCCCGCGCTCATCCAGGTTACGCAGAGAATCTTCCCCCACGTTCGGAATTTCCCGCGTAATTTCTTCAGGACCAAGCTTGGTCTGACGGGCCTCAATCTCAAATTTCTCAATGTGGATCGAGGTATACACATCCTCATTGATCAAACGTTCGGAGATGAGAATAGCATCCTCGTAGTTGTATCCTTCCCATGGCATATAAGCTACCAAGACGTTTTGGCCCAGAGCCAACTCTCCACCTTCGGTCGCAGAACCATCGGCAAGCACCTGACCTTTGACTACGTGATCGCCTTCGTAGGCAATCGGCTTTTGGTTCAAACAGGTGTCTTGGTTAGAGCGCTGATACTTCTGTAGGGGATAGCTCCGCTCTTCGCCGGTCCCATCTTCTCGAACCCGAATTTCCGTAGCACTGACGTAGGAAACTTCTCCCGTCACATCAGAGATAATCACCATCCCAGAGTCACGAGCCGCTTGCGCTTCCAGGCCCGTACCGACCAAAGGCCGTTCAGGAGAAAGTAGAGGCACCGCCTGACGCTGCATGTTCGCTCCCATCAGGGCTCGGTTAGCGTCATCGTGCTCCAAGAAGGGAATCAAAGAAGTGGCTACCGAAACGATCTGAATCGGAGAAACCGCCACGTAGTCTACTTCTTCGGCTGGAAGTACTTGGAAATCTTGACGGTAGCGAGAAGGAATCTGGCTGACGGCAAAGGTTCCATCTTCGTGCAGAGGAACATCTCCAGGAGCAACCCGGAATTCATCTTCTTCATCCGCCGTGAGATAAACTACTTCGTTGGTAACACGTCCGTCTACCACCTTGCGGTAGGGAGACTCGATAAATCCATACTGGTTCACCCGTGCATGGGTAGCCAGAGAACCGATCAAACCAGCGTTAGGACCTTCAGGCGTTTCGATCGGACAAATTCTTCCGTGGTGGGAGGGGTGAATATCCCGTACCGCGAAACCCGCCCGTTCACGGGTCAAACCACCAGGGCCTAAGGCGCTCAAGCGGCGCTTGTGGGTCAATTCGGCCAGAGGATTGGTCTGGTCCATGAACTGAGAAAGCTGGGACGAACCAAAGAACTCTTTAATGGCAGCCACTAAAGGTTTGGGGTTCACCAGAGAAGCGGGCGTGAGTTGGTCCGCATCACTGACCGTCATCCGTTCACGGATAATCCGCTCCAAACGGTTCAAACCGACTCTAACCTGGTTTTGAAGGAGTTCACCAACCGAGCGAATGCGACGGTTACCGAGGTGGTCGATGTCATCAATCGTTCCCGTGTCAAATTCCAGGTTGATCAGGTAATCGATACAGCCAAGAATGTCCTGAGGGGTCAAGACTCTGGTGGTATCGGGAATATTCAGGCGCAACTTCTTGTTAATCTTGTAGCGGCCTACTTTACCCAAGTCATAGCGCTTGGGGTCGAAGAAACGAGATTCTAAGAGCTGCTGGCCACCCGCTACGGTTGGAGGTTCACCGGGGCGAAGCTTGCGATAGAGCTCCATCAGGGCATCATCTTCTGTAAAGTTCCCTTCTTTTTCGATGGTCTTCTGTAAGTACTCCGGGTGACGCAGGGAATCTAGGATTTCTCCATCAGAAAGGCCCAGGGCCTTAAGCAGAACCAAAGCAGAAAGCTTACGGGTCTTGTCGATACGGACCCACACCAAGTCGTTAGCATCGGTTTCAAACTTCAACCAAGCGCCCCGGTTGGGAATCAAAGAAGCGTTGAAAGCACTACGGCCATTGGTATCGATTTCTTTCTTGAAGTAGACACCCGGTGAACGGACAATCTGGTTAACGATGACCCGTTCAGCCCCATTAATAATGAAGGTGCCGCGGTCCGTCATCAAGGGAATTTCACCCAAAAAGACTTCTTGCTCTTTGATTTCGCCTGTTTCTTTATTGATCAGCCGCGCGGGCAAACGCAGCTGCACCGCGTAGGTCGTATCCCGACGCTTGGACTCTTCCATATCGTACTTGGGTTCTACCACCCTGTAGTCCCTGGGCAAAAAATGGAGTTCTAATTTTCCGGTGTAGTCTTCAATAGGAGAAAAGCTTTCTAATTCTTCAATAAATCCTTCTTCCAAGAACCACCTAAAGCTCTCCCGTTGAATCTCGATCAAGTCAGGCAACATAAACACGGGGGCTAGTGCAGTGTCTTTACTCATGGACTACCTCTTGAGAACGGGCACGACCAGGCACATCTATGCCCTGATTATGCGGAGACGGACTCTCCATCATAAGCGATCCGCTGTACTGCGGAAAGTCTGAATTTACAACTCTTACGCCTCGATGCCCTTTCTCCTGAGTCGCTAGAGAGCAGGAGGGAAAGGAAAAGTTTACCCACGACTAAAAGATTTCACCGTGTCAAAGAAGAATCGAGCATTCTCTTCCGGAGTGCTCTGGAGGATGCCATGGCCTAAGTTCATGATGTGGCCCGTGGGTCCTGCTTTGTCGATGACATCCAGAATGCGGGTGCGAATCAAATCTTGAGAGCCAAACAGAACACAAGGGTCCAAATTACCTTGGACAGCAATATTCGGTCCCAGCCGCTTACGGGCTTCCGCCATATCCACCGTCCAATCCACACTCACCACATCGGCACCAGATTGGGCCATCCGTTCTAAAAGTCCGCCAGAAGCATTGATATACAAAATCAAGGGCACTCCAGGCCGAGCTGCTTGCACGGTTTTGAAGATTTGCTGTTCGTAGGGCAAGGCAAAGGCTTCATAATCCATCGGAGTGAGATGGCCTGCCCAACTATCAAACATCTGAACTGCTTGCGCTCCACTATCAATTTGGAAAATCATATAGCGGGCGATGGATTCTGCGAGCTTGTCCAACAGTTGATGGAGCAATGCGGGCTCTTTGAACGCCATCCCCTTGATCAAGGCATACTCCTTAGAACTTTTTCCTTCGACCACGTAAGCAGCCAACGTCCAAGGAGCTCCGACAAAACCCAACACGGTTGCTTCCCCCGCTACTTCTTGGCGCAGGGTATTCAAAATCGTCTTGATGAAAGGCAGCGATTTTTCTGGGTCTAGAGGATAGACCTTGTCCACCTGTGCTTGGGTCCGGATCGGAGATTCGATGATCGGCCCGCGTGATTCAATAATGTCAAAGGGAATGCCCATACCGTCCAAGGGCGTCAAAATGTCAGAGAACATAATTACCCCATCGGGTTTAAAGGCCCGGAAGGGTTGTAAAGAAATTTCTGTCGCTAGTTCTGGAATTTCACAACGTTCTTTGAAAGAATACTTCTCCCGAAGTTCCCGATAGACAGCCATGTAGCGCCCTGCTTGGCGCATCATCCACACAGGAGGACGGTTAAGAACTTCGCCACGAGCGGCACGGAGGATCAGGTCATTTACCACAGGAGATACCCTACTTACTGCGAATACGGTCAGGTGTTAGCACACACCGTTCCAGATGATAGTGCAGAGCAAGGCTTGTACGATAGCTTTTATGATTTTTGTCCGCTTTGTATGATCTTGGCTAGGCTAGATAGCTGCTAGAAGTATACTCAGATTTTTCCCCGTGTCCATTGCTCTACTTTCTTTCTCAAATCTTCCCGGCTAGCAGGCTTGCTCATGTAATCATCCATGCCAGAACTAAGGCAACGGTCCCGATCTTGGGGCATAGCATTGGCTGTGATCGCAATGATCGTGGTATGTCTGCGATCCCCTTCAAAACTACGGATTTCTTGAGTGGCTCGGTACCCATCCATGACCGGCATTTGACAGTCCATAAGCACCACGTCATACTCACGCTCTTTGAGTCGCTCCAAAGCTTCTTGTCCGTTGTTGACAACTTCTGCTTGATAGCCTAAACTTTGCAGCTGCTTTAAAACCACTTTTTGGTTAACTGGATTATCTTCAGCTACCAGGATCCTAATTTTTTTTTCGGAACCTTGTTGATGTTCTGCCCCTGGTTGATCTCTAGTCAAGGTAATTTCCATATCAATCCCCATATTAGATAAAATGCCCAATTCCCAACTTGTCTACATCAGCGATATCTCGCCAGTATATTTACAGAACACACTATAAACTAAGTAGGAGTACGGTTTATAACAATAGGTTACTTAATTATTTAGCATATCTACATTTAGCCTTCATAAGAATTCTAAATTGTCTTGATGAGAAGCTCATATATTGATTTTTCCAAATTTAATTAAAAGAACATATCTTAGAGCAATTTAAGTTTTCGAACTTTGCCATTGCCACGCAGCGAGCAGCGAGAGAACTTACTGCACCAAAGCCAAATATTCTAACCAGCGGGGCCCAATGTCCACAGCAAGAATACCGCTAAGTAGATATACTGACAAGCATTGGGAGACAATCACAGGGATCCCGTGTCAAAAAAGATACCATTTGGTCTGCACAGTAGGCAGCAATCCCTAATTTTGTATGTTTGCTGGTCATCCGTGCTGAGTAAGCTGTGGCATGTTAATAGAGTATTGAGCACGTTATCCTCGGCAAGCGACTATGCATGTACGCCCTCAAGTAGAAGCTCTTCTACCAGATCTGATTTCCTGGAGACGGAGATTTCATCAGTATCCTGAGCTGGGATTTTTGGAAGAGCAAACCAGTGCTTTTGTAATCCAGCAACTGCAATCTCTCGGTTGGCAGGTAAGGGCGGGTGTCGCCAAGACAGGGGTGGTAGCCACACTAGAAGGGGTACAACCTGGCAAAGTCTTAGCAATTCGCGCGGATATGGATGCACTTCCCATTCAGGAATTGAACAAAATTAGTTATGCTTCCACCCGCCCCGGGTTAATGCATGCTTGTGGACATGATGGACACACGGCCATTGCCCTTGGAGTGGCGAGGTATTTAGCAGAGCATCGAGAAGTCCTCAAAGGCACTGTCAAGCTTCTATTTCAACCAGCAGAAGAAAGCCCAGGCGGAGCCTTGCCCATGATTCAGGAAGGAGCTTTGAAAAATCCTGAGGTAGATGCCGTCATCGGTCTACATCTCTGGAATAACCTGCCCTTAGGAACAGCAGGCATCCAGGCGGGGCCGATTATGGCGAATGCTGACCAATTCATACTCAAGATCCAAGGGCGGGGCGGTCATGGAGCGATGCCTCATCAAACCGTAGACGCCGTAGTGGTTGCATCTCATGTCATCACGGCGCTACAAACCATTGTCTCCCGCAATGTAAATCCCTTTGAGAGTGCGGTAGTTACCGTGGGAAAACTCAATGCGGGGTCTGCCTTTAACATCATTGCCCAGGAAGCTACTCTAGAGGGCACCGTGCGTTCTTTTTCCCCTGATCTGGCGGATCTTCTACCCCAACGCATTGAAGCGGTCGTAGCCAATGTTTGCAAAGCTTTTGGAGCCACCTACACATATGAATATATTCGCCACTATCCAGCCGTGATTAACCATCCGGTTATTACCCAATGGATTCAAGGGGTGGTGGCTGGAGTGTTAGGGAATGTTGAGCAGGTAGTCCCAGAGAGAACGATGGGTGGTGAAGATATGGCCTACTTTCTAAAAGAAGCTCCTGGTTGCTATTTCTTTTTAGGGTCAGCCAATGCAAATAAAGGGCTAGATAAACCCCACCATCATCCCTGCTTTGACTTCGATGAAATGGCCCTAGCCTTAGGTGTAGAAATCTTTGTGCGCTGTACGGAAGAATTCCAGGAATTGGCGGTGCCCTCTTTGAATGAAATAACACAAGCGGTAGTGTTCTCAACGGTTTCTGGGCAAGCGGGCTGTAGCCTTTAGAACTGATTCTCAAGTGGAATAGCCCACCTGCTACTCTAATGTTTGGCACAATAGAGCTAGCGGGATAGGTATTAGCTGTGTTCGCCTACGCATTAAAACGTCTCCTGGGTTCACTCCCCCTTTTATTCCTGGTATCCGTTCTCAGCTTTACGTTGATTAAACTATCGCCAGGAGATGCCTTAGATACCTTAAGAGCCAATCCAGCCGTTTCTCAGCAATTTATACAGTCAGAGGTGGATCGTCTGGGGTTAGACCGACCAGCCTATGAGCAATACTTCATTTGGTTGAAAAATGCACTGCAAGGAGATTTAGGGAATAGTTATACCTATCAAATTTCTGCGGTGAGTTTAGTAACACAGCGAGCAGGAAACACCTTGCTCATGGCCATAACCTCCTTCCTCTTTACTTGGTTGGTCGCAATTCCCCTTGGCATTTATGGAGCGGTAAGACAATCTTCTCTAGCGGATAAGATTTTGTCTTTTTTCAGTTACTTGAGTCAGGGATTCCCTAGCTTTGTACTATGCATAGGTTTGTTATTCCTTGCTTCTGTGAGTGGTGGACTTTTGCCCACCGGTGGCATGACCAGCGTAAACTATGCTCAACTCAATCCGTTTCAGCAGATATTAGATACGGCCTGGCACTTGATCTTACCAACATTAGCGATTGGTCTAGTCGGCTTTGCCGGGTTGCAGCGTATTACGCGGGGCACCTTGCTTGATGTTCTCCGAGAAGACTATATCCGCACGGCACGGGCCAAAGGGCTAGATGAAAATCGCGTTATTTATGTCCATGCTTTACGCAATTCTGTCAACACCCTTATTACCTTACTTGGCTTTGAATTTGCAGGGTTGCTAAGTGGAGCATTTATTGCAGAATTCTTCTTTTCCTGGCCAGGCTTGGGCATGTTGATTTTAGAAGCATTCAAGAGCTATGACATCAATGTAGTAATGGCTAGCTTGCTGTTAGGAACCTTTATGTTGGTCCTAGGAAACCTATTGGCTGACTTACTCCTTAAGGTGGCAGACCCCCGTATCCGATTGGAAGAAGCAGAGTAGACAAGTAATCAAAAGAGCCATAGATAGCTAAAACTGGCGGAGAGGGTGGGATTCGAACCCACGGTAAGTTGCCCTACACAGCATTTCCAGTGCTGCGCCTTCGACCACTCGGCCACCTCTCCAGAGATAGACACAGAGGATAATCGTATCGTTGAGTATGTACGATGTCCAGCAGATTGGTTGGAGTCAAGCGGTTCTTTGTGCTTAGGCTAAAGCTTGACGATGGAGCTGGCCTGCAAAGTGGCAGCGGGCGTAATGTCCAGCAGTGGAGACCTCCAGTAAATCTGGCATCGTGGCACAAATTTCCTGGGCTAGAGGACAACGGGAACGGAAGGAACAACCAGAAACTTTTTCAGTCAAGCGTGGTGGTTGCCCCGAAATCGGAGATAAACGCTTGAGTCCCGGTCGTGGCAGAGAATTCAACAGCCCGATTGTATAGGGATGCTGAGGGTCCTCAAAAAGCTGTTCTACAGGCGCTTGTTCTACCACCTGCCCCGCATACATCACCAACACCTGATCACACATTTGAGCCACCACCCCAAGGTCATGGGTGATCAGAATCATGCCCATGTCCCGTTCCCGCTGGAGACGACTGAGGAGGTCTAGGACCTGAGCTTGGATCGTCACATCTAATGCCGTAGTCGGCTCATCTGCCAGGAGTAATTTGGGTTCATTGGCCAGTGCCATAGCAATCATCGCGCGCTGTCGCATTCCACCGGAAAATTCGTGGGGATAGTTTCTATAGCGGTTTTCTGGATCAGGGATTCCAACCTGTTTCATCAGGGCTACCGCTTTTTTCTGTGCTTCCAGCTTTGGACAAGGGTTATGGGCTAACACCGCTTCTCGGATTTGATCCCCAATGGAGTAAACCGGATTAAATCCCGTGAGCGGGTCTTGGCTGATCAGGGCTATCTCTTTTCCCCGATAACTAGCCCGCTGGGCCTGGGGTAAAGCTAAAATATTGCGGTCTTGATAAATAACCTGGCCCTCGGTTACTTCCGCATTCTCTGGAAGTAATCCCAACAGAGCAAAAGCGGTAACCGACTTTCCACAACCGGATTCACCGACAATCCCCAGAACCGTACCGGGTTCTATGGTAAAGCTCACCCCATTGACGGCATAGATATAACCAGAACCCGTTTTAAACCGGATGTGGAGATTTCCTACGCAGAGGAGCGGTTTAGAAGGGATATCAGTCATAGGGATGTCTACTCACGATGCGCGAGGCAATTCAGGAAAATCGAAAGCGCCATCCACCTTGGCCAAGGGCTGTAGAACCCATTCCAGCTAAAGTGTTGTGCTTCTAGTTCCAAGAGTAATAGTACCTGTTTAAGGATTTGATATTATCGGTATTTTTCGGCTAGAACACTTAACTCTACTGGGGTTTTTGAATCTCTTGGGGACGACTAGTTAGCCACCAAACATAGATAAACAAAATCCCTGACACCAGAGCTCCCACACACCACTTGTTCCTGTTTTTGAGTAGTGTAAGGTGCTGTTCAACTCGCTTAGCCTCATAGTCAGCAGATAACTTTTGCTTTGCTTTAGTCAATTGGGCCAATAACTGATTCTTAGCCTGCTGAGGACTTTGATTAGCAAGCGACTGCCCTTGACTCTGTAAAATTCTTTTCACTTCATCGTCGGTTGCTTTTTTCAACTGTTGTTCTAGCTGTTTTGCCTGATTCAACTGCTGATTGTATTGTGCAAGAAATACATCGTCTGCTTGTACGTCGAGACGTTCAACATTCGATAACGTGACCGGAATTAATAATATCAGCACTACACCCGCCAGCAGGCATAGCCAAGACAGTCCCTTCAAGAATATGCGTTCAAATTTTCCACGGGACTGCTCCTCTCCAAAGAAGACCAGAACGATTGCAATCAGAGGTACAGCAACCTTCTCGACCAGCTCGCCAAAGACTTGAAATTCCCAGCTCGGATTCATAAAGCGGGGAGAAATCAGCATGGCAACAAGGTCAAAGAGCACCAAAAGGAGAAGCCCATAGCCAACGGCACGCACCAGTGATGTGTACCAGGATTTCCCAGTAGAACGAGTGAGTTTATTGAAGGTGTCGGGAGGAGAAGCCATGGAGTTTACTCTCAGGTTTAGAATGGAATTAGCTTATGACGCTGGAAAGCGCGGCTGCCACCAGCGGTACCAGTCAATCCAGGCTGTTTCCAAGACCGGATAAATCTCCTCTGAAGTGGTATGGGTGCTGGGGAGGGTCATCAACACCCAGAGACAGCGTTTGTCGCGGAAGGGTCTATGTCCTTGCAGCCAGGAAAGGATTTGATTGGGTTGGAGGATATTTGTACTGCGGTTGCGCTGAAATTGTTCATCAGTCGCGGTACTAATGCCCTGAGGATTGATACAAGCACTCAGGTAAGCATTTTGTTGGTGCGTAAAGAGGCTATAGAACCCGGTTGCTGGGTGCTTACGAATTACAGCCGTTTGGGGCGATGGGGGTGGGATTTTTGTATAGGTCTGTAGCAGTCGCTGGACATCACCATTTCCATCAGCATCGCCATTTCCACTATCATTACCGGTGATGTACTGCATTTCAATGTCCAGCATCTGGTGGTTGCGCGCGTAACGGTAGTGCTGACCAACTGTGGCTGTCCCATTCTTGGGAGTTGGTGGCACAATCGGTCCACTGCCAATATCCGTCCAGGTGGGTAAGGGCACCTGATTGGGGAAGGTAAACGGAGCTGGAGTCCGGTTGATGACTTGGGATGTGCCAAGGACAGAATTGCTCAGTACGGGCAGGCTACTCCCAAAGAGGCCAATTAGCAGCATGATACGACCCAGGTTCCCAAGGTTCATGATGATTCATTCTCCACGCTTTCAGCAACGGGAGCTATATGGTGTCGGAGAAGCCATTGCACCAAGAAGACGAACAGAAGCACCGCAATACCCGAAAAAATCAGGGAGCCATTGCCGAGGTGCCAGTAGTCAAACGCGTCCCTTTGTCCTTGGGTAAACAGGATGGCCATTAATGCTACCCGCACACCATTTACGATGAACGCAATCGCCATGGCCACAAGCGGCAGCCCGATTTTTTGAACCCAAGTCCAGCGAAGAGGTAGCAAGATGAGCACCAGCACCGATAACCCCAGCAACTGCATCATCGACTGCAGCCCAGAGCAACCCGGATACACTTCCACACTGCCACCGGGAAGATAGATATTGACCCCTTGACGAACCACATCGAATCCCGAATACCAGAGCATTACTGTAGCCAATCGGGCAGTCGCTAGTGAAAAATCCGTTAAGTAGGAAAGCAAGGCTTCTGGAATCCCCAAGAAAAATAGGAGAACCAAGGGCTGCCAGTATTGCCGCAGTCCCTGAAAGCCAGAGGCCAGCAGGGCTAGCCCAAGGGCTGCTAAAAAGGGGTAGGCCCGCACAAAATTACCACCTGTGGTAGCCGTGCTATTGAGGAGAAGTAGCAGAGCCAGTAGGGTTGCCCCTAATAGACTGGCAAACACCCCTGATTTGAGATTGAGGTCATGCCGCTGATTCCAGACGAGGGTGGCAGCGGATAGCCAGAATAGCAAACTCATCGCCAAGAAACTGGGGCTAAGATTATGCCAAGCCAAACTCAGGTGAATGGCAATGAAGCTGGCAGTCACTCCCAATAACCAGAACGCGGGTGAACTGAGTGACCGAAGGCGCTTCATCAAGTGGCAGTCCTTCGGTTACTTTTTGGCCTTAACTTTGGTGGAAGCATTCAGCTTTTTCCGCATACGCCACACCGCACCACCACCGATGAGTGTACCAATGATAGAGAGAGGTTCAGGGATGCCTTGCGTAGGTTGGAGGGTGGCTGTTCCAGAATCTACGAAACGAGGTGTTGTCTCACCAAAACAAAAAGGGTAGCCAAGGCACTTTATCTCAGAGCCACTAACATTTAAGACCCCAGAGGACGGAGGGGCAAATATAGAACTATCAAAATTCAGAAAAAGAACATTGTCTGCTTTACCACCACCGGGGAACTGAGTAAAAATCGTTTGTGATCCGAGGGGAGGAGGGCTAGGATCAAAAGGAAAAGCAGAGGAATAAGAATTACCCGGAGTTCCTGACGCATAGGTAGCCCCAAGATTCCCGCTTGGAGAAGTTGTAATACTGTAATCCGTAAGACTTTGCGTTACAGAATCTGCCGAGAAGGTTCCAGAGAATGCACCGCCACCCTGAAACAGTCCGTTCAGGTCGTAATTCAGCGTTACAGCGGTTGCAGGCAAAACACCTGCTAAAAATGTAGAGCTAAGTGTAATACCGGATAGAACTGCTCGTAACAATGCGTTAAATTTCATCATAAATACTGAGTCTCAACAATTCCCATTACTTTAATTCTCCTTACTTTAAATGTAAATCTATTGGCTGTAATGTAAGGCCAGAAATGCTTTCAGAAATTTTTAGGCAAAAATGTAACCGTTCACAGGGTAATGAGAGAGTAAGGGTTTCAGGCGATAAAATACTCTGATTGCGTCTCAGTTCTTGCAATCTATGGGCTTGGAAGCATCTGAAGCCCATGACTCGCGTACTTTTTGATGTGCCGCAAACTGGCAGCGGCATTGAGTCGAAAACGTCCTTCACCCTTAGCAACAGGTAAAGCAAACACTTGGGCCTGCGCTATTGTCCATGCACTAGGCATGGTGAATTTCCTGTTTGACCCCAGCCAAACACCCCACATGAATGCGAGTGAAATTTACAAGCAGTTTGGGGTAAGCCAGAGTACAGGATCTGCTAAGTCCAAACAGGTGCGAGAGGCGATGGACATGTACCAAATGGACCCAAAGTGGTGTGTCCCAAGTAACATAGACAAAAATCCCCTAGCCTGGATGGTCTCAATTAATGGCTTGATTGTGGATGTCCGTAATGCTCCGCGTGCATTCCAAGAAAAGGCATTCCGTATGGGCTTAATACCTTATCTACCAGAAGATAAACAAAAGTAAGAAACAGAGACTAATTGCCAATACCCTACACGGTTGTGAGTGCCAAATCTCCGCTCTAGAAAAAAATATCAACCATAAATGAACTCTTCAGAGCCATGTCGAAAGAATTAATAACTGGATGATCGACAACCTTACCACTAATTCAAAAGGAGTATTAACTGATGCAACTAGAAGATTACTTCAACTTTCTCGCACCCAATGACATTCGGCTCGCTGGCTCTCGCATCGGGATTGAAACCATTTTGTAGGAGTACATCTATCGCGCCCGGACTCCAGAAGAAATCGCCCAAACTTATCCTTCCATTACATTAGAACAAGTTTACGCCACAATTCTCTATTACCTGCATAACAAGGCAACTGTTAGTAAGTACATTGCTGATTGGTTAGCATATTGCCCTGAAATCAGAGCGCGAACAAGATGAAAATCCGCCTGCCTTTGTAGTTAGACTTCAAAAGTTGAAAGCAGAGGAGCGGTTTAGAAGGGATATCAGCCATAGAGACGTCTACTCACAATGCGCGAGGCAATTCAGGAAAATCGAAAGAGCCGTCAGCCTTAGACGGCAGGTCAAGCACTTCACAGACAGCCTCTAGATTCAAAGAACCATAGATATGAGGATAGTTATCTCCAGCCGCAGATTCATAGCGAATTTCCGCTTGCACCTTGGAAGGGTCAATGCAAAGGATCACTAGATCTTTTTGCCCCTTAAAAAAGACCGAAGCAACTCGATCAACCTGTTTGAGCGTAGAACAGTGCATAAAACTCTCAGATGCGAGCGTTTCACTGTGATAGACTCCCTCCCGTTTAGCCCGTTCCCAAGATGACTGTGGAGTGATATGAAAAATCATCTTCAGGAGCGCCGAAAACGAGACAGGTTCGTAGGATGATCAAGGGTCGTTTCATACCATTGCAGGTATTGACCAGGGCCAAAGTTCAACTCGCAGGTCGTATCCACCAAATGATGGAGCATTTTTTCTAGAGCTTCTCCTTCCAGAGACTCTTGCTTGGCAATTAAAGGCCGTAGATAATCCATGAGTTCAGCATCCGTTAAGAAGCGCTCATCTTGTCCCGTTTCCAGCAGTACGTAATCGGTCATGCTCTGCCTCCGGCTTGATCCGCTTTACTAGGACTGTCCACTCTTTTACGCAGAGATTGGGCACGACGCAGGGCAACATCGTTTTTGGGTTCTAGCTCAAGAACTTTTTCATAGGCTTCTAACGCTTGAGGAAGCAGCAGCTTTCGCTCATAGGCATGTCCCAGGTTACTCCAAGCGACAGTATAGTTAGGCTTGAAGCGTAGAGCCTCCTTGTACTGGCGGATCGCGAGGTCATACTGCTCTTGCCGAAAATAGGCATAGCCAAGGTTGTTATAGCCTGGAGCAAACTCCTCATCTGCCTGAATAGACTTTTGAAACTGCTTTGTAGCTTCTGCAAAAAGCTGTTTTTCCAGAAAAGCACTGCCCAGTTCGTAGTGTTCCTGCGCCGTTCCTTTACCCCGCACCAGCTTAGGGCTCAGTTCAGCAATTACTTTCTCCAGGCCGCGACTACGAAATACTTGGCGAAAGACAAGCCAACTAGCTACCCCCAGGAGGAGGATGAGACCCACTAAATAGACAGAGATGTACGTCGTTTCCATATTTTTCAGTTTATAGCTCTATGGGGAGTCAGAGCGTAGACTGTGGAAATGAATGGATAAAGACATATATGGGCTTTGCAGACATCTCGATCAAAGACTTGGCAGAAGATTATAGTCTCCCGGTATCTCAGGTCATTCAATTGTGTGACCAGATGGCGATTCCTTACCAGAATGAAAAGAGTAACCTGGCGCTAGAAGATGCCAAAAAGATTATTTTGGCTGTTTTGGAGCTAAAAAGTAGCACCTCAAGCACGGTCTGAATGTTGGCTAGTGACTAAGTGAGGTACAATCCCCACTAGCAGTTTTTGGGCTGTTGGGAAAAGGGGCCGGTACATTAAGGAGAACCCAGGTGAAAAAAGCAGTTTGGATGGTATTGGCTGCTGTGGCTGTAACGGTTACAGCATGCGCAGGAGGGCAGGGGGGAGATGCAGGTCAGGCTGGTGAACCCGCTTCTACTTCTACGGCAGGTGAGGCAGATACAATAGCAGTTGTGGCAGATACCGCAGGGACAAAACAAAACTTTACAAAAGCACAGATGAAAGAAGGGCAGCGTTTATTTAAAGCGAACTGCGGCAAGTGCCATGTAGGGGGACAAACCTACGGAACCTACAACGTTAAGGAAGTAAACCTTTCGATGCAGGCCTTGGCTGGTGCGACACCTCCGCGCAATAATATTGCTGCCCTGGTTAACTACATGGAAGAACCAACCAGTTATGACGGAACGGAGAAACTCTACGCAACCGGACGTCATCCCAAGTATGTTACAGAGGGTAAGGCAGCTCCTGATACTCAGGTCAATATCCGTACCAAAGATGAGCTGAATTTGATTGCTGCCTTCATCTTAAAAGAAGCTACGTATAACACGGTCTGGGGCAGGGGTAAGGATGTCCGGTAAATCCGGTAGAAAAATACTCATCGCCTTGGTCCTGCTCTTGGGCGTCATCAGCCCTCTGAAAGCCCAAGAAGACCGATACGTTCTGCAATACCTGAAAGTAGCCGGTAAGGTTGCCTTGCCTCTCGATAGTTCTGGCACACTGGTGTCCTTCACCACTAAGGACCTCAGTGAGGGGAAGACCCTTTTTGAGAACAATTGCAAAAACTGCCATCTAGCCGGGAAT
The DNA here is from genome assembly GCA_049582005.1 of Gloeobacterales cyanobacterium. Lineage (GTDB taxonomy): Bacteria > Cyanobacteriota > Cyanobacteriia > Gloeobacterales > PMM-0068 > Sivonenia. Next base: position 11,845 of record JBAUTB010000023.1, on the reverse strand, counting down.
AACATTCCTGGAGGCCCTAATCTAGCCCTCAACACCCTGAAAGGAGCCACTCCCCCTCGTGACAACATCACTGCGTTGGTACAATTTTCCCGTAAGCCCTTAAATTACCAAGGGACAAAGCCTTCTGTTTGCCGAGATATTCCCAAAAGTTATCTTTCGGACCTTCAGCTGAAGAAGCTATACGCTTTCGTACTCAGGGCCGCAGACTTAGCTCCCGGTTGGGGAACTATACCGAGTGGGGGCACGGTTGGGAAGTAGCCTAGTATCATCGAAATAAGTGTTTTACAGGTTTTTGGGTGAATACAGCCGCCAAGCCCGCCACAAAAGGCGCGCGCATTATCTTGTTTACGGGCAAAGGTGGAGTTGGCAAAACTTCTTGCGCTGCTGCGACAGGCTTACGCTGCGCGGAGTTAGGCTATCGTACCCTCGTGCTTTCTACCGATCCGGCCCACTCTCTGGCCGATAGTTTTGATGAAGCCTTAAGCCATGCCCCCAAGCAGGTCAGACCGAATCTATGGGGAGCTGAACTTGATGCCTTAATTGAATTAGAAGACAACTGGGGCTCTGTAAAAACCTATATCACCCAAGTATTACAAGCCCGTGGCCTAGAAGGCATTCAAGCGGAAGAATTAGCGGTCTTACCCGGCATGGATGAAATTTTTGGCCTAGTACGGGTCAAGCGGGAGTATGACGATGGACAGTTCGATGTATTGATTATCGATTCTGCACCAACAGGCACAGCACTCAGACTTTTGAGTCTGCCGGAGATTTCTGGTTGGTACATGCGCAAGTTCTACAAGCCACTCCAGGGTTTAGCCAAAGTTCTAACCCCTGTATTCAATCCCGTATTTAAGCAGGTAATTGGTGCACCGCTACCCGGTCAAGACATTTACGATGCAGGATACGACTTCTACGAAAAAATCGAAGCTTTAGAACGCATTCTCACCGATAACACGACCACCTCCGTGCGGCTGGTGACCAACCCAGAAAAGATGGTGCTGAAAGAGTCCCTGAGAGCCCATGCCTATTTGAGTTTGTACAACGTTTCAACAGATATGGTAATTGCCAACCGAGTGATACCAGATTCTGTAGAAGACCCCTATTTTGCAGGATGGAAAAAATCCCAGAGAGTTTATAGAGACCAAATTCACAACGACTTTAGCCCGTTACCTGTTACAGAAATCCCTCTATATAGAGAAGAGTTGGTCGGGTTTGAAGCCTTGGAACGCCTTAAAAACGACCTCTATCACGACACCGACCCATCACAAGTGATGTATCGAGAGAACACTTTAAGTGTCACGCAGCAGGGGACAGGGTATTGCCTCAATCTTTATCTGCCTGGAATCCCTAAGTCAGAAGTAAAACTGTCAAAATCCGGAGACGAATTGAACATCCGCATTGGCAATCATCGTCGCAATATGGTTCTCCCTCAATCCCTAGCAGCATTGCAGCCCAGTAGTGCCAAAATGGAAGATGATTATCTGCGGATTGGTTTTAGTTAGAACTAGAATGCTAGAACGATATACCCAAGCCTTAACCAGTGGAGACTTCATTTTGACACTTGTAGACTGTTGCAGCTTCTGTTGAATAAATGTGATGGGTATGTATGTCAATCAAAATAGACCACATTGATCACATAGTTCTCACAGTTCAAGACATTGAAGTAACTTGTGAATTCTATAAACAAGTGCTTGGGATGGAAATAGTGAATTTTGATGATGACAGAAGAGCACTTACTTTTGGTTCTCAGAAAATCAACCTAACTGAGTGGGGACAGGAGATTGAACCCAAACCTAAACATCCAACTCCTGGATCTGCAGACTTATGCTTCATAACCCATACCCCCCTCCAACTCCTGATTAAACACTTACAGACATGGGGAGTGGAGATTATTGCAGGTCCCATCGAACGAGTAGGTGCAACAGGACCCATTATGTCCGTATATTTTTGGGACCCGGATCTAAATCTAATTGAAGTATCAAACTATAGGTAGATTGATATAGTTTCCCTGAGCATAACTCATAAATTTTGAAATGGGTTTACTTCTCCTTTTCACTCCTCCTGAGCCATTTATTTTGCCAGCAATTCCCTTACCATAGCATTGATTGTTTTACCATCGGCCTGACCCGCTAATTGTTTGGTAGCTATCCCCATAACCTTGCCCATATCGGCAATAGAAGAGGCCCCTATTTCTGTAATAATTTTGGTCAATTCCTCCTTCAAGGCATCAGCACTAAGTTGCTGTGGTAAAAACTTTTCAATGATTTCAATCTCTTCTTGCTCTTTCTGAGCAAGATCTACCCGATTTTGCTGTTGGAAGATCTCAAGAGAATCTTTGCGCTGTTTTACCAGCTTTTGCAATATCTTTGTTTCTTCTTCAGGGCTGATTTCTCCAGCAGCTCCTTCTGAGGTTTTAGCCAAAATAATGGCGGCTTTAATCGCCCGCAAACTGCGGAGGGCTTTTTCATCTTTTGTCCGCATGGCCACTTTTAAATCGGCCATAATGGTCTGTTCAAGGCTCATAGACTTTTTCAACACTGTGTGTTTTACTTTGATTCTAAGGCAACTTGCTCGAAGAGAAGCAGATGGTTGCCTAGAAGAAAAGATTATTCCTCTTTCAACCAGCCATAGAGCGCTTTAATCGGTGATTGAAGCTCTTCTACCGACGTATAGTAGTAGTCTTCCCAGCCCACCTTTGGCAGACCAGCAAAGAGCATCAAGTTGAGAGGATACTGCTCACTATCGGTACAGCGACGGAAATCATCACGAAATAAGAAAATGGTTTTATTGAGGGCGATGGCTATGCCTAGCTCTACCATCACCCCTTCATCGGGAGGCGTACCATTCACAACCGCAAAAATTCCATCGCAGTTTTTCACATCCTGCAAATCTGCCTGTGCAACCCTATAGGCCCATCCTGCCTGTGAGAAATCAATTTGATTGTTACGGGCAAATGGCTCCCACACTTCGGCCCCTAAATCTTCTAGAGCTTGAATAAGTGGAGGCAACAACAACGATTTCTGCTGCTGCGAGAAACCATAGGGGCTAGCCAGATAGATTATTTTACGGGCTACTAGTGTTTCCATGTAGAAGTATTTCTCCGTTCATCTCCAACATACGTTGAATGGACCTAGCTTCCCGAAATTTAACGGCGCAGAAGAGAAGCAAGGCCCAAAACGTACGTTTATCCTTGCCACAATTTCTTATGATGTAGGGGGGTATTTTGGAGTAAAAAAACATGATTGCGATACCCGACAAACAACAGATGTCTCCTGCTGAATATCTGCTCTGGGAAACCCAGCAGCAGGTCAAGCATGAGTATATTGACGGTCACGCCTATGCGATGACTGGTGGGACTCTTGCTCATAGCATCATTGGTGGAAATCTTTTTACTTTACTAAAGAATCATCTGCGCGGTGGTTCCTGTACCGCTTTTAACTCTGATGCCAAAGTTCTTGTCTCAGCAAATGGTCCCTTCTTCTATCCTGATGTCTCCGTTACCTGCAATGCACAGGACCTACAGGCTATCGACTTTATTCAGAACCCTTGCCTTATTGCCGAAGTCCTTTCTCCTGGCACTCAAGGCTTTGACCGGGGGGACAAATTCACCTACTACCGACGTATAGGGATGCTCCGTGAATATCTGCTGATTAGCTCTGAAAGAGTGGAAGTCGAAATTTTTCGCCTCAATGAGCGTGCTAAATGGGAATTAACTCCCTATGTCGCAGAAGAAGAGATTGAATTGACCAGTGTGGATTGCCGTTTCCCGATTGAACTCCTCTATGAAGGTATTCAGCTTCCTCTACAGAAGCCTTTCTAACTATATCGGTCAGGACGGATTTTGTAGAGAGCATGAATAACTGATTGGTGACACAGCAATCAATCTCGACGCACTGCTCAGCGAAAATAACGATTGATGACAACATACTGAACGTCAGCGCCGCCATTCATTCGTGCGTAGAGCACAGCCATTTCCCAGAAGACTGGTGGCAACTTATGCTCAATTCATGAAACAGGCACGTATATAGAGGTGCAATATATCGTGCCTCTATATACGTTTCTCAAAATATTGACCAATCATTTGCTCTTCACCGGCCCGCGAAATAATTGTTTGTCGGGTGCGGTAGTCTGAACCAATCAGTTTAATTTCCTCTTCAAATACAGATCCGCCATACTCGGTTCTCAGACGCATGGTTTTGGTCTCTGGAAAAGAAAACTTTGCGGTAACGGGTTTGGACGTTGCAAATCCTCTATCCCGATAAAGAAGGTCGCCGAGGGTTCCAAACACGGTGGAGCCTGTTAATTGCTTCTGGCTTGGTCCACGGTAGGTACTTTCCCAGCTAGTCTTAACGCCACAGATCAAAGCTGTTTCATCGGACAATTCATGGACATAGGCCAATCGAATCAGTTCTTCACTACCTTTTTCCAGGAACCCAACGGTGAGCAAACTTTCCACTTCCTGCACTTCCCCACTCTTTAAGGTGAAATAACGACGCTCAGATTTCCAGTTCCCTTCTGATTTTTCAAAAAACTCTTTGACCAGAGAGTCCAGGGATATCTGAGTAGTTGCTAGGGGAAGAGACATGCAGATTTAACCTCTATAGGAGTTCAAGAAGCCCTGAGCCGCGCAATGCAACGTTTTTGTTACATTTTATTACATATTAGCTTATCCCTCTCTCATGCTACAAATTGTGTTCAGATATACAGGTGGATTTACTCATATTCTTTGGCAATATTCGGATATATTCCTAGGAAAAAGATCATCCAGATCATGATCGGAGAACCGAGCACAAACAGAGGCCAGCTCAGGCCAAAAACAAAATACAATCCACCTAATAAGCTACATCCGGTGAGAAGAATAGACCAAGGCTGACACCACCAAGGTTTTTTTGACCAAACACTTCCCTTAGAATTCATGTAGATCAGTCCAATTAACCAATTGTCGTTTTCCTTCAATCCGAAAGAGTCGTTTCTTCAATCTTGGGTAATCACAAATATCAAAACTACGCCGTTCACCACCCATCAAATAAACCAAATCTTGGTCAAAAGGATTTTTCATCGTGTGGGGGAGAGACGGAGCGCTGAATCCCAAAAAATCTCCAGGTCCTACTTCTACTTGTTCATCCCCAATTTCGGCCATGCCACGGCCAGCAATAATGTACATGAATTCCTCTTCTTGGTGATGAAAATGAAACTCAGTCGTTTCTTTTCCTGGCTCTACCCGCACCAGATGAATCCCCAAATGGGTCATGCCCAGAAGGTCACTCAGGGATTTAGTATGTCGTACAGCCTGCGGATTGAGACCATGCACCTTCACAGTCTCTTGCATAACTTTAATATCATGAGCTTTTAGAAGATGAAAAACCATATGTTGACTACTCATTTTTCCTCCTACTCTAGAATGACAAAAGAATCAATTTCCTATGGTAATGACGATCTAGTCTGGAATATAAAGTACTCAAGTCAGCATATAAGCGCTGAGCAGTTTGTTGCTCTATCCCAAATTTGAAAAGTAAGTTTTCCCATTTTAAATTGAGGCTTGCCAATCTCTTAATACCGCTCTACAGTTTTGAACTTCTCGTTATGGATAGCCCGTGCTCCCTCTCCACAGGTGCGCGGGGTAGGGAAAATCTTAGTTGGATTGGCAATACCCTTTGGATCAAAAACCTTACGGACCCATTGCATCGTTTCCAAATCCGCTAGCGTAAACATCTCAGGCATGTAGCAGCGCTTTTCTGCCCCCACTCCATGCTCTCCAGAAATACTGCCTCCGATGCGCACACAGAGTTTGAGAATCTCACCACCCAATGCTTCCACTTCTTCTAGCGCCCCAGGAATTGCATTATCGTAAAGAATCAAGGGATGCAAATTCCCATCACCAGCATGGAAAACATTAGCCACATCATAGCCATATCGTTTACCCAGTGCTTCGATTTCTTTGAGGACAAACGTTATCTTTGTTCGAGGAATAACACCATCTTGCACATAGTAATCAGGGCTACGTTGGCCCATCGCAGCAAAAGCAGCCTTACGACCTTTCCACATTTTCAAACGTTCATCCGGGTCAGTAGCCACGCGCACATTCCGGGCTCCATTTTTGCGACAGAGTTTTTCGACAATCTGACTATTGGCTTCGACTTCTACCGCTAAACCATCGATTTCAATGAGTAAAATTGCCCCGGCATCCCGTGGGTAACAGTTCGTCCCAACCACATCTTCTACCGCGTTGATGCTCAAGTTATCCATGATTTCCATACCACCGGGGATAACACCCGCCCCAATGATGTCAGAAACCGTAGATCCGGCTTCTTCCACCGTGGCATAGTCTGCCAGCAGCACATGGACCGTTTCAGGTGCTTTCAGGATCTTCAAGGTAATTTCTGTAGCAATGCCCAGGGTCCCTTCCGAACCGACAAAGATACCGGTCAGGTCATAGCCTGGCATCTCTGGCAGCTTGCCGCCGACATCCACCATGGAGCCATCCGGCAAAACAAGCTTCAGACCCAAAACATGGTTGGTGGTTACGCCGTACTTCAGACAGTGGACGCCTCCGGAGTTCTCCGCTACGTTGCCCCCAATAGAGCAAATGATCTGGCTAGAAGGGTCTGGCGCATAGTAAAAACCCGCCCCACTGACTGCTTGCGTAACCCAGCTATTGATTACGCCTGGCTGGACTACAACCCGTTGATTCTCCAGGTCCACTTCCAAAATTTTGTTCATGCGGGCCGTGACAATCAGCACACAATCTTCTACGGGCAGTGCTCCGCCGGATAATCCCGTACCAGAGCCTCTGGCGACAAAAGCAATCCCTTCTCGGTTACAGATTTTCACCACTGCCGCTAACTGCTCCGTGGTCTGAGGCAGCACCACTACCTGAGGACGTTCCCGGTAGCTGGTCAAACCATCACACTCAAAAACCACCAATTCTTCAGGAGTCCAGACAACTCCGGTTTTACCGACAATCGCTTCAAATTGTTTAGCTACCGCCCGCCAGTTGCGTTGGAGTTGTTGTAGTGCCATTCAAAAATTTCAGTTCTTCCACTAGGGTACAGCTCCTGCGGATAATAGATAGGCTCTCTTGAATGCAACTATGGCCCAAAAACTCGGTACAGTCGTCGTAAAAATTGGCACTTCGAGTCTGACAGACCGTACAACTGGAGATCTGAAGCTGGCGGTCATTGGGGGTTTAGCCGAAGAACTCACCCGTCTTCGGCGCTTAGGTTGGCAGGTTGTGCTCGTCAGTTCTGGAGCCGTGGGGGTGGGGGCAAAGCGGTTAGGGATGACCACCCGTCCGACCACCTTAGAAGGCAAACAAGCAGCTGCGGCGGTCGGACAAGGCTTGCTGATGAGTCTGTATGACCGTTTTTTTTCCTTTCTGGACCAGCCCGTCGCCCAGATCCTCCTGACCAGGGCCGATCTCATAGACCGTGATCGTTATTTGAATATCTACCGAACCCTACATGAACTATTCGCCCTGGGTGTCATCCCGGTTATCAACGAAAACGATACGGTCGCGGTGGAAGAACTCAAATTCGGAGATAACGATACCCTTTCAGCACGGGTAAGTACTTTGGTCAAAGCCAACTGGTTAATCTTATTCACGGATGTAGCAGGACTATACTCTGCTAATCCCCATGTGGACCCGGAAGCCCAGCTTATTGCAGAAGTCGGTCAAGTTTCTGCGGAGCTAGACCAATTGGCGGGAAGTAAAAGAAACACGGGGAGCAACTGGGGCACAGGAGGCATGGTCACCAAGCTACAAGCAGCACGAATTGCTACGACGGGCGGAATAACGATGGTGATTACCGATGGAGGCATTCCCCAAAATCTACCCAAAATTCTCTCAGGAGAAGCGATCGGGACCAAATTTCTACCACAGCAAGACCCGATGAATTCTCGTCAACTTTGGATTGCTTATGGCCTCGTGCCTCAGGGAAAACTTTTGTTAGACAAAGGAGCAGTAAAAGCGATCCAAGCCCAAGGAAAATCACTTTTACCCGCAGGCATCCAGGCTATCGAGGGAAATTTCAAGGCTCAATCTCTGGTTGATCTATGTGATTTAAAGGGGAAAGAATTTGCCCGGGGATTAGTCAACTACAGCAGCGATGATTTAAGTAAATTACTCGGCCAAAAAAGTGGACGCATTGCTGAAATCTTGGGCTATGAGGGAGAAGCAGAAGCCGTCCACCGAGATAATTTAGTTTTGCTTGCTACCATTACAGATTAGTCTTCAGAAACAGGCTGGTCACACTGGGCACAGGTACCAAAAAAATCTAGAACATGATAGTCAATCGCAAAAGCATGCCGAGAGGAGAGTTGACGCTCCAATTCACCCACAGGGCAACCTGCAATCGGGATTACTTTTTTGCATTGGAGGCAAACGAGATGGTGGCGACTATGGCTACTTTGAGCAACTTGGTAATAAGCTTGGCCTTCCAGATTAATCGTCTGGAGCTTTCCTTCTGTCACCAGCGACTCCAGCGCTCGGTAAACGGTAGCTAGTCCTACAGGATGCTCGGTTGCTCTCAATTCGACATATATATCTTGAGCACTGAGTAGATGTTCGTTACTTCCCAAAATCTCTAAGACGGCCTGCTGGCCCTTAGTTTGGCGTAGCCCTGCCTGTTTCTGAGATTGAGATGGCATGGCTCGGCCTTGGGCATGTTTCATCTAATTTCCTGCTTCATCCGGGCTAAAGACCGCTCCATCTGCTCAAACATTTGTGCTGGGCTTATTCCTAGATTACCAATTTGTTCATGCATCTGCTTCATGGACATCTGAGCCATAAAATCATCAGAAAGCTCCATGCGTTTTAAGAAGATGCGATAGCGACTGAGCAGGTCTTCCATCTGTTCAATGTACATTTCCTTGCCTGCACGGTCGAATTGGCCATACTTACCACCCAGGGCTGTCAGATTTTGATAGTCCTGCATAAATTGCGCTGCTTCTTTTTGAACAATCTCAGAATCAAAAAATCCCATGGACGTCCCTACACTAACTACTGTCTCTTTTATGCTAACTTGTTCCATTTACCGTCGTCATTATGTGGTTTCCCTTAAGAGGTTCCAAGCAGAACAGTCCAACAGGTACACTAGATATATGTGAAATCCTGTCCTGAGAGACTAGAAAGGTCGCCTGTGAGCTCATCTCAATCCGCACCTATGGAAGATAACGATGAGTTGGAAACTAACGCAGCAGGTTCTTACGTTCGGGGGCTAGCCAAAAAGCGCCGTTTCACCGCTCTGAATCTAGGTTTCTTCTCCATATTTTTCTCCATTGTGGCGATGGTAGCAGCCCTTGTGTTTAGGGATGTCTTTTTCACTTCTGCACTTTGTTTGCTATCTATCTTTTTAGGCTACCGTCTCAATCAACAAAGTCGCCTAGTCTACAATGCACGCCGGGGAGCCAAGGCAGAGGAAGTAGTCTCTGCTCATATCAAAGAGCTACTACGCGACCGAGAAGGCTGGCATCTGTTCAATAACATTTTGCTCAAAGATATTGGGGATGTGGACCATCTGTTAGTCGGTCCGAAAGGCATCGTTATTATAGAGACCAAGAGCCAGCAAGGAACGATGATGGTTTCCCAAGGCCGCATTGGTTTTCGGCAGCCGATGGGAATGGTCTGGCCTAAGAAAGACTTTGTGGCCCAAACGCGTTCTCTCGCTGATGCGCTGCGGGCTTTAGACTTAACGGTTCATCCAGTCCTGTGCTTTACGCGTGCTCAAGTAAAGCCGATGAAACTGCGTGGCGTATACATTACAGACGTAGCACACTTAGCCCATGAGCTCGATCGCCATGAAGGGCAACTGGACGAAGCTAAAGTTCATGAGATCATCCAGAAAATCAGAGCCATTGCCCAACCTCAAAAACCTCCTAGTTCCAGCGATAACCGATAAATTCGGCGGCGCGGCAATCCTGTCTCCTCTGCCAAGATACGTGCAGCTTCCGATGGAGACTGTCCTGATTGGACTAAGCACTTCAGCTCTTGGGATAAAGCGGCATCACTGAGGTCTCTCGGTTGGTGTTCCGTAATACCGGCTAAGACTAACGTGAATTCTCCCTTGGGCTCGTGCTCCTGGAAATAATGCTGAACCTCTTGCAAACTACCGCGTCCCACCTGTTCATGGATTTTAGTAAGTTCACGGGTCCAGACCAAAGGGCGTTGCGGGTCCAGCATCGCGAGCAATTCCGCTAAGGTTTTTCTCAGACGATGGGGTGCTTCATAGAAAACGATGGTCCGAGGCTCTGTCTTCCAGGCCGTGATTTGTTCTTTGCGTTTTGCCTGGTTGTCCTCCAGAAAGCCTTCAAAAACAAAACGGTCTGTAGGCAAGCCAGAAATAATCAGCGCAGCTAAGACTGCATTAGCTCCTGGTAGCGCCACTACGGGGATATTTTGGGCAATACAGACTTGGACTAATTCCAGCCCAGGGTCACTGACCGCTGGAGTTCCGGCATCACTGATCAAGGCCATCGTTTTACCCTGTAAGAGCTGTTCTACAATCGCTTGCACTCTCTTAGGACCACTGTGTTGATGGTAGCTTTCCAAGGGTGTCGTAATTGCGAAGTGATTCAACAATTTACGGCTGTGGCGGGTATCTTCCGCCAAAATCAGATCGACTTCCTTGAGTAACCGCAAAGCTCTCAAGGTAATGTCTTCTAGATTTCCGATGGGAGTAGAAACCAGGTAGAGTGTCATGGCCTTATTTTCATGGAGAGCCACTATCTAGCTTTTTTGACAGCAATTGTAAATTCAAAATCTCGACAACCTAGGCTCCAGTCGTTAATGGGTGGACTATTTGGAGGGAATAGGAGAGATTCAGCATCTAGAGACTCGGGGCTGGAATGGTCGCTACCATGAAATTTGTCGGTATCGCTACTGCAATCGCGTGCCCTTGCGGGAGGAGCAGCCTGCGGTGATGGTGAACTGGTGCGAGGTCATCGTCACCCGTGCCGCTGATGGCAAGCAAATGTATCACAATGCTTTCATCACTCACCGTCAGATACGTGACCAAAGCGTGGGCGAGATTGTCAGTGCTGGTCGGGCCCGATGGAAAGGGGAAAACGAAGGACATAAGGTGCTCAAAACAAAGGGATATCACTTAGAGCACAATTTTGGTCATGGTAAAGAGCACCTAGCCGCTGTGCTGCTGATGCTGAATCTGTTGGCATTCTTGTTTCACACAGGGTTGCACCTGGTGGACTCAGCCTATCAACGTATACGAAAGCAACGCGGAACGCGACAAGGCTTCTTTCACGATATTCAGACTTTGACCAAATACTTCCTCTTTGACGGTTGGAAGCACTTGATCCGATTTATGTTGGATGACCGAGAGCCTCGGGCACCGTCTGCAGTATTAAACTTCCATACCGTCAGGTTTGCCATAGCGTTTCTCCTCTCTTAATTAGTGATTTGACCGAATCTGTCATTACCTGCCATTGTGACCCAAGGGATGGATTATGAACATTCTTTGCGTAAGTCCTGATTTTCCCAAAATCTGTTCATTAGAGAAGAGAAAACAGAGAACTTTCTTACCGCCTACCACCCTGGTAGAACGTTAACTGTCCAAAGCCGAGAAATTGAGCCTGTGGTTGGCTACCTGCGGGCAAGGCAGAAATACCGAATTGAAAACTCCCGCCAATATGGGGATTGGACATCGGATATAACTGCACTGTGATTTTTTGACCAGGGGATACAGGCTGACTAAAAGTAACCTGCATGGTGCGTTCTTGTAATGCCGTCTGAAAAGCAATGGGCTGGCCTGTATTATCGGTGACCCTAATATTTTCTGAACTGGGGAGCGTATATGCAGCAGTCGTTATTGCTGGCGGGATGGTGATAGCTAAT
>JBAUTB010000022.1:0-10073 GCA_049582005.1 Gloeobacterales cyanobacterium | reverse complement strand
TGCTGGAGCGAACCGAACAGCTACCTTCTCGGCGTATTAAACGACGCTTAAACTCCTCCTAGTTATTCTTTCTGAGATGCGCCCAGACGAGTTTATCGATTGCTACATTTTGAATTTAGAATTGCTGTTGCCACACTCTTCACTACACTTTTCTCTCCCAGTAAGATTTTGGCCTGTAAGGGCTCTCCTGGTCCCCGTCCTCGAAAATTTAAGCGAAGTACTTCTTCACTATTAAAGGCCTGATTGACCTCGGTTACCAAGGTGACCAGTTGGTCATAGTCCTCTTGGGAAATACTCGCCAGGGTGTAGCCTCGGGTTGTCGTTGGAGCCATCATCGGCATTTTTTCGGCGGGCAGCATAGTCAATAGGGCTTCCACCAGAAGATCAGCCATCGGACCTTTTAGGGGTGTGGTTTGTTCTCCAAAGTGGAGGGTCTTTTGGGAAGGGTCAACTTGGAGTACTTGAGCCATCGGTTACCGAAAACAAAGATTTTGTACCGCTATATTGTCTCCCACAGGTGCGCATGCAAAGCCATTGGGTTAATCTTTTTGTTCAAAACCAGGCTCAAGAACAGAGGGTCGCTCAAAAGATTCAGCGGAGCCTGCCAGTATGACTAGGGCACAGCCAAGGATTTCACTCCAGCCTAACGGCGTATGCAGGATGAACGCTGCACTGATAGCGGCAGCAGGCACTTCAAACAACATCAAAAGAGATACCCGTCCTGGGTCAAGCTGTTTAGCGCTCCAAAAATAGAACCAGGTTTGGGGGAGTAGCCAGACGATGGTAATGCCCGCAGCCCAGGGAAGTAAGTTCCAAAAGCTGCTGATAGAAGGAACAGAGTCAGTGCTGGTAGGAGGTAAACAGAGCGCAAAGACAAGGCCAACGATGCTCGCAATCATAAAGGTTGTGCAGGTCTGTTCAAGACCCCCAATCGATACTGTTCCTTTCGTTAATTCTGCCTTGCGCACATAGGTTGATCCTACCGCTGTGCCCATACCAGCCAAGAGTCCCATCCACTCTGCCAGGTCATGGGGTATCGGGATCTCCCCTCCGCTCCCCAGTACCACCCCCGCACCGAGTAATCCAATAGCGATGGAAGCCAGCCGGATCAGCCGGATCGGTTCTTTGAGCACTATCAAAGCAAGAATAGTCGACCAAATCGGATTTAGATAAAACAACAGTGTTACCCGGACCACTTCATCGGAGAGCAGTGCTGCATTGTACAGGGCGAGGGCCAAACCCGTAGATAGGCTAATCACCCACAAGAGCGGGACTTTGAGATTCACCTTTTGACGGTGCTGCCAGAGGGGTAGGGCAAGCATCATCGCTCCGCAGCCATAGAGTACAACCCCTTGCCAATAACCAGACAAGCCTTTCGCGGCCAACCAGTGGAGGGGCAGCCACCACAATCCCCAGGCGATAGAAGCAAGACAAAGAGCTAGCGTTGCTCTGTGGGTCACAGAGGTCTTCTCTAGCAGGTTAATGATCGATGGAGCCACGTTATTGGGTCAGTAGAGAATAGAAAACGGAAGTGGCTGGATGCCACAGAGAAAATCTCTATCCCGACGCTAGGGGCTAGAATGGGCTACCAACTTTATTCAGTTCTGATATGGTACAAGCTCCTGCACCTACTACTGCTGCCTCGCTCGCTACTTTGGCGATAGACCTGATGCGTAAAGCAGGCTGTTCCTATGGAGAAGCGCGTTTCTGCACCTACCATGTTCAGAATCTTTATGCCCGTGACCGTTCTTTGAGCAATCTGGCCGATAATGTCAGCTCTGGTTTTGGGGTGCGGGTTCTCCTGGAGGGGGCGTGGGGTTTTGCGGCCAGTCATCGCAATACATCCACTGAAATAGAGCGCATGGTTGCCCTGGCTATCGACATCGCTAAAGGGAGTCGGCTTTCCCAACAAACACGGGTTTCTCTCGCACCGGTTGAGGCTTACCGCGCTCGCTATGCGACCCCCATCGAGGTGGATCCTTTTACGATTCCGATTGAAGAAAAAGCAGCTTTACTTATGCAGCTGAACGACAGACTGCTGAGCTATGGCGAGCGAGGGGTTAAAAAAGCTTATTCCTTCCTCAATTTCACCCGCGAAGAAAAGACCTTTGCTTCCACCGAAGGCTCTGAAATCCACCAGACGATTTATCGTAGCTATCCGGGATTTGGTTGTACTGCGGTTGCTCATGGCGATGCTCAGAATCGTGGCTATGAACGGGCCCCTCTGAATTTGGGCTATGAACACATCCAGGCAGCGGACCTCCTGAGCCAAGTAGACCGAGTCGCTGAAGAAGCCATTGAAAAAGTCCATGCTCCCAAAGGGCCGCAGGATATACGCACCACTTTGATTCTTAAGCCCAGCAACCTCTTTTTGACCATTCATGAATCGGTGGGGCATCCGACAGAGTTGGACCGGGTGTACGGCTATGAGGCTAATTTCGCTGGCACTAGTTTCGCTACAACAGAGAAACAGGGGAAACTCCAATATGGAGCGCCTTGGATCAACTTTCGGGCTGACCGGACACAACCGGGAGGACGAAGCACCCTGGGCTATGACGATGAGGGGGTCCCTGCTCAGGATTGGCATGTGGTAAAGGATGGCATCTTGGTGGACTATCTCACCGACCGAGAGACGGCCCATCGACTAGGGCGGGGCACTAGTAATGGCTGTGCCTATGCCGATAGCTGGGCCAGTGTGCCGATGGTCCGTATTCCGAACTTGGGTTTAGAGCCGGGACCTGAAGGCGGTGCGCATACGGCTACTTTGGCCCAAATGATTGCCGATACCGAAGAGGGCATTCTGATCGACGGCATTGGCAGCTTTTCGATTGACCAGCAGCGACGTAATTTCCAGTTCGGGGGAGATGCTTTCTGGAAGGTGGAGAAAGGCAAGGTGGTGGGGATGCTCAAAGATGTCACCTACCAGGCGATGACCACAGATTTCTGGAACAGTGTGGATGCCTTGGGTCCAGCTTCTGAGCGGGAGCAGTGTGGAACGAATATGTGCGGGAAGGGAGAGCCGATGCAAATCGCGCAAATGACCCATGCCTGTGTGCCTGTGCGGGTGCGCAATATCCAGATTGGGGGACCGCAGTGAGCTTGGCCGGGGCAGAAACCCTTATGGATAAAGACCAGGCCCTTACTCTGGTGGAAGAAGCCCTAAAACACTCGCAAGCAGAAAGTGCTTTTGTCAGCATCAAGGCTGGGGAAGAAGCGCTGGCACGCTATTCCAGCAATCAAATCACCCAAAACCTGAGCCGTACTCGGTTTACCTTGACCGTCACCAGTTACTTTGGCTCCCGTCACGCTTCGGCTTCCACGACCGATTCGGACCCGGAAGCGATTGCCGCAGTGGTTCGCAGTTCAGAAGCCTTAGCCCGCATCGCTCCAGAAGATCCGGAGTGGGTTCCTCTGTTAGCGCCGCAAGCCTACGAAGAACGCACGCCTGCTTTTGATCAACGAACGGCAACCCTTTCTCCCCTGGAACGGGGCACTATGATCCAACGGGTGTGTGCCCTGAGTAAACAGGCAGGGGTAGATGGTTCTGGGACTCTGAGTACAGAATCCTCTGTGCGAGCGATTGGCAATTCCGAGGGCTTGAGGGCCTACAACCGATATACAGAGGCAGATTTTGGGTTTACGGCCCGTATTGAGGATGGTTCTGGCTGGAGCCAGCGCACCGCATGGGCTGTGGATCAGTTGCCGATGGAGGAATTGACCGCACAAATTATTGAACGTTCGCTCCAATCTCGTAAACCTCGGGAAGTCAGTCCTGGTAGTTACCCGGTGGTCTTTGATGGAGCGGCTTTTCAAGACTTGCTCAGTTGGTTGAGTTGGAATTTGGATGCACGGGCTGCCGATGAAGGGCGTTCGTTTATGTCCCGTACTGATCAGTCCGGTAAAGCAGTGGGAAATCTGTTGGGCGAAGCCATGTTCAGCCCTTTCGTGCACGTCCAGCGAAACCCTGCCCATCCCCTGTTGCAAGGAAGCACTTTTTTCGGAGATGGTTTACCGAACGGGGCCTTGGATATTATTCAGCGTGGAATCCCTAAAACGCTCTCTTATTCGCGCTATTGGGCGCAACAGCAAGGGAAAGCACCGACGGGTTCGATGAATCCTGTGGTGATGGT
This sequence comes from Gloeobacterales cyanobacterium, assembly GCA_049582005.1. Lineage (GTDB taxonomy): Bacteria > Cyanobacteriota > Cyanobacteriia > Gloeobacterales > PMM-0068 > Sivonenia. The sequence goes on along the minus strand of JBAUTB010000022.1, from coordinate 5,943 downwards.
GGGAACGGACCAACCTTTGACAGACTTGATCGCCCAAACCGAGCGGGGGATTTTGGTGAGTCGAGCTTGGTATGTACGCTATGTGAATCCGAAAACGCTCGTGGTTACAGGTATGACCCGTGATGGCACGTTCTGGATTGAGAATGGCAAGATTGCCTACCCCATTAAAAACTTGCGATTCAACCAGAGCTTGCCCGATATGTTCAGAGATGTGGACGCCCTCAGTACTGTTCAGCGCTATGGTCATAGTGTGGTGCCTGGGGTGCGGGTCAAGGCTTTTAATTTCAGCAGTGTGACCGATAGCGTTTAGCGGACAGAAAATTTACCATCTTTGAATTGGTAACCATGTTTGCGATTCACACATGGGAATGTAAGACCTATTAGCTTTGCTGACACTACTTGGACCTCTATTTTATGAGGCGGGAGTCTCTGTCCTAATCAGTTCTTGGTGGGATTTCAACGCACTCATTTCCATTAGATTCAGAACCTGCTTGAGCTTTTCTTCGGAAAGATAACCCTTTTCCAAGACAATCTTGGGAATGCTGACTCCGGTTTCTAGAGATTCCTTGGCGACTTCGGCGGCTTTGAGATAGCCAATGTGCGTATTCAGCGCGGTGACCAGCGAAAGTGAACCTTCTGCGTAGGCAAGACAGCGTTCTGGATTCGCTTCAATTTTTGCTACACAATGGGTTCTGAATACGGTCAAACTATTGGTCAAGATCTGAATTTGGTGGAGCAAGTCATAGGCGACTAGAGGCATCATTACGTTCAGTTCCAGTTGCCCTGCTTGAGCAGCCAACATAATGGCTTGGTCCAAGCCCATGACTTGATAGCAGACCATGTTCAGCATCTCTGCCATAACAGGATTATATTTACCGGGCATGATCGAAGACCCTGGTTGTACCGGAGGGAGCTTGATTTCTTTCAAGCCGGTGGTCGGTCCAGAATCCATTAGGCGTAAATCATTGGCAATTTTGGTCAAGTCTTGGGCCAGGTTCCTCAAGGTTCCTGAAGTATGAACGAATGGAGCCAGGCTCATCATCGAAGCCATCAAATGAGAGGCGGGTGACAAGGTAAGTCCTGTGTATACCGAGAGGACTTCGGCCATGCGAGGTGCATAAAGCGGATGGGTGTTTAAGCCAGTACCGACCGCAGACCCGCCAATGCCTAGGGTGCGCAGACCGAGTGAGGCTTGTTCAAGCCTTTGGTCATGGTCTCGCAGGATTTGAGCATAGGCCCGGAATTCTTCTCCTAACCGCACGGGAACAGCATCCTGCAGATGGGTTCGTCCCGCTTTGACAATAGATAAAAACTCTTCTCCCTTTTCCTCAAAGGCCTCTGCCAGATATTCCAAGACTGGAAGGAAATCCCGGAGGGCAAGGATTGTGGCCACGCGGATAGCGGTGGGGATTACGTCATTGGTGGATTGACCATAGTTCACATGGTCATTGGGACTGAGATGTTCGTAGGCCCCCTTCAGATGACCGAGCAGTTCTAAGCCTCGGTTCGCCAATACCTCATTGACATTCATATGAAAAGAAGTACCCGCTCCAGCCTGAAACACATCCACCACAAATTGGTCAGCCAACATTCCTGCTAAAACTTCATCACAGACCTGAATAATGACCTCGGCAATCTGAGGAGGAATACAGCCTAGCTCCCGATTAACCTGGGCCGCCGCTTTTTTAATCAGAACCATCGCTGTGACAAAAACAGGTTGTGGTTTTAGGCCACTAATAGGGAAATTCTCAACTGCCCGCAAGGTCTGAATACCCCAGTAGACTCTATCTGGGACTTCGCGGGTGCCCATAGAGTCTTTTTCCAGCCGCATAACATTTCTCGAATATTACCCTGTAATCTTAAGCTGTTTAAACTAAAAATCGTCCCAACAGACACAGACCGAAGACCCCAAAAGCCCAGAAGTCCTGAGCAGAAAAAGAGAGCGTGCGTCCCGCTAGTCTATTGCTGGGTCCTGTATAACCTCGGGTATACATCGCCTGGGCGATTTGTCCTGAACGAGTGAATAAATTTTCTACCAGGGTGGAACTCACCATCAAAAGAAGACGGGCCTGTTTGCCATAGGAAAATCTTTTCCAATCAATTCCCCTGGTCCGTACGGAGCGCACTAAATTTTGGACTTCTTCTACCACCAAAGGGAAAAAGCGCAGGGCTAAGGCCAGGGTCAAGACCACCTCATCCACATCGACACCCCAACGCTTGAGGGGGGAAAGGAGCCGCTCTACCCCCAGGGCTAACTCTTCCGGAGCGGTGGTCGTCAAAAGCAGGTTAGTTCCAACAAACAACAGGAGCAAAGAGGCCGTTACCTGGAGGCCAAATTCTAAAGAGTAGCGCGTAATGCTTAGAAAACCCAGTTGGGCGAGGGTGTACGTGTAGTCCGTAGGCTGAGGAAGGTTAGTTCCCAGGACTGGACTGCGGGGCTGAGGGTCTATCAAAAGACCATCGGGTGCCAGGATGGCACTCCCCAGAACGAGTGCTCCTAGCCAGAACAGCCCACCCCACTGCTTAACCAGTAATCGCGCGGGTAAACCACTGAGCAGGCTAACGATGAAAAATAGTCCAACCATTGCCCAACGAAAAGGCCACTCCGTCAAAATACAAACGAGCAAAATACCCACTGCCCATAGAAGTTTTGTGCGTGGATCCAGTTGATGAATCCAGGTTTGAGGCTTCTCGATATAGAGCCCAATCGGTAAACTCCGCAAGAGGTCCATGAGGGGTTCCTAGCTAGGGGCACAGGAGCAGTTAAGATCCAGAGTATGCAGTCTACCCGAATTACGCTCAACCATATCCGCAAAGCAAAAAAGCAAGGCATCCCCTTGGTTGTACTTACGGCTTATGAATACAGCATGAGCCGCATTCTGGACCAATCCGGTGTCGATATCCTGATGGTGGGGGATAGCCTAGGCATGGTGGCCTTAGGCTATGACTCCACGTTGCCCGTGACAGTAGAAGAGATGCTGCATCACTGCAAAGCGGTACGACGTGGGAGTGAACGAGCGTTTCTCGTAGCAGATTTACCCTTCCTTAGCTATCAAAGCTCTCCCGAACAGGCGCTCCATACGGCAGGACGTTTTCTCAAAGAAGCGGGAATGCAAGCCGTTAAGCTAGAAGGCGGGTCTGAAGCCATGTCTTTGACGATCAGAAAATTGACGGAAGTCGGTATTCCGGTAATGGCTCACCTTGGTCTTACCCCCCAATCTGTTCATCAATTGGGGAGTTTTAGCCAGCGCGGTAAAGAACCAGAGGAACAGGACCGTTTGCTGGAAGAAGCCCTTAAGCTTGAAAAGGCTGGAGCTTTTGCCTTAGTGCTGGAACATATTCCCAGTGCATTGGCTGAAAAAATTACCCATACCTTGACGATCCCGACGATTGGGATTGGAGCAGGTCCACACTGCGATGGTCAGGTACTGGTTACCCATGATTTCTTGGGCTTAACCGAAACAAGACCCCCTTTTGCGCCCGACTACCTCAACTTGAGAACCCAGGTGCAACAAGCGGTCTTACGATGGGGGCAGGAAGTTCGAGAACATAACTTCCCTAACTGCTCCTAAGTTGTCTCTCGTCTCAAGTCTTTTGTGGGCTTCTAACAAGCTAGTCAAACTTCTGTTCGATCAGCACACGCCCCTTGAGCCCAACAAATTTTTCTCTACTTAGGCGGGAGTAGTCAAAGTCCTTGATCGACAAAACATTCTCAGGCCACTGGAGCAAACAATTGGCGAATGAAGAGATAAAGCAGTGCGTAAAGAACTGTGCCGATGGTCAGCCCAATACTTAAGGTAATGGTTTTGGTCTCGACTGAGAGACTCCTGTCCGTGATCGTTAGGAATAGGCCGACGGGAGGTAACACAATCAATAAGGCCACGTTTAATAGAAGTTTATTCATTGGAGAGAGATGGATGGATAACGGTAAAATAATGAGTATTATTCTTGTCCAAACAAATTAATAATGATAATGATTATTAATAAGCCTAATAATCATTATATAAACATTATTTTTATGTTGCACACTGTTTGTATGGAATGTGCAAGAACTAAGCTAAGAGAAGTGAGACCTCCGTTCTCTGGGGATATCTTAGAAAATGTCACACCATCATGAACATTCCCATAGACACGGTCCGAGTAACTACAATCGCATTTTTGTGATAGCCGTTGGGCTCAACTTAGGCTTCGTCGGTATAGAAGTGCTGTATGGCTTGCTTGCGAACTCTTTGGCTCTGCTAGCGGATGCAGGGCATAACCTGAGCGATGTGTTGGGACTATCTCTGGCTTGGGGTGCCAGTGTACTAGCCCGCCGGGAGCCTTCTCCCCGTCGCACCTATGGACTCAGGCGCTCTTCTATTCTTGCGGCGCTTTTAAATGCATTTCTTATCCTCGTCGCGGTGGGCGCTATTGCCTGGGAAGCGATCCAGCGTTTGGGGAACCCCGGTGCTGTGGCTGGGCAAACCGTCATTGGGGTAGCTGCGATTGGAGTGGTAATCAATACAGTGAGTGCCCTTCTTTTCATGGCTGGACAAAAGGAAGATCTGAACCTGCGTGGGGCCTTTCTCCATCTGTCCTCCGATGCGGCGGTATCCTTGGGAACGGTGTTGGCTGGAGCGACCTTACTGGCTACTGGTTGGACATGGTTAGACCCGGCCATGAGCTTAGTGATCTCAGTTGTTATCTTGGTAGGTACTTGGGGATTACTCATGGATGCCCTCCATCTGGTTCTGGATGGGGTACCGGAGAGCATTGAGCCCGTAGCCGTAAAGAATTATCTTGGAGGTCTTCCTGGTGTCATAGAAGTCCATGATTTGCATATCTGGGCGATGAGCACCACGGAGACGGCCTTAACGGCTCACTTGGTTATCCCGACAGGATTTCCGGGAGATGCTTTCATTGCAACGACCTGCAAGGCGCTCCATGACCAGTTCGAAATTGAACATGCCACCCTCCAAATAGAAATAGGGGATGGCCACCCCTGTGCTTTAGCTCCAGACCATCTCGTCTAGGACTCTTGATTTCACCCCTGGCCATGAAGAAGGGCTATATCGGTAAAGCAACACTCTTCAGCACATTTAGAGGACCGTAGTTTTTCAGCCGCTCCAGTTGCTGTTCATTGCGGACAAGGAGGGCCCCGGCAAAGCCTAAGGAGTTCACAGAAATGGACTCGAAATCTTCCTGTGACCGGGGTATCAGCAACATCCATCGCCGCGTCACGAGGAGATTGTAAGCTCCGGACTGTCTATTTCCTGGTCTAGAGTTACTCAATCCCACAGCCTGAAGCAAGGCGTGATATTGGGCAGAGGTCGCTGCCGCCGCTTTCAAGGGGAACGCTACGAGAGAAGCGTCTAGCTGCGCAAAACCATGGACAAAAGGTAGTCCGGGTATTTTCCCGATAGACCCTTGAAAGGTGGTGGTGGTAAGCAAGGGCTCTATGGGGATGGGGAGACTTTCTGGAGTAAGCGGTAGGGGGACGAGTTGCAGATGCTTGTGTCGCTGACTCGCCCCAGCCTTTTTGCCTGCGTTATAGAAGGCCAAACCTTCAAATTCAGCCATGCACGCCCATAGAGCCTCAAAATCTTGCAGGGTAAGCAGGGTTTCCTGTTCCTCAAACGCTCGTGTGATGATGAGCAGATGGTAGTTGGCCACATTGTATTTATTCAAAAGACAGACATGAGTTTTGGAAATGTCTGCAACAAATAGGTCCTTTTCATAGGGAAGAAAGGGATTGAATGCTTTTCCGAGAGCCTTAGTGGCTTTTTTTGCTTCCTGTTTGCGATTGAGATTGGCTAGGATGCGCACCAGGAAGCGGACTCCCCCCTGCTCCACAAACGTAAATTCTGACGGCAACGAGAAGAGGGCTCCACATTCCAGCGCATAGTTGGTTTGTTCGATGACCTTTGTCCATAAGCTGCCTGATTGCAGTAAAAGCCTCTTTGC
>JBAUTB010000021.1:0-2179 GCA_049582005.1 Gloeobacterales cyanobacterium | reverse complement strand
ACACCCTCCAATTTGTGATCGCCATTACCGACCTTATGCCAAATCCGCATAAATAATCAGGCGTTGCTAAATTTGGGGATGAATGTAATTTTGCCCCTTCATGAAAGCCTCTCTAGTGGAGGGATTTTATCCAGATGGTATTTAAATTCATCCCGCCATTGAGCAACGCCCGGTACGCGACACCACTAGAGACATACTTGCCAGGAAGGAATGACCCAACAAGTAATGATGGCGACGGTTTCAGCCTTAAGTTAACAGCATTCGGATCTGAATCCCCTAACCATCCCATAAGCATTCAGGAGTCAGAAAGGAATAAAAAAGAATAGTTTAAAAGTTCAATAGTTTAGTAGTTCGGGCCTGGGAGGAAGTCCATCTCGCTGTTCTGTCTTAGGCCACTTCTTGAGGAGAATGAGCGTGAATATACTCCAGAGCCGCCGCTGCTAAGAGTCCAGATCGGGTTTCACCCCTATTTTCTGCAAAAGCGTCAATCTTGCCGAGAATACGTTCGGGCATAGAAATATTGACCCGCTTGGTTGAACCAGAGAGCTTTGATAAGTCTACGGGGATGAGCGCCCAAAAAGCTCCAGCATAGTCAAGCTCTTGCTGATGATTTTCGATGGTTGCGGGCATTGGGATCTCATCACCATCGAGGAGGAGACTTTCGATATGACACTCGATGGCCTCGGTTGCGTTGGCGATGGCCTCTTCGATGGTATCTCCAGCGGAAAAACAGCCCGGTAAATCTGGAATAGTGACACCATAAGCGGTATTGGGGTCTTTATGAAGGGCAGCGGGATAAAACATATTTTGTACCTCAGTCTGGCGGCCAGTCCCAGCCAGCCTGCTTAAAGATGCTGCGAAGAGTGCCCATGGGCAGGTCCTTTTTGGGATGTGGCACAGTCACCCTTCCGGGATGAGTAGGATGGCGATAGTTGTGATGAGAGCTGCGAACATTGACCAAAAGCCAACCTCCGCGTTGTAATCGGGCAATGATGTCCCGGCTATCCATGGGTTAATTATTACACACCATACACACTGAGTCAAGTTTGAGCACAGGTGTCACAGATGTGAATTCCGGAAATTATGGGTTCTTGTCCAGATTTGGCTATTTGAGCCCAACGTGCCAAAAATGTAAAAGTAGCCGAGATACTTATGGTTTAACAGTAAATTGGTGCTTGTATCAAAGGGACTTTCAGAGAGTGCGAAAAGTATACTTTCTGCATTTCTAGTGCGAAAACCTTTGCCATAATCATGGTGCATTTGAATTAAATATGGGCTATGATTTCGCACGATGGAAAACCAATACCTATTCATCAAATGAGAAGGCGCAGGTTGACTGAAAAGCTTGGCTTATAAAGGTTTTGGTTCTAATTAGACTATGTCTTAAATTATCCCGTTAGCGCTAACTTTACATTTTTGGCGCGTTGGGCTCAAATAGCCTTATTGGGGTTCTTTGCACAACCCCTCAAAAAGGTATAGTCCACAGTGAGACAGACGAGTCTTATTGTAATATTTATCAAGCTGATTGCTGTCAAATTGCTCTTCTGTCTAGCTTCTAGCTATTCGTTAAACCAGCGGCTTGTTTGAATGTGATCGCTACGTCAATGCTCTTCTTACTCAGGAGTGTCTCAGAAGGTCTACTTTTCGAGACATGCTCATCTCATGTCTCAATTTATGTCTCAAATTGCCTTTCTCACAAAGTCTTAGACCTTATGAAACGTTAGAACCTCTGCTACAGCGTTCTCTGACTATGCAGTAACTGCTCGATTAGGGAAGGAGATCAAAGTACTCCTTGACATGAGACTCACGCATCTCACTGTGGGCTATACCTTTTTGAGGGGTTGTGCAAAGAACCCCATCAAGCGCTGATTTAGCGCGAGTGATAGGCTGAAAAATCGATAAATCAGGAAGCCATAATTTCCATTCTGTTCGATCCCCTCCAAGGCATTGAGCGTCCTGTGTCTGGGAGTGATCTCACGCACTTACTCGGGTTCTGTTGCGCCCTTATCCCCCTTTAACGGAAACGGGTTTTTCTCTTCCTCTTGAGATTGTTCCTCCTCGAAGGAGAGCGCATCCCTTGCTGCCCTATGGCGCGCCCAGATAAGCAGTCTTTCATTCTCACTCGGATTAATAAAGTTCATCCGCACGTTCTCGTTCACTCCTACTCCCCCTCGATATA